>NZ_CP187479.1:1722500-2022500 GCF_049818055.1 Desulfosceptrum tomskiensis
ATCCCGGCCAGAACGTCTTCCACGGTACTCCCTTCAGGAACCTCAAGGTCCAACGGCTCCCCGCCCGCCAGGTCGGGGCGGTATTTCTGCAATGAGGCGAATACCCTCAGTTCGACGCGCACCGCGCACACCCCCCGAGGCTTAACCCGAAAGGTTAAGCCGGTAGTAGGTAACCTGTTTAGGAATACTAATTAAGTTTGCGAATTCCACCGGGGTTAATTTCGTCAGTCGTCCAGACTACTGGCATTCAGCGCTGGAGCGTTCTTACAAAAGCTAGGTTGGTTGACTGGCCGCCGCCGGCCTCATACCCCCCAATCCGGGTACCGAGTGCTGGTACGGGCGAAGCCCGCATCTGGATGCCGACAGCTGAGTGCTCAGCGTTATGCTTGGAAAGGTTTCATAACCTCGTCCAGTTCGGCGTCCGGGACGTCGAACACGGTGTTGTGCGGCGGCAGGGGCTCGGTCTTGAAGAAATCAGGCAGGCGGTCCTCGGCTTCATTAAAGCCGGCGGCCTTGTTGAAGGCCCGCTCCCAGGTCAGGATCTGCTGGCCCAGCTTAACGGCGTCATCAACAGTGAACTGCACGCCATACCTGGCCGCGATAAGATCCGCGGTCGCCACCAGCGAATCCGGGATGTCAAGAAGCGCGAAGGCCGTAAACAGACACAAGCCCGTGGCGTCCACATAGGCGGTGGCTACTTGCAGGTTGCGGGACAGTTCCACCTGGCCTTCGGGCTTCAACGGGTCGACCTTGCCGCCGACGCCAAGGATGTTAGCCGCCACCGCGTACCCCGAGGTATGGTCGGCACCCATCGTGCTGGTCGCGTAGGTCACCCCGATGCCCTTGACGGCGCGCGGGTCGTAGGCAGGGAGCCCCTGCCCCTTCACGACCGGCACCCGCCGGACGCCGTAGACCTTGCCGGCGACGGCGGCACCGGAGCCAAAAACCCGCCCCAGCGGAGTGGCGTTGCGGACGTCCTTATCCAGCAGCTCGATGGCTCCCGGACCGTCGCCGAACGCGAGTACCCCTGCTTCCATCAGCACGCCGAGGGTGACCCCCGCTTCTATTGTATCCAGGCCCACGTCGTTGCAAAGCCGGTTGAGCATGGCAATGTGGTCCAGATTGCCGATCCCGCAGTTGGCCCCCAGCGCCCAGGTGCTCTCGTATTCTACCGGCGCGCAGAGCACCTCGCCCTTCTCGTCGGGGTAAATATTCGAACACCTGATCACGCAGCCGGGGTGACAGCCGTGGCCGCACTCGCCCTTGCCGCCTCTCGCCTTGACGGCCTCGGCGATCGCCTCGCCGCCCGTCTTGGACGCCTCTTCGAAGCGCCCGGCGCTGAAGTTCCTGGTCGGCAGGCCGCCGGCCTCGTTCAGGATGTTCACCAAAACCGCGGTGCCGTACGTAGGCAAAGCCTGCCCCGTTACCGCGTGCTCCTTGAGGGCCCTGTTGAGACGCCTGACGGCGTCCTTGAATTTCTCCGTGTCCGCCGGGTTCACGCCGTAAGTCTGCTTGGTCTGGAGAACGACAGCCTTCAGCCCCTTGCTCCCCATCACCGCGCCCAGGCCGCCCCGCCCGGCATAGCGTCCGGGATGGTTTTCCCGGTCATTTGTGGACACTCCGGCCATGACCATCTTGTTTTCGCCGGCCGGGCCGATGCACATAATGCCGCAGCCTTCGCCGTACTTCGCCCACAGCCGCTCGTTCAGCTCGTAGCAGCCCAGGCCCGCCAGGTCCCCGGCGGGCTCCAGCCGGGCCTCGCCGTCACCGATAACCAGGACGTGAAAACCCTGTTCTTGAGGCAATCCTTCGACAACCAGCGCGGCAATGCCCAGGCTGGCCATCTTCTGGCCACTGATCCCCCCGGCGTTGGACTCCTTGATGGTGCCGGTCAGAGGGGATTTGCCTCCCACCGAAAGCCGCCCGGAACTGGGAGCATAGGTTCCGGTCAGGCAACCGGGCGCAAAGACCAGTTTATTGCCTGGTCCCAGCGGGTGACAGGTTGGGTCAACCTCGTCGTAAACAATCCTTGAGGTCAGGCCCCGCCCCCCCAGCAAGGCATACTCCGGCTTAAGGTCCTCCCAGCGTACGCTCTTGTCCGACACGTTGACACGCAGCACTCTAGACATAAGGTACCTCCTTTCATTCGCGAGAGATTTCCGCATTTTATACCTCTATCAAACTTTATGAAAGAAGCAAAAAGCAATTGCAAATTATTGCCTCAGCCTGTCCTCAGCAACATGCTTCTCTTTCAGGCTCACGGAAGCTGTTTTATGCGTTGAAATTCACAAACCTGGCTGAAAAAAGCCAGGTCTGTTCAGTAAAGCTGCTCCACTGGTTACATCTGGCTGTGCTGTGCCGAGCCCGCTCCCCGAGACGTCGCAGGCTTTCTTGCCGCCAATCCCGAAGCCTTTACCGGGTGCCACCGATCACGGCGCACGAATACCTGTATGGGACTTGGCTGACCAAGACCAGCATTTATAGTTGAAACAACGCGTTCTCGTAGTCCTTTACGAAAAATCGCTTTCCTTTCCTTATTACCTCGTGCCCCTCCATTTCCAACAACATTTTCTGCTTTTCTATCCCGCCTGGGTACTTTTCGTTTAATTCGCCGCCTTTTTTCAATGTACGCCAGTACGGGGTTATGTCACTGTCTCCCAGGTCCTCCCGTTCCTGTGACGCATTGGCGGCGATGTTGATGAATATTCCCGCCGTAAGCTGGCAGGTAAAGTCAGCGTTGTGTTTCCTGGCAAGAAATGCTCTGATCTCTTCGGAAGTGATGAGCTTCCCTTTCGGAATCCTCTTCATAACCTCATCGTACTCGATGGGAGCGGCGATCAGCATGTTACCGGCACCGAAGCGCTTTGCCATTTCGCTGTCAAAACCCACAAACTGCACTTTCGGTAAACCTTTAGAGTTATTGAGTTTCTCGTTGAAGGATTTTTTGGCCATGGCCTTCCCTCCTCCCAAACCCTATCTTATTATCCAGTCCCCCACGCGGCCACCCTCATTTTTCTTCAGTCGCGCTCTTTTGCCGGGCCTTCTCGATCGCGTCGCGAACGGTCTCGGGCGCCGGGCCCCCGCGGTATAATACCCAAGAATTTAGACACGAAAAAGACAACATTAAGGTGTATCACAACTATGCGGAAGAATTATCCATCCAGCTTTAAGGCGCAGGTCGTGCTGGAAATTCTTAAAGAAGAAAGACGATTTCTCAACTGGCCTGGTGGCCGTTATGAACCTGGTACTCCCGCTACGTGGTGAGCTGGGAGCTGAACCAGAGACTGGAGATCTCCTTTGTACTGGTTGCGGTTCAGCAGGCCTTTACCCGAGCCAAACCGGCAATCTTGAACAGCAATCAGGGCAGCCAGTTTACCAGTCCGCAGTACCTCAGCCTGTTAGAACAGGCCGGCCTTCAGATTGAAGTGGTTCCTATCTTACGGTGGTAAAACTGAAGCTGTATTGGTCGCTGAATCCGTTGCCTGCCGTGTCCTGTACAGCTCCCGCCGGAATAACGACCTTGTAGGTTGCTCGTTTAGCGAAATTGCTGGTGGGGTTAAGGAGTAGAATGTTGCCTTGAATAGACCTGGTGATCTGAACCGGGTTACCGGTCTTGGTATTGATTATGGTTATGGAGTCAAACGACCCACCGGCTATAATGTCCTCACTAAAGGTGGCCGTGACAGTCTTGCTTAGCCCTACGCCCGTGGCACCAGTAGCAGGATCCGTGCTGATTATGGTGGGCGGTGTGGTATCGGGAACACTACCGGTTGTGAAGCTGAAGCTGTACTCACTGGCCAGGGCATTACCCGCCGCGTCGTTTACCGCTCCCGCGGGTACCGTCACCGTATAGGTAGTGCTGTAAACCAAGTCGCTTATCGGGTCTATGGTTAGCGAACTACCGCTAACGCTCGCGCTGTAGGACACCGCCGTCCCCAAGCTGTCAGTCAGACTGATCCCATCGAAGCTTGTCCCCTGCACTATAGGCTCGCTGAAGGTGACACTCACGGTCTGGCTCACTGCCACTCCCGTCGCCCCGTCTGCCGGGTCGGTGCTACTTATTGTGGGCGGGGTGGTATCTAGGACGTCCCCGGTGGTAAAGCTAAACACGTAGTCACTGGCCAACTCATTGCCTGCCGTATCCTTCACCGCTCCCGTCGGAATGGTCACGGTATATATAGTGGTGTACGCCAGATCGTTCACCGGATCGAGGGTCAGTGTGGTATCCGCGATAGTGTACGTGTAACTGACTACGGAATTACCATCCGAAATCGTGATGTCCCCGAAGTATACGCTTTCAACTACAGTTTCGCTGAAGATTATTCCAATGGTTTTGTTCACGGCGACACCTGTTGCGCCATCAACCGGATCGGTACTATAAACAGCAGGTGCAACAGTGTCCGGCGCGTCGCCGGTAGTAAAGCTAAAGCTATACTCGCTGGCCAGGGCATTGCCCGCCGTGTCGTTGACGGCCCCTGCCGGAATGGTTACCGTGTAGTGAGTGCCGTTAGCTAAGTCACTGGCTGGATCAATGGTTAGCGTTCTATCGGTTATGCTTGCTGAATGACTGATTGCTGAACCATAGGTGCTCTCTGTAACTGTAATGTCACTAAAATACACTCCCTGGACAACGGTCCCGTTGAAGGTAACCACAATAGTCTTGTCTATTGGAACGCCAGTTGCACCGTTTACAGGATCGGTACTGTTTACTATTGGAGGAGACTTGTCCGCAAAAGTCACGGAAAGCAGGTTCCCCCCGGCGTCGTAGGAGTAGTTGAGCGTATCGCCATTTGGGTAGGTCACCGCAGTCAAGCGACCAAGGTCATCGTAGGTGTAGACATTTGCATCTGCTAATAGAACAGGAAGTATTGTGAGAACCAACGTTACAAGGAGAACTTTTGCTACAGCAGCTTTGAACCCCATCCTAAATCTTCCCCCTCTGAGAAACCTGTGATCCGAGTTAACTACAGATCTCCACTGGTCTTGAGTAGTCTAAAGTAGTCCGGGCTGTCCTTCACACTCCGACGACGGATTGTATAGCAACTTGTACCCTCGATAGGCAGTGTCATTACCCGGACCTCCCAACCAGAACATCCTTGTTGATAAACCGCCGAATTTCCGGATCATAGTACCTCGCCCGCATATAGTAGAGACCGTTGGCGTCGGTCATCACGCCGTCGCGGCCGTTGTACAGGAACGGAATATCCGTGCCGCCAGTATGATTGACAAGTTCCCCGTACGGCCCATACTGGAACCGGTCGGTGACAGCACCGTTATTATCGGTCAGCGCCACCGTACTGCCGCGCAGGTTAAAATGATAAGTCCGGTAGACGCCGTTCTCCTCCTGGCCGATCAAGCCCAGGCCGTAGACGTAGTAGGTCTGGTGTCCTTGCTCATCGGTCTTCACCAGCACCTGGCTGAGAGCAGCGTGCGGGTTGACGACGTAGTCCGTCCGGGTGTTGTAAACCCCGTCCGTAACGCTGATCCGGTTGCCTTCGGCGTCATACTGATACGCTGTTCCCCCGACTGCAGTCAGGCGGTTCCGGGCATCGTACGTAAAGCTCACCATCCGCCCGTTCAGCGGCCCGAAGGTCATATTCCCGTCGGCAGGTGGGCGGGGCCGTCCTAGGATACAAACCTGGACGAATCGCCAAGTCGATCTAAGCCCAAGGCAGGAACGTCAAACCAATAATCAATTATCAAGGATCAACTTCCAAAAAGTAGCCGACAAATCTTGTATTCAGGGGCAGTCTTTGACTAACACAAGAACAGACCATCAAGCCCCATCAGCAAAATCAATAAGCCTATCAAGAACAAGATTGGTGACGTAAGTATGGTAAGCTTAAGCCAAAAGGCAATTGATCCATATCCATAGACTTTCTCTTTGATAAAGCTTACGTATTGCATCCGGTATACTAAGGTAAGAACCGAAAACAACATGATTGACAGCCCGAATAGAATCGAAAGATAGTTTTCTACCATTGAATAATCCTCACTCGCCGACAATAATCCATATTGCTAATTCCATAAAGGATCATTGACTATTCGTAAGTTCGTATGCCCAGCCTGCGTGATAGCCCAATGCAGATCATTTACAATTCGGAGATTGGTGTAAGGAGTTGTAGTCTCCCTTTTCGGATAAATACGATTTATTACACTTTCCCTTACGTCATTGAGCTTGTTCCGGCAAAACGTAGAGGTATTCTTAAAAGTGTTTTGGTAAGACAATCCCGTCCCACCGGAGATCCCAATTCCAACTGCGCCACCCCAATTTGGGTTATCCCCTATTGGGCCGTAGTTAACCTGCCCCCCCTTGATGAAGAGGAACTCCCCATAACCATATAGGCCTGGTTTAAACTCATTAGGTGACCAGAGAATCTCACCGTATTTTGCAACAGAGACTGCTGAAACACTATAACCCAATTCCTTTGTATCCAGATCAATCACTAGGTTAAGCCCAACCCCTACAGGGTATGGAGACCCAATCGAAATGTAGCTTTCCCCAAGTGGATCAACCTGTGAAACCGGCTGTCCATTGACATAAGCGTACCGGTTCAGACTCTGAGCTTTTTCTATACTCCCAACCAAAACATCCTTGTTTACAAACCTTCGAATCTCGGGATCATAATATCTCGCCCGCATGTAGTAGAGACCGTTGGCGTCGGTCATCACGCCGTCGCGGCCGTTATACAGGAACGGTGTGTCCGAAGTGCCCTCATGGCCGACCAGCTCCCCGTACGGCGCATACTGGTACCGGTCGGTGACGGCGCCGTTATTATCGGTCAGCGCCACCGTACTGCCGCGCAGGTTAAAATGATAAGTCCGGTAGACGCCGTTCTCCTCCTGGCCGATCAAACCCAGGCCGTAGACGTAATAGGTCTGGTTCCCCTGCCCGTCGGTCTTGACGAGCACCTGGCTCAGGGCGGTGTCGGGGGTTCGTGTCTTGACTTAGCATATACCTGATACTGCTGACGAACCCAGATGTGTGTAAACACTAAACTGACTGCAAAATAGGCGACTTCAACAAGCATTTGACTTACACTTTCCAAGGTTATTCCTACAAAGAAGAACAAGAATATCCATACACTAAGTTTTAGAAACTGTATCCGGGCTAACGCTTTCTCTCTTAGCAACAGATAGTTGATAGTCAGCAGAATCCCCGGCAAGACAAAACTAAATACAAACCCAGGATAAAACCATTTAGGGTTAACAGGCTTCATTAGGGATTGTCAAACCTCCATTACCTCAGTTCAGCCTGAATACCAATTCCCACGTGTACGCCAGCCTTTGCCCGCCAATTCGGACCTAGTTGAATTCCGGCATTAGCACCCAGACTTCCTAACGTTCCTGTGATAATTAACTCTCTCTGGCCCAGTAAGTCGAAGGCAATGGTTTCCTCTCCTTCAACAAGAAACATCCTACCTCCAATACCCACACCCTTTGCATTACCCCAGCCGATCCAACCCTCTGCCGAATAGCCTAATCCACGCCAGGCAGCACTGCCCCACGGACGAGGCTCCACTTCCTCAAAGACACCACTTTCGGCAAAGGCTCTGCAATGGGGCGGTGAGATGGCGTGAGTTGCCCCGCGCCTGGAATAAGGACCTAAAGAGTACCGTTCTTGACTACTGATCACTATTGAATTGTCCGCTTGGAGTTCCTCGTACTGCCGACGGAATAGTTCCTCCTCGTAGGCTGTGGCACCCATTAACGGCTTAAGACCACTCGGATCAACGTTTGATACCGGGTTAGCCTTTACATAGGCATAACGGTTCAGACTCTGGCCGTTGACGATATTACCAAGCAAAGTATCTTTGCTGAGGAAGTAATGTACCTGCGGGTTGTAATACCTCGCCCGCATGTAGTAGAGACCGTTGGCGTCGGTCATCACACCGTCGCGGCCGTTATACAGGAACGGTGTGTCCGAAGTGCCCTCATGGCCGACCAGCTCCCCGTACGGCGCATACTGGTACCGATCCGTGACGCTACCGTTTTCATCCGTCAGGGCAACGGTGCTAGCGCGCAGGCCAAAGTGATAGACGCAGCCCAAATTGTCCAACCAGTAATTGGTTAGTTAGCAAAGCAGATCGCAATCGCTCTCACCAATTGTACCAAAAGAATCAGTATCCCCACAGAAAGACTTATAATAGATAGGCTTTTGATGGATGCTCTAAATTCTTCTGGCTTAGCTTCTCTCCAAAAGTAGTTCCTTGCGTGGAATCGCGCAAACGCTTCCCACTTATACCACCCTAGGATTCCCCATGCGATTAGGATACCCGCAAATATAGTCAGATCTGTATTCATTGATCTATCACCCTTCTTAGCTGACTGTAGTCTCTACAACATATAGTCAATCAGGTTTTGGCTTAAGTCTTGAGGCCTTCCGGTTAGAACCCTAATAAACATCTCTGACGGAAGGCGAAATCCGTAAGTTGCTGTAGCTGATGCACCAGGAGCAGCTAGCCCAATGTCCCAAGAAGGATTCCATTTCAATGCTAGTGGATTACTGACTGCTCCTCCAAGAACGTGAGCAGCTGATACGTTGATACTCATTCCCCTGCAAAACGGCTGTTGACTCTGGGTCTTGTATGGGGAGATAGGTAAACCTGCGGATGCTCCGGGTCCCACGTAGAAATACCTATCGTCATTTCTTTCGTCTTTTACGACTCCGATATCAAGCACTAAAGCACGACCGATTGTTGTTCCGTATTTGTGCGTAAGACCCCAGTGACCATAAGGGTCGGGACCCATCTCAGCCCAGCCCGCATCCAATCCAGCTGGGTCTACGAACAGCACCGGGTTAGCCTTTACATAGGCATAACGGTTCAGACTCTGGACCTTTTCTATTCTCCCAACAAGCACATCCTTACTAGTGAACCGCCGAATTTCCGGATCATAATACCTCGCCCGCATGTAATAGAGACCGTTGGCGTCGGTCATCACGCCGTCGCGACCGTTATACAGGAACGGTGTGCCCGAAGTGCCCTCATGGCCGACCAGTTCCCCATAAGGCGCATACTGGAACCGGTCGGTGACGGCGCCGTTGGCGTCTCAAAATCTTAATGAGTGACTCTGAATGTTTAGCGCGCCCAATAGCTTGCTAAAACAACAACAACACCGATTAGGAATGCAATAGGTGACGTTATGATTGTGAACTTCAGCCAAAAAGAGTAAGAACCAATTCTATAGAACTGCTGCAAAAACTTGGCATACTGTTGTCTGTAAACCAAAGTCAGAACTGAACAAACTAAAACAATCAAGCCAAAACATGTTGCAGGATTCAAGCAAGACACTCCTATCTGGTTATGAACTACGGCAGAGCTATCGCCAGAGCGGGTCGTTGAGTACCCGAAGATTGTTGGTTGTGCCGCTAGAAACCCACTGCGGATCGTTTACTATTCTAAGATTATAATACTGACGATTAGTGGCTTGACTACCTGGACTCTTGGATTCAAAGATTCTTCGTTTGACATCCTGATAGCGATTGGTAGCAAAACCTTTACAGGTATTGTAGGTATTAGTGACGGTGTCTTGATAGGTTACTCCGCCACCACCAGACCATCCAAGACCGACCGAACCACCCCAGTTCGCAGTGTTAGACCCTAAGGGTCCGTAGTTCACTTGCCCACCTTTGATAAAAGCCGCTTCTCCATAAAAATACCAACCGGGTTGAAATTCATTGGGAGAATAGAAGACTTCTCCCCCAAGACTAAGCGCGGAAGCACTCCAGACTAGTTCTCCGGTATCCAAGTCGATTCCCAAACCAAGGCTAGGTAAAGGAGGGGGTAGTGGAACATCGGCCATGATATACTTATCCCCTGTAGGGTCTATCCTCAGAACCGGCTGTCCCTCCACAAAAACATACCGATTAAGCCCCTGGGAATTGCTGATCGAACTCAATAGGCTATCACGGTTCACAAATCGGCGAATCTCTGGATCATAGTACCTCACCCGCATGTAGTAGAGACCGTTGGCGTCGGTCATCACGCCGTCGCGACCGTTATACAGGAACGGTGTGCCCGAAGTGCCCTCATGGCCGACCAGTTCCCCATAAGGCGCATACTGGAATCGGTCGGTGACGGCGCCGTTGGCGTCGGTCAGCGCCACCGTGCTGCCGCGCAGGTCGTAGTGATAAGTTCGATACGATTCGTTCTCCTCCTGGCCGATCAAACCCAGGCCGTAGACGTAATAGGTCTGGTGTCCTTGCTCATCGGTCTTCACCAGCACCTGGCTGAGAGCAGCGTTCGGGTTGACGACGTAGCTATCCTGGGTGTTGTAGACACTGTCGGTTACGCTGATCCGGTTCCCTTCGGCGTCATACTGGTACGATGTTTCTTCGGCTGCGGTCAGTCTGTTCCGGACATCGTACGTAAAGGTTGTCATTTCCCCGTTCAAAGGTCCGAGCGTCATATTCCCGTCGGTATCGTATTCCACCAACTGACCATTATAGGTTTGGATACGGTTATCGCTTGTATAGGTCATGACTGCGTTAGACATTTCAAACAGCTGCGGTTCGATCGCAGGAACCTCCGTTTGGACATTCCCCACGTTGTCATAGGTTAGGTCATACTGAACGATCACATTACCCTGCGCATCAACGTCTTTGATCTGCAGCAGCTGCCCGGCGTCATCGTAGCTGTAAGTCAGGATGGTGCCGTTGGGCCGGGTTGTCTTAATCAGCCGCCCGTTTTGGTCGTAGTCGTAAGTCGTTACGCGTCCGGCCCAGTCGGTGACGCCGGTGAGCAGGTTGGCCGCGTTGTACCGGTAGGTGACCTGCCGCCCGTCGGGATAGGTCAGGGTTTCCAGGTTGCCGACGGCGTCGTATGTGTATTGGATGGTGTTCCCCCTGGCGTCGGTATACTGCTTGATGCGGTTTAAGGCGTCATACTCCCTCGTGATGCTCCCGCTGCCGTTGGTGACCGTTAAGAGGTTGCCGTTTTCATCGTAGGTGTAGGAGATGGTTCCGCTCGGGTCGGTTGCGGTCTGGATGCGCCCCGCGTCGTCGTAGGTGTAGGCGATGATCTGCCCGCGGGCGTTGGTGACCCGTTCCAGCAGGTTCCTGGCGTTGTAGGCGAGGGAGACGGTGTAGCCCGCCGCGGAGGTCTCGCCGGTCAGTCTTCCGGCGAGGTCGAAGTGGAACATTGTCCGGTTGCCGTTGGGGTCGGTCAGGGTATCTCTGTTGCCGTCGGCGTCGAAGGTCTGGCTGCTCAATCCGCTCAAGGCGTCGGTGACCTGCACCAACCGGTTCAGGTCGTCGTAGCCGTACCGGGTGATCCTGGCGAGGGGGTCGGTCACCTGCACCAAGCGGCTCAAGTTGTCATATTCGTTGGTGACGGTGTTCCCCAGAGCGTCGGTAACGGTTAAGGGGTTGTTAAGGGCGTCGTAGGTCACCGTCAGGATGCGGTTGCCGAGGGCGTCAATCGTACCCACGAGGTTGTCCACCGCGTCGTACTTCATGGTCGTGGTGTTGCCCAAGGGATCGGTGATGCCGGTCAGCCTCCCCTTGGTGTCGCGTTGGAATACGGTGGCGTTCCCGCGGGCGTCAATGGTCTTCACCAGTCGGTCCTCGCCATCGTATTCGTGTAAGGTTTGGTGGCCCAGGGGGTCGGTGACGCTGGTAAGCTTACCGTTGCCGTTATAGACGAAGGTCGTGGTGTTGCCCCGGGCGTCGGTTATGGTGAGCCTGTCCCCCCAGCTATTATAGGTGAAGCTTGTCGTGTTTCCCAGCGGATCGGTGATGCCGGTCAGGTTGTCCGCGGCGTCATACGCGAAAGTGGTGGCCTTCCCGGCCGCGTCGGTCTGGGTTACCGGCCGGCCCGTCGCGTCGTAACCGTAGGTGGTAGTGTTGCCGGCGGGGTTGGTCACCGTTCTCAAAAGCCCGCCCTGGTAGGTGTAGCTGGTGGTGCCCTGCCGGGGCGCAGTCTCCGTGAGCATCAGGCCGTTGTCGTCGTAGGTGAAAGTCGTTTGGTTACCAAGGGGATCCGTGATGCTGGTGACGTTGTTGTTGTCGTCATAGGTGAATGCGACGGTCTTGCCGTGCGGGTTGGTCACCGTACGGAGGTTGTTTTTATCATCATAGGTCATGACGGTGATGTTCCCGGCCGCATCGGTGGCCGTGAGCATGTTGCCACGGTCATCATAAGTGAAAACGGTGGTGTTGCCGCGCGCATCGGTGGTGGTCAGCCGGTTGCCGTCCGCATCGTAGGTGTGGGAGGTGGTATGACCAAGTTCATCCACGATGCTGAGCAGTTGATACGACCTGTCGTGGGTCAGGATGCGCGTGCTGCCGTTACGGTCGGTGACGGTGGTGATGATCTTTCCGGGCTCTGTCACCTCGTCATAGGCGAAGCCGAACGGCTGGTTACCTTCAACCGCGTCATCCTGAACAACGACCCGGCCCAACTCGTCGTAGGTGTTGCTGAAGGTCTGCACTCCCTCGGGGTCGGTAGCCGTAAGGATCTGGCCGATGGAGTTGTAGGTGTAGGTGGTGGTTTGCCCCAGGGGGTCGGTGATTCCAGTAAGGCAGCCGTTCCCGTCGTAAGTAAAGGAGACCTGACGGTTTGCTTGGTCGGACAGCGTGCTGATCAGACCATTTTCGTTGTATTGCAGGGTCAGGGTTTGGCCCGAGACGGGTTCGATGATGTACTGCAGCCGACCAGACTGATCATACGTAAAGGTCAGGGATTGACCTCGCCCGTTACGGTGCGCGGTCATCCGGCCAGAAGAGTCGAACTCGCAGACGCTTTGGTCTTTGCGAGTCAATGTAAAGGTGCCGTCTGGGTGTTTGATGAGGGTGTCGAAGCGGGTAGCAAGGTCGGTGGAAGTGTAACTACCGCCGCCAGCGCTGGTAAAGGTATTTTTGCGGTTAGCGCTCCAGAATACTGTTACATCTCCCCCAGGCAGTTCCTGGAGTCTGTTTTCATAGTTGTGATTCCATCCTCTCCCAAGCGGTCCCTCGCTCAACAGCAGGGAATTGTAGGAGACAGTGAAAGGGATCTCCTGTGTGCCTCTCACCTTAAGCAGAGTCCCCTCAGTAACATAGGCGCCTGTACCGAGGTCTACAGGTTCTCCGGCGAAGCAGGCAGGATCTCTCAATAACGGGTCGAAGCCACTGTAGTATTCGGCGGCAGCCAAGCCTGACAGGTAAGGGTATGGTGAACTTGACTGCCAAAGAAGGTGCGGGTACCCATCGTTAATACCTGGGCTGATACCCCAGGTGTTTTCAAAATCCCAGCCTATAAAGGTCGCCTGCTGCTTCATTTCGGGAGTGGTTTTTGGCGTAGCTAAGAGCGTATCTGTACAACCAGTAGTATCAGTATCGTAGTAACAGTCATTGAAGTCATAAGCTTCAGGTTCATCCCAATACCCCATCAATCCTCTTGGCCGAAGTGTTATTTTCCCGCTAGCAGCAGTAACTCTTGCAGTGTTATAGCATCGGTTTACATGACTTAATTCGACCGACCCACTACCCACCAAGCCACCAACGGAAGTGCTACGACCTAAAACGTAAGGGTCCCATTGATAATCGTCGATAACAACATTACCACGAGAATAGCAATCATTGAATGTGCCGCCAGTAGAAACGCCAACCAATACACCACCCAGTTGATTAGTGTCTATATAACCTACGGCACCGCACTTGGTTATTGTTCCATCACATATTCCAGCGATCAGTCCCATATAATAATCCACACCAAAGTTACCATACCCTCCTGGTGGAGGAAGTGAACCTTTAGTTAAAGGTTCGCAAGTGCCCTCAACCACCAAGTTGGTTACGGTGCCTGTCAAGATTGCAAATATTCCGCCATACACCTGGTAATAGGGTCTTCCTCCCCACACCCAGTCATTGCTGGCAATCTTCGCCTTTATCTGGGCATTTGTAATCTTATAACCGTTGCCGTTGTAAGTACCTGAAAATCCAACACACGAGTCCTCCCGCCATCCAATTGGTGTAAATACTCCTAGATCAATGTCGGCCACCTGCTTGTAATGCGCAGTCAGATCGTTGCGGACCATATTGAGGTGTTCCGCAGTCTCGACCAGATAGGGATCATCTGCTGTTCCAGAGCCGCCCGAAAAAGCTGTAGCTGGATGGCATACTAACAGCATTACGCTCAGCAAGGTAACGGTGTATAAAATACTAATTAAGCATATCTTTCGGCCTAATACCAGACATGCAAGCGGCTTCATCAATCTTTTCCTCCCCACGGTCTAATAGACAGGCTTACTTGACCAGACAATGGAAGTCATAGAATGATCAGATACACAGTTTTGGGAAGCCTGATACCAGGTTGAGACATTCCGCAAGTTGCGTATTCTGCCAAAGTGCATAGTTTCATGCTATAATTTGGGACACTAGTAGACAATAACCCTATTTTGTCGTTTCTTGTCAATACACAACCCCATGGGCAGGTAACGGTCAGGTCTGCTCGGTAGCGTATGCCAACAGGACATCTGTGTAGGCCAGGGTAAAGGTGTTTGTAAATTTGTCCTAAAGAAAGAAGACCTGCCAGACTCCTGAGGGCTCTGGCAGGCTTAATGTGCGCCATATGCGCCATGGTTTTTAGTGTAGGACGCGCAGCCGAACCTGTCCTCTGCCATCGGAGCCTAGATTCTCTCTCTGGCTTTGGCAATTGCTGACCGGACCGTTTCGGGCGCCGGGCCCCCGCGGAGACGGCGGGCGGCAAGCACGGTTTCAAGATTAACAGCCTCATAAACGTCCTCGGCAAAGACGGAAGCGAAACGGCGGTATTCTTCCAGGGCCAGGCCCTCCAGGTCCTTGCCCTCGGCCAGGCAGTAAAGGACGATGCGTCCCACGATCTCGTGAGCTTCACGGAACGGTACGCCCCGCCGCACGAGGTAGTCCGCCAGGTCGGTGGCGTTCGTAAATCCGCCCCGGGCGGCCTCCGCCATGCGCTCACGGTTCACCTTCAGGGTCTTGAGCATCGGCGTAAACACCATCAGGCACTTCTTGACGGTATCTACGGCATCGAAAAGGGCTTCCTTGTCCTCCTGCATGTCCTTGTTATAAGTGAGGGGCAGCCCTTTCATTATCGTCAGGAGGGTCATCAGGTCGCCGTAAACCCGCCCTGTTTTCCCGCGAATGAGTTCGGCCGCGTCGGGGTTCTTCTTCTGCGGCATGATGCTGCTGCCGGTGGCATAAGCGTCGTCCACCTCCACAAAGGCAAACTCCGCCGACGACCAGAGAACGATCTCCTCGCAAAAACGGCTGAGGTGCATCATGATCAGGGAAGCGGCCGCGCAGAACTCCACGGCGAAGTCCCGGTTGGAAACGGCGTCCATGCTGTTCTCCGCAATGGCGGCAAACCCCAGTTCGCGGGCCACAAACTCCCGGTCCAGGGGGAAGACCGTACCGGCCAGGGCACCGGCCCCCAGGGGCATGACGTCGGTGCGCTGGAAGCAGCCCTCCAGCCGCTCCCTGTCGCCCTGGAACATCTCAAAGTAGGCCATCAGGTGGTGGGCGAAGGTCACCGGCTGCGCCCGCTGCATGTGGGTATAGCCCGGCATGACGGTATCGACGTGGTCTTCGGCCGCGTCCAGGATCGTCTCCTGGAGTTCCCGCAGCAGTTGTTGAACGGCCCGGATCTCGTCCTTCAGGTACATCCGCACGTCGAGAGCGACCTGGTCGTTGCGGCTACGTCCGGTGTGCAGCTTCTTGCCGAGGTCGCCGATCTTCTTGACCAGTTCCCGCTCGACCAGGCTGTGGATGTCCTCCGTCTCGGAGGAAAACTCCACCCGCCCATCCTCAATGTCCTTAAGGACAGCCGCCAGTCCCTTTTCGACCATCTCCGCCTCGGCGGCGCTGAGCACCCCGATCCTCCCCAACATGCGGGAGTGGGCAACGCTCCCGGCGATGTCGTGGCGGTAGAGCCGGCGGTCAAACGAAAGGGAGGAGTGAAACTCCTCCATCAGGCGGTCGGCCCGCTTCTGAAACCTTCCGCCCCATAACTTCGACATGTTGCCAACCTCCAACAGGATACTTCTGTAGAGTGTCCTAGCGCATTCGAGCTACAGATGTCTCAGGCATTAAGCATTGGCGTTGAGCGTTAGGATTCGGTTACCCGATCCTACAGCTTAGTGCTAAGTGCTTAGTGCCGACGGCAAAATGCATGCTGAAAAGCAAACAGTCTGGACTATTGACAGGTTGCTTATTCACGCAAACCGGCCTTTTTTTCCATCAGGGCGCGCATCTTCAGCGGCAGCCCGAAGAGGTTGATGAAGCCCTCGGCGTCCTTCTGGTTGTAAACCTCGTCGGCCTCGAAGGTGGCGAAATCCTTGCTGTACAGGGAATACGGCGAGGTAACGCCGGCCGGGCGCACCGAGCCCTTGTAAAGCTTCACGCGCACCGAACCGGTGACCGTCCGCTGGGTGACGTCGATAAAGGCGTCCAGGGCCTCGCGCAGCGGCGAGTACCACATGCCGTCGTAAACCAGCTCGGCGTACCGGATGGCCGCCATGTCCTTGTAATGCAGGGTGGCCCGGTCGAGGGTCAAAAGTTCCAGTTCACGGTGGGCGGCCACGAGGATGGTCCCGCCCGGGGTCTCGTAGACACCGCGCGACTTCATCCCTACCAGCCGGTTCTCCACCATGTCGACGATGCCCACGCCGTGCAGGCCCCCGATGGTGTTCAGCTTGTCGAGCAGTTCCACGGGGCCGAGCTTGTCGCCGTCCAGGGCCACCGGCACGCCCTGTTCGAAATCGATCATCAGGTAGCGCGGGTTATTCGTCGCAAGCTCCGGCGGCACGCAGAGGAGATAGACGTCGTCCGGCGCCTCGTTGGCAGGGTCTTCCAGGGCGCCCCCCTCGTGGCTCAGGTGCCAGATGTTGCGGTCCATGCTATAGGGCCGCGACTTGGTGACCGGTACCGGGATGCCCCGCGCGTTGGCGTAGTCGATGGCTTCTTCGCGTGAACGGATGTTCCACTCCCGCCAGGGGGCCACGATCTTGAGGCCGGGGTTGAGCGCCTTAACCGTAAGTTCGAAGCGCACCTGGTCGTTGCCCTTTCCCGTAGCCCCGTGCGCCACAGCAACCGCTCCCTCGGCCTCCGCCACCCGAACCAGGCACTTGGCGATGAGCGGCCGGGCGATGGATGTTCCCAACAAGTACTTGCCCTCGTAAACCGCCCCCGAGCGCAGCAGGGGAAAGCAGTAGTCGCGCACGAACTCCTCTTTGACATCCTCGACGTAAACCTTGGCGGCCCCGCTCTTTAAAGCCTTCTCCTTGATGCCGGTCAGTTCCTCGCCCTGCCCGAGGTCGGCGGCCATGGCGATGACGTCGTAGCCGTAGTTTTCCTTCAGCCAGGGGATGATGATCGAGGTGTCGAGACCTCCGGAATAAGCCAGGACGATCTTTTCCGCCATAGTCAAGCTGCTCCTTCATGTGTGAAATATAATCAGTCTAAAGTATCATGGACAACAGGGCTTTCTGCACGTGCAGCCTGTTCTCCGCCTCGTCCCAGACGACGCTGTGCGGTCCGTCCATCACCTCGTCGGTGACCTCCTCGTTGCGGTGGGCCGGGAGGCAGTGCATGAAGATGAAATCCGGGCGGGCGTGTTTAGTCAGGTCGCTGTTGACCTGGTACGGCCGGAAAACCCGCGCGCGCTCGTCGTGTTCGCCTTCCTGCCCCATAGAAGCCCAGGTGTCGGTGACGACCACGTCGGCCTCGTGCACCGCGGCCACCGGGTCATTGATCACGGTGATCGCTCCGCCATGAGCCGCGGCCAGGCTCCGGGCCGCCTCGACGATATCCTTGCGGGGGGCGAAACCGGGCGGCGTGGCCGCCGCCATCTGCATCCCGGTCAGCGCCGCCCCAAACATCAGGCTGTGGCAGACATTGTTCCCGTCCCCCACCCAGGCCAGCTTCAAACCGGCCAGCCGCCCCTTATGCTCCAAAATGGTCAGCAGGTCGGCCAGGATCTGGCAGGGGTGCTCGAGGTCGGTCAGCCCGTTGATCACCGGCACGGAGGCGTAACGGGCGAGTTCCTCCACGTCCTCCTGGGCGAAGGTGCGGATCATGATCCCGTCAACGAAGCGCGAGAGCACCCTGGCCGTGTCGGCGACGGTTTCCCCGCGCCCGAGCTGGATGTCCTGGGCGTTAAGGTAGAGGGCGTGCCCCCCCATCTGGAACATCCCGGTCTCAAACGAAACCCTCGTCCGCGTCGATGGTTTTTGAAAAATCATGGCCAGGGTTTTGCCGGCGCAGAGGCGGTGCTGCTCCCCCCGCTTCAGCCCGGCTTTAAAGTCAAGCGCCGCATCGAGAACCGCCCGGATCTCGGCGGCGGAGAAATCGCTCAGGGATATAAGGTCTCTCCCCTTAAGCCCCGTCACTGTCCAACGCCTCCCTTTCCTCGTCGAGGGCCTCGATCAGGATCTTCATCGCCGCGTCAACGTCTTCGGTGCTGACGATCAGCGGGGGGACAAAACGCAGCACGTTTTCCTTGACGCAATTGACCAGCAGGCCCTTGTTCCGGCAGCGGTCGACGATGCCCGCCCCCGGGATGTAAAGCTCGAGCGCGAGCATCAGGCCCAGCCCCCGGACCTCCTTGACAAAATGGTAACGCCCGATCAGGTCAGCCAGCCGCTTGCGGAAATAGGACCCCACGACCTCGGCGTTCTTCACGTAGTCCTCGCCGAGGAGCACGCCAAGGGAGGCTATCGCCGCCACGCAGGCCAGGGGATTGCCCCCGAAGGTCGAGGCGTGGTCGCCCGGCGAAAAGGCCCGGGCGATCTCTTCCCTGGCCAGCATCGCGCCCATGGGGAAACCGCCGGCCAGGGCCTTGGCCAGAGCCAGGATATCGGGTTCAATGCCGTAATGCTCGTAGGCGAAAAGCCGGCCCGTCCGGCCCATGCCGGTCTGCACCTCGTCGAGGATCAGCAGGGCGCCGCGTTCGTCGCACAAGTGCCGGACGCCCTGGAGGTATTCGCGCTCGGCGACGTTGACGCCGCCCTCCCCCTGCACGGGTTCCAGCAGTACGGCGCAGACGTCGTCGGTCAAGGCCTCTTCCATGGCCGTAAAATCGTTGAAGGGAACGTGCTTAAAACCGGCCGGCAAGGGCTCGTAACCCTTCTGGTATTTCGGTTGGCCCGTGGCCGTAATGGCCGCCAGCGTTCTCCCGTGAAAAGACTGCAAGGCCGTGATGATCTGGGACTTATCCTGGCTGACCTTCTTGGCGTGCTTGCGGGCGAGCTTGATGGCCGCCTCGACGGCTTCCGCCCCGCTGTTGCAGAAAAACACCCGGTCCAGGGCGGAATTATTGACCAACTGTTCGGCCAGGCGGACCTGGGGCTCGATGTAGTAGAGGTTGGAACAGTGGATCAGGGTGCCGGCCTGCCTGGCGATGGCCTCCACCACCCGCGGGTGGCAGTGGCCCAGGTTGTTGACGGCCAGCCCGGCTACGAAGTCGAGGTATTTCTTGCCCTCGGCGTCCCAGACCCAGACCCCCTTGCCGCGCACGAGCGTGATCGGCGTACGGCCGTAGGTCCGCATCACGTATTTATCGCCCTTGGCGATGATGTCCTGCTGACTAAGCAATTAACAACACCTCGTATCCAAAAAAACGAACTCGTCAGCCCATAAACGTAGACTTCACTTATGTTCGCTCAGTAACCTTAAAGCATTGGACCTTCTATGTCAATACCTAATTTTAATAACCCTGATTAGGCCGCCCGTAAGGCGTGCCGCTCCTTGGCTGCCAGGAATAGAGCTTCATCATAGGGGGTGTTGTTAAGCCACATCGCATAGATAATACGCATCCAGACACTTGCGAGACATCTGAGGGCTGTGGCGTGAGCCTTACCTTGTGCGCGTTTAGCATCATAGTATTCACGTGCCCAGGAAACCCAACGGATACTCTGCATCGCCAGTTGGTACATCACGTTCCTAAAGGGTTTAACACAGGATTTTCGCGGACGGGCATAAGCATACTTGCCGCTTTGAAACAGAACCGGTGTTGTACCCGCTAGGGCCTGTACGGCCGGTAGACCGGGATAACGGCTCCGATCATCACCCCACTCCGCCAGGAGCCGTGGCGCCACCCTTACTCCCGCTCCGGGAAGGCTGGCAAAGATCTTGTAGTCGGAGTGGCTCTGAAAAAGATCTTGAATGTCCTGGTCATAACCCTTAATATCGGCCTGCAAGTTCTTGAGTCGGGTGACCAAGGACAGCATCAGCCGCGCCTTCGCCCGTGTAGTGGCCGCATTAGCCTCCAATTGAGGCTCGTGGAGTTTCGTCCAAATCGCCACAGCAGTCTTGTTGGGCTGAGGATGCTTGTGGGTCTTTAGAAAGACAGCGATTTCTGGTACCGATGCTTCTAGGGCTTTTTCTAAGGTTGGATAGGCCTGCAAAAAGTCCAAAAAGATAGGAGTATTAGCGTGAGAGAACAGGTCCAAAGCCACAGGGTAATAGAGTTTTAAACAAGCGATTAGCTTGTTAGTGAGACGGGTTCTCTCCTGGATCAGGTCATCCTGGTCCCGGGTTAGCATCTTGAGTTCTTCAATGATCGCGCTATCGGGCCGAAGCTGGCGTAAGTAAGGTAGTTCAGCTCGGCCAATATCGGCCAGCAGACGCGCATCAAGCGGGTCACTTTTTGCCCCGGATGGTTTGCGCCGATGATCGACCAGCTTGGGGTTAACCGGATAGACGGCAAAGCCATGTTCCAAGAGATATTGGATAAGAAGACCTTGACTTGTTTCAACGATACAAGCAACATTTGCGAGATCTTGGCCGGCTAGCTTGAGAAGTTTACGACCCAACTCATCAAGCCCCGGACGGGAATGTTTGACCGAAAAATCAGCTAGCATCCTTGCTTTGTCGTCAATTACCACCACCTGGTGGGTAGCGTCTGCCCAGTCGATACCGGCGAAGATCACTGATAATGGCAACTCCTTTCCCAAGTAGTCCCAACGTGGTGTTGTGGTCAATGATCAGCCCTATCCAGCAACGGTGCTCGAAGCACGACCCTTCTATGGATCATAACGCCACATTAAGCTCGGGGAAGGCAACTCCAATGCAGGCAATCGAGTTGCTGGCGTTGAGAGGCCTTTCCCCGAAACGTTGGGTACTGGGTAATACCACAGGAGATCGGGGATCTCCTTGTAAACCAAGGCTTTAGAGATAGTTTAACGGATAGGGCTTTGAGCATTGGGCACTGGGCGCTGGGCACAGTTGATCACAACCCAGCGCTCAGTGGTGCTCAGTGTTGTTCGCCTTTAGGCGTATAGGGAAGGATTTTCCCCACCAGTGGTAAAACTAGAAGGTGAGGTGGGGTGGTTTTTATGGGTCTTTTCGGCCGCATGCATTGGGCGTTAACTTTTTTCATACCGGTGGTTCTCGGCATCGCCATCGCGATGTGGGGACTCAATTCCAACCTGCCGCGGATTTTTTTCATCGTCGGTTTCATCTTTGTCCTCGTCATTCTTCCCGGAATCTTTATTCTGCTCAAAATCTTGGGGACGCCCCTGGAAGAAGAAGAGGTGACGCTGGTGGGAACGACCGGCCGGAACCAGGTGCGTTTAATGCAGGCCACCGGGGACATCAACTCGGTAACCGATAGTTCCCTGCTGAACGCGGTGCGCGGAGGATTGGTCCAACCGGGAACTAAACTGCGTATCACCAGGCGCGGCGACATTATTGCCGCCTGGAAGCCTCTCAAGGCTGCGGACGCGGATCCGGAGTAAAGAGCTCGGTGGAAAGGTAACGCTCCCCGCCGTCGGGAAGGACGGCGACAATCAGCTTGCCCGCATTGTCCGGGTGCGCCGCCAGCTGCAGGGCGGCCCGGCAGGCCGCGCCCGAGGAAATGCCGGCGAGCAGCCCTTCTTCCCTGGCCATGCGGCGGGCCATGCTGATAGCGTCATCGCCGGTGACCGGGATGATCTCGTCAATCAGCTCTGCGTCCAGGACTTCGGGAATAAAACCAGCCCCGATACCCTGTATCTTGTGGGACCCCGCAGGCCTGCCCGAGAGGACCGCCGATTCGGCCGGCTCCACGGCCACCACCTTGAGCCCCGCCTTTTGAGCCTTTAGAAACCTGGCCGAGCCTGTAATGGTCCCGCCCGTTCCCACCCCCGCCACGAAGATATCCACTTTTCCATCCGTGTCGTTCCATATTTCCCGGGCCGTGGTGCCGGTGTGAGACGCCGGATTGGCAGGGTTCTTAAACTGTCCGGGAATGAAAGTCTTCTTAAAGCTCCGCGCCAGTTCCTCGGCGCGGAGGACCGCCCCACGCATCCCTTCTTCCGCCGGGGTCAGGACGATTTCCGCTCCGTAGGCGGCCAACAGCTTGCGCCTCTCCAGGCTCATGCCCGCCGGCATGGTTAGGATCAGCCGGTAGCCCCTCACGGCACATAGCCAGGCTAGGCCGATACCGGTGTTACCGCTTGTGGGCTCGACGATGACCGTTTCCCTGTCGATCAGGCCCCTTTGCTCCGCATCGTCGAGCATCGCCAGAGCCGGCCTGTCCTTAACGCTGCCCCCGGGGTTGAAGAATTCAAGCTTAACCGCCACCGTGCCGGGCAGGCCTTCAGCCAGGCGCCGCAGCCAGACCAGCGGGGTTTTGCCTATCAGGTCGGTAAGCGATTCGTAGATACGCACGTCGATCACCCTTAATTATTCTGGCGCTGAGCATTGGACCTTCTATGTCAATACCTAATTTTAATAACCCTGATTAGGCCGCCCGTAAGGCGTGCCGCTCCTTGGCTGCCAGGAATAGAGCTTCATCATAGGGGGTGTTGTTAAGCCACATCGCATAGATAATACGCATCCAGACACTTGCGAGACATCTGAGGGCTGTGGCGTGAGCCTTACCTTGTGCGCGTTTAGCATCATAGTATTCACGTGCCCAGGAAACCCAACGGATACTCTGCATCGCCAGTTGGTACATCACGTTCCTAAAGGGTTTAACACAGGATTTTCGCGGACGGGCATAAGCATACTTGCCGCTTTGAAACAGAACCGGTGTTGTACCCGCTAGGGCCTGTACGGCCGGTAGACCGGGATAACGGCTCCGATCATCACCCCACTCCGCCAGGAGCCGTGGCGCCACCCTTACTCCCGCTCCGGGAAGGCTGGCAAAGATCTTGTAGTCGGAGTGGCTCTGAAAAAGATCTTGAATGTCCTGGTCATAACCCTTAATATCGGCCTGCAAGTTCTTGAGTCGGGTGACCAAGGACAGCATCAGCCGCGCCTTCGCCCGTGTAGTGGCCGCATTAGCCTCCAATTGAGGCTCGTGGAGTTTCGTCCAAATCGCCACAGCAGTCTTGTTGGGCTGAGGATGCTTGTGGGTCTTTAGAAAGACAGCGATTTCTGGTACCGATGCTTCTAGGGCTTTTTCTAAGGTTGGATAGGCCTGCAAAAAGTCCAAAAAGATAGGAGTATTAGCGTGAGAGAACAGGTCCAAAGCCACAGGGTAATAGAGTTTTAAACAAGCGATTAGCTTGTTAGTGAGACGGGTTCTCTCCTGGATCAGGTCATCCTGGTCCCGGGTTAGCATCTTGAGTTCTTCAATGATCGCGCTATCGGGCCGAAGCTGGCGTAAGTAAGGTAGTTCAGCTCGGCCAATATCGGCCAGCAGACGCGCATCAAGCGGGTCACTTTTTGCCCCGGATGGTTTGCGCCGATGATCGACCAGCTTGGGGTTAACCGGATAGACGGCAAAGCCATGTTCCAAGAGATATTGGATAAGAAGACCTTGACTTGTTTCAACGATACAAGCAACATTTGCGAGATCTTGGCCGGCTAGCTTGAGAAGTTTACGACCCAACTCATCAAGCCCCGGACGGGAATGTTTGACCGAAAAATCAGCTAGCATCCTTGCTTTGTCGTCAATTACCACCACCTGGTGGGTAGCGTCTGCCCAGTCGATACCGGCGAAGATCACTGATAATGGCAACTCCTTTCCCAAGTAGTCCCAACGTGGTGTTGTGGTCAATGATCAGCCCTATCCAGCAACGGTGCTCGAAGCACGACCCTTCTATGGATCATAACGCCACATTAAGCTCGGGGAAGGCAACTCCAATGCAGGCAATCGAGTTGCTGGCGTTGAGAGGCCTTTCCCCGAAACGTTGGGTACTGGGTAATACCACAGGAGATCGGGGATCTCCTTGTAAACCAAGGCTTTAGAGATAGTTTAACGGATAGGGCTTTGGGCATTGAGCGTTGAGCGTCTGAGATACTTTAGGATGGGATTCGGTGTAACCGAATCCCTTTCCTAGATTAATCCCAGTGCCCAGTGCTCAGCGCCCACTGCTATTCTCAGCGCTCAGTACCCAGTGCACAGTGCTGGTCTGGCAAGACCATGGTGCCGACGCCTTCGTCCGTAAACACCTCCAGCAGGATCGAGTGAGGGATACGGCCGTCGAGGATGTGGGCCTGCCTTACGCCTCCCGTGATGGCGTCGACGCAGCAGTCGATCTTGGGGATCATCCCGCCCGAAATCACGCCCCGTTCCTTGAGAATGGGCACTTCACTTACTTTCAGGGTTGAAATGAGGGAAGCGGGGTCCTCCCTGTCGGCCAGGATGCCTTCCACGTCGGTGAGAATGACGAGCTTATCCGCGCCCAGCGCGGCGGCAAGGCGGCCGGCCACGCTGTCGGCGTTGATATTGTAGCTTTCGTTGTCATCCCCCACGGCCGTGGGAGCGATTACCGGGATGTAACCCTCCCGGAAAGCGGTGGCGACGATTTCGGGGTTCACGCGGGCGATCTCCCCGACAAAACCGAGGTCAACCTCTTGCGTGCCGCCGTCTTCCTGTTCAACGAAAACTTTCTTTTTAACCGCCTTAAAAAGGTTGCCGTCCTTGCCGCACAGCCCTATCGCCTTCCCGCCGAGGCGGTTGATGGCGGCGACGATGGACTTGTTGATCTTGCCCACCAGGACCATCTCGACTATTTCCATAGTGGCCTTGTCGGTGACCCGCATACCGTTGACAAAGGTCGATTCCAAACCGACCTTCCTGATCATCCCGGTGATATCGGGACCTCCGCCGTGCACAATCACGGGGTTCATTCCGACGAACTTCATCAGGACGATGTCGGTGAGGACTGCTTCCTTAAGTTCGTCATTGAGCATGGCGTGGCCGCCGTACTTGACGACGACGATCTTCCCCCAGAACTTCTTGATGTAGGGCAGAGCTTCAACCAAGATGCCCGCCTTTTCCAGCGCCGTGCGCATCACATAGCCTCCCAAAAAAAAGAAATCAGAAGCATGCGGTCGGAAGTCAGAAGCGTCGAGTCAGACCTCTGATGTCCGACGACCGATGACCGTTACGTCCGGTACGATGCGTTTATCTTAACATAATCATAGGAAAGATCACAGCCCCAGGCTACAGCCGACCCGTCGCCCTGCTTGAAATCAACGGTGACGACCACCGGGTCGCCCGCCAAGATCGCGCTGGCGCGGGCCTCGTCGAAAACCAGGGCCCGGCCCCCGGCCGCGACGGGCAGGTCTCCCAGATAGACATCGAAGTCATCGGGGTCGAACCTGGCGCCCGAATATCCTGCCGCGCAGACGATCCGGCCCCAGTTGGCGTCCCGGCCGAAGACAGCGGCCTTGACGAGATTGGATGAACAAATCGCGCGGGCCGCCAGCCGGGCGTCCCTCGCCGTGGGCGCGCCTACGACGCGGACCTCCAGCAGGGTCGTCGCCCCCTCGCCGTCGCGGGCGATGGCCTTGGCCAGCCTGATGCAGACCTCGTCCAGGGCCCGCTGGAAGACGGCGTAGCCCGCGGAGCCCGGTTCCAGGGGTTCGTTGCCGGCCAGGCCGTTGGCCATCACCACGAGCATGTCGTTGGTGCTGGTATCCCCGTCCACGCTGATCATGTTGAAAGAGACCTCGACGGCGTTACGCACGGCGCGCTGTAAGGCTCCCGGCGCGACGGCCGCGTCGGTCGTGACGAAGGCAAGCATCGTGGCCATATTCGGATGGATCATGCCCGAACCCTTGGCCATGCCCCCCAGCGTCACCCTCGCGCCGCCCAGCGTGAAGGAAACCGCGGCCTGTTTGGGGACGGTATCGGTGGTCATGATCGCCTCGGCGGCGGCGGTGCCGCCCGTGGTCCTCAGTTCGGCTACAGCCAGCGGTATCCCGGAGGCGATCCTGTCCATGGGCAGGCGTTGACCGATAACACCCGTCGAGCTTACCAGGACCATCTCCTCCGGCAGCCCGAGGGCCCGGGCGCACAAGCTTCCCATAACGCGCGCGTCGTCCAAGCCTTCCCGGCCGTTGCAGGCGTTGGCGTTGCCGCTGTTAATGATGATGGCCTGCGCCTTCCCGGAGGCCACGCGGGGCATCGTCACGAGCAGCGGCGCAGCTTTGACCTGGTTGGTGGTGAAGACGCCGGCCACGCCGGCCGGGACGTCCGACACCAGGAGGGCCAGGTCCTTCTTGCTCTTCTTGATGCCGGCGCTGACCCCGCTGGCCCGGAAACCCGCGGGAGCAGTTACACCGCCCCCGACAAACACAAAGTCACTCACAGTTCCATCCTCCATAAAAAAGAGGTCTGAGGCCAGAAGTCAAAAGTCGGTTTCCGGCCTCTGATTTCCTTCTATGGATAAAGACCGGGGCGGTCGAGCCCTTCCGTCTCGGGAAAGCCGAACATGAGGTTCATGTTCTGCACGGCCTGCCCCGAAGCGCCCTTGATCAGGTTGTCGATCACCGAGAGGACCACGGCCCGGCCGGTACGGGGGTCGGCGACGATCCCGACGTCGCAATGGTTGGAGCCGGTGACGGCCTTGGTCTGCGGCAGCACGCCGGGCGGCAGGACGCGGATGAAGGGCTCGCCGCGGTAAAATTCACGGTAGACTTCATACAAGCCGGCGGTATCGACATCGCGGGCCAGGTTGAAGTAGACGGTGGCAAGGATGCCCCTGGTCATAGGCACGAGATGCGGGGTGAAGGAAACCGTCAAATCTTCGCCGGCCAGGAGGGAAAGCTCCTGCTCGATCTCCGGGGTGTGGCGGTGAATCCCCACGTTGTAGGCCTGGAAGTTCTCGTTCACTTCCGCAAAGTGGACCCGCAGCGAAAGCCCGCGTCCGGCGCCGGAAACCCCCGACTTGGCGTCGATGACGATGCTGCGCTTGTCGACAAGGCCGGCTTTGAGCGCCGGGGCCAGAGCGAGGATCGACGCCGTCGGGTAACAGCCGGGGTTGGCCACGACCTGCGCCCCGGCGATTTTGGCCCGGTTGACCTCCGGGAGCCCGTAAACGGCCGCGGCCAGGATTCCGCGCTCGGTGTGCGGCACCTTGTACCACTGCTCGTAGACACCCCCGTCCGTAAGGCGGAAGTCGGCGCCCAAGTCGATCAGTTTCTTGCCCCGGCCGACGACCGCTCGGGCGACGGCCATGGCGTGCCCGTGAGGGAGGGCGGTGAAGATGACGTCCGACTTTTCAACTAACTTGTCAAGGTCCAGTTCTTCGCACTGGTGTTCAACGTGCGCCGCCAGGTGCGGGTAAACGCCGCTGTACGGCTGTCCTTTGTAAGTGCGCGAGGTGAGGCCGACAAGGCGGACGCCGGGATGCGCGAGGAAGATCCTGACGAGTTCCGCGCCGGTGTACCCGGTCGCGCCGACGATACCGACGTTGACCATTGCAAACACACATCCCTTTTAGCTCAACCCTAACGGATTGAGCGGTAGTCGGCAGTTGGGCTCCCCTGCACTCAACTCGAAGACCCATTACATTTAAAGCTAACCGCTAATCTTCGAGACGCAGATAGTCAGATCCACCTGCAACTTGGCTCTCTTTAGTTGAGTGCGGGGCCGTTCGGGAATTGCAGATTTAACCGTAAAGTTTTAGAAATAATGCTTATAATTATACGATCATCTGTATAATTATGCAATACCAAAGTGGCCCCGTGTTTCTTTTTATACGAGCGTACAGTTCGTGCGGGCCTCGCCCTCGATTTTCAACGCGTACCCGCAGAACGCGCATTCCCCGCCCTTGAGATTGACATCGGTAACGAGATATCCCTCTCTTTTAATGACCGTCTCTTTGCAGTTGGGACAGTAGGTGTCATTGGCCTTCCCGTCCCGCATGTTGCCGATGTAAACGTAGTTCAGCTTGCTCCGGGCGATTTCCCAGGCGCGGCGCATGGTTTTTTCCGGTGTCGGCGGGAGGTCCATGCGGTAGTTGGGGAAGTAACGCGAAAAGTGCAGGGGGATGTCGGGGTCGACCGAGGCTATCCAGGAGACAAGTTCCTCTACTTCCTCCGGGCTGTCGTTCAGCCCGGTGACGAGAAGAGTCGTCAGTTCGACGTGACAGCGCTTCGCGGCGGTCTCCACCGTTCTTTTCACGGGTTGCAGGAAGCCGGCGCAGACTTTGCGGTAGTAGTCGTCGGTGAAGGCCTTGACGTCGATGTTCATCGCGTCGACATAAGGCAGGAGCTTGTCGAGCGGTTCGGCCTCCAGGTAGCCGTTGGTCACCAGGACGTTCTTGAGGCCGGCCTCACGGCTCAAGACCGCGGTATCGTAAACGAACTCGTACCATACCGAGGGTTCCGAGTAAGTGAAGGCCACCCCGACGCAGTGGCGGGAGCGCTCCTCCGCCGCCACCTCGACGATCTGTTCGGGAGAGACCTGAGTGCCGTGCGGCTCCCCGTGCGCGATCTCCCAGTTCTGACAAAAACGGCAATGCAGGTTGCAGCCCATGGTGCCGACCGAAAGGATCCAGTGGCCCGGGTAGAACTGGTACAGGGGCTTCTTTTCAATGGGGTCCATGGCGAAGGAGGTGACCATGCCGTAGTTGGCGGCGACCAGCTTGCCGTCAACGTTGCGGCGCACCCTGCAGACCCCGGTCTTGCCGGGGGCGATCACGCACCGGTTGGGGCACAGGAGACAGGAAACCTTGTTGTCGTCGCGGCCTTCGTAAAACTCGGCGTGCCTCATAAAGCACCTCCGGTGCCGGCGTTGTGCGTTGTGCGTTGGGATTATTTGAGGGGATTCAGCAAGCTGAATCCCTTTCATTACAAACCTCAGTGCTCATTGCCCAGCGCTCAGTGCTATTCTCAGAGCCCAGTGCTCAGCGCACAGTGCCCGTGACGCGCTCAGAAACAAGGTTCTATAAGGTACATAGGCAACAAATTCAACCGGAAATGACCGCGCCTTGAGCATTATTTGTAGCGCGTCACGGTGAAGCGTTCGAGCGCCACCTCGTCGTCGGGGCCCAGGCCCGCCTTCTCCTTGGCGATGCGCACCTGTTCCTCGGGCGTGTCGATGCCTTCCAGGTCGGGCAGCAGGAGCCCCGAGCGCCCCCTGCCCCGGACGATGACCCCGTACCTCTTGGGGTCCAGGTCGTCGAGGCTGTCGACCTTTTCGGGCTCGCCCAGGACATCGACGGAGTATTCGAGCTCGTCCAGTTCGTCCGCGCGGACAGGGTAGAAACGGGGGTCCCTGGCGCCGGCTGAAACGGCGTTCTCCATGACCTCCTCGACGATGGAAGGGGTCGCGGGTTTAACCGTCCCGATGCAGCCCCGCAGGGCGCCGCCCTTCTTGACGGACACGAAGACGCCGGCGGGGCGCCGGAATTCGGGCGGAACCTCTCCCGGGTCGGGCCGCTTGTCGATGCCCCGCACCCAGTTCTCCAGCGTCTGGCGGGCGATGCGGACGAGGTAGCTCTCGTTGGCGCGGCGGACCTTCACCTTCTCCTCCCTCACCTTAAGCAGGTCCGCGAGGATGGCCCTCCGTTCGTCCTTCGGCCCCGGCTCAAGGCCGGCCACCATGTAACCCACCCCGAAGGGGCCCTCGTAAGAAAGGACCTCGCTGCGCGACTGGTACCCGTCCAGCGCCCCCAGCATCATGATGATGGGACGCAGGCCGCACTCCCCGGCTTCCTCGCACAAATCGTCGCTCAGTTCAAAAACGGCCCGCAGGTTGTTCTCCCGGAAAATGCGGACAATCTCCGCGTCAAAAACCTTCCCCCGCGGGCTGAAACCCGCCGGCGCATCGACCGTCAGCCGGTGGGAGAGGTCTCCGCTGGCTACCAGGGCGACCTTCCTGCCCAGCGCCTCCGCGGCGCGGCGGACGGCGATGCCGAAGGAATAAAGCTGGTGGTAGGGAAGGAGCCCTATCGATACGGCCAGGAACCGTCCTTCCCATCCCGACCGCTTGATCCAGTACATGGGGGCGACGATACCGTGGTCCATCTCCGTGCTGACCCGCCCGGGATAGTTCCTGGCCAGCCGGTCGTTGACCTCGACGATCAGGAGCCTGAAGTCTTTGCCGCGGGATTTAATCCCGGCGGCCAGTTCCAGGTCGGCGGGCTCGTCCATGTAGACCTGGGGGGCCCCGAACCTCGCCAGGTCGCCCGCGGCTCTTTCCTCCACGTTAATGCCGATGGCGTCGCCGAAGACCGGCCCGTGCGGCGAGATCATCACCAGCGTTTCCGCGCCGCTGGCCTTGATCCTGCGCCCAAGCTCGAGCAGCGCGTCCTGGGTGGCCTCAACTTTTGCGCTTTCTTCACGCCCTACCTCGGGTACCATGATGGGGGGATGGGGCACAATCCCGCAGAAAACCATGCTCATTCCGGCCCCTCCTCAATCTGGTAAATTTTAAGCTTATTCTACCCGCCGGAACAATACTTATCAACGAAAAGGACATTTCCCCAAAAACGTAAAAGCCGCCTCAATCGACGGCCGGATCAAAAAACCCTGTTAAACAGCAAGCCCTTAGACGGACCACCTGCAAATTCCGGAAGCAAGCGCGTTGAACGCCGAAGCAAAATGATATTTCTTGTTCTCGGGGTGTTCTTCAAGTTTGTCACATACCCTGCCCATCAAGTCGATGCCCCCGATCGCCGCGATCACTTCTATCTTGGCCCGGGTGATGAGAATCCAGTACAAACTCCTGTCCAGGGTAATCTCTTTGGTTTCCAGGCTGCAAAGCGCCTTTCGGTAATTCTCAAACCACTGGACGCACTTCGGGTCACGGAAACAAAATTCGGATATCCCTTCGTTGCTGCGTGCGTTCCTGTATTCCTTGAGGGGGTCAAGCAATGTTTCAGCCAGTTTCTCGACTAACTCTTCGCCAAAATACCCTTTGCCATCCATTATGCTCATCTCCCCTTTTAATTTAATTCTAAATAAAAAGTGAAGGCAGGAGAAGATTTTTTTCCCCCGCCTCCACGCCGAATGCGACAACGCGGTCTTCTTTTCCGCTTGGCGACAGTCCGTTGTTTATTTCGGCAACATCGTCGTGAGGGGCGCCAGGCCCATCAGCGATCCGTTGGACACCGAGCCAAAACCAAAATCGTCCGAATAACCGCTTTCCCCGTGCTGGGTAAGATCCAAACCGGTTTCCTCCTCCTCTTCGGTGACGCGAAGAGGCATGAACAGGCCAACCAGTTTGAGAACGAGGAAGGTTGCCAGGCCGACGAAGGCCCAGGTCGCAAGAACACCGATCGCCTGCGCGCCCAGTTGGGCCGCGTTGCCGTAAAAAAGACCGTTGACCCCCGCCCCGTTCACCGCGGTGGTGGCAAAGAGGCCGACGGACAACGAACCCCAGGTGCCCGCGATACCGTGAATCCCAAAGGCGTCCAGCGAATCGTCGTAGCCAAGAGCCCTCTTCACGACGCTGACAGCGAAGTAACAGGCCACGCCGCCCACCAGCCCGATGATCACCGCCGGTCCCGGGGCAACAAAACCCGCCGCCGGGGTAATCGATCCCAGGCCGGCGATACAACCGCTGACCGCGCCAAAGATCGTCGGCTTGCCCTGGCGAAGCCATTCCGTCAGCACCCAGGCCAGGGCTCCCGCGCTGGCCGCGGTATTCGTCACCACGAAGGCGTTCGTGGCCAGGCCGCTTGCTTCCAGCGCGCTGCCGGCGTTGAAGCCGAACCACCCGAACCACAGCAGCCCGGCGCCCAGAACGGTCAGGGGCAGGTTGTGCGGCGGCAAGGGTCTTGTTCCGTACCCTTTACGCTTCCCAAGAACCAGGGCGGTCACCAGCCCGCCCACACCGCAGGCGATATGTACTACCATGCCACCCGCAAAGTCGACGACACCTAGGCCGCGCAGCCAGCCGCCGAGACCCCAGACCCAGTGGGCCAGGGGGTCATAGACAATCGTCGTCCAAAGAATAAGAAATAAGAGGAAAGCACTAAAACGCATCCTTTCGGAAAAAGCCCCGATCATGACGGCCGGGGTGATAGCCGCGAACATCAACTGGAAGACCATAAAAGTCTGGTGCGGGATCGTTCCGGCGTAATCCGGATTGGGAGCCTGGGTCACCCCGTTCAATCCAAGCCAGTCGAAGGAGCCGATGATGTGCGAAACATCGGGCCCAAAGGCCAGGGAATATCCGAAGAGCACCCACTGCACCGAAACGATGCAGAGGGTGATGAAGCTCAGCATAATCGTGTTCAAAACGTTGATCCTTCCGACCATGCCGCCGTAAAAGACGGCGACGCCGGGAACCATCAGCATGACCAGCGCGGCCGAAACCAGGACAAAGGCCGTGTCGCCGGTATCCACGGCCGGCGCGTCTCCCGCCGCCCACGCAGCGGCGGGCGCGGCCGAAAGAAGGATGCCTGCCGTTATTGCAAGACGCAACCATCTAAGAAACCCTGACATTTTACTAACTCTCCCTTCCTCATTCAACAATGAAAAAGGCCCCTAAGGAGAGTGCTTATTCTCTCCGCGGGGCATCATTGCCCGGGTGACCGCTCGATGGTCACTTGCTCAGGTGATACAGACTAAGCAAAGTCGAACCCATCCATGCCCCCCGGTAAAATCTACCGGTGCCGGTCGCTCCGTTGATCCCGTGCTTGCCAGGGCTTCCTGGATACCTGCGTCCAACCTGCTGCAGCAAGACGCTCACAGATTTTTTATGTAGCTCACCCCCTCATTCGAGATACGGTTTTGCCCGTACCTCCAAAAAAGAGAAGACGCCCCAAGACAGGCGCCTTCATCGGCTTTGATACAACACTGTATCTTGATGGATCTTTTAATTCTAATTACTAACTATTCTATTATACCGGTTGCCGGCACTGTCAATAGCATTATTCAACAGCCCGGCCCCTGGAAAAACTCGGTGAATGCGCCCGGCGAATTCCCTCGCGTCCGGCGACCGATGACTTATCCAAGGTACGCTTCCTTGACCATCGCGTTGTTAAGCAGTTCTTCCCCCGTACCCGACAGGACCATCTTCCCCGTCTGCAGGACGTAGCCGCGGTGCGCGATGTGCAGGGCCTTGCGGGCGTTCTGCTCAACAAGCAGGATCGTCATCCCCTGGGCGTTCAGGTCCTTGATCACGGTAAAGATGTAATCGACCAGGACGGGGGCCAGGCCCATCGACGGCTCGTCCAGCAGCAGGATGGTCGGCTCGCTCATCAGCGCTCGCGCGATAGCCAGCATCTGCTGTTCGCCGCCGCTCAAGGTGCCGCCCTTTTGCTTCCGGCGTTCTTCAAGGCGGGGGAAAAGTGTATAGACCCGCTCCAGGTTCCGGTTAATCCAGGCCCGATCCTTGATCCGGAAGGCCCCCATTTCCAGGTTTTCCTGCACCGTCAAGCGGGGAAAGATCTTGCGGCCCTCCGGCACGTGGGCCACCCCCCTCCCCGCCACCTCATGAGCCGGCAGGGAACTGATCAGCTCGTCCTGGAGATATATCGTGCCGTTCCTTGGTTTGCAAAGCCCGGAAATCGTCATCAGCGTGGTGGTCTTGCCGGCGCCGTTGCTGCCAATCAAGGTGACGATTTCCCCGGCCTCGACTTCCAGGGATACCCCTTTTAAGGCGTGAATCTGTCCGTAGTATGTATCGACGTTGGAAAGAGCAAGTACCGGCACTTCGCATGCCACCCCTCAAAAAGGATGTCAGAAGTCAGAGGTCAGACGGGGACGGATTAACCTAAGATTCCACTGAACTGACTTCGTTTTCTGACTCCTCATACTGCTTTTAAACAACCTGTATTTGCGGTTACAAAACCCAAGAGTATTAGTAGCGATTCCTCCGTCTGCTTCCTACAACCTAGGACGTTATCCATTCCAGCCCCGTACGACGTACGACGAGTTACACCGCTTCCTCGCCCAGGTAGGCCTTGACGACCTCCGGGTTGTTCTTGATTTCGTCGGGGGTGCCTTCGGCGATCTTCACACCGAAATTAAACACGGTAATGTGGTCCGAGATGCCCATGACCACCTTCATGTCGTGCTCGATGAGCAGGATGGTGATCCCCCGCTCGTTCCTCAACTTGAGAATAAGCTCGATCATCTCGTCGGTTTCCCGGGGGTTCATCCCCGCCGTGGGCTCGTCAAGCAGCAAGAGCTTGGGTTTAACGGCCAGGGCCCTGGCGATTTCCAGGCGCCGCTGGGCTCCGTACGGCAGGTTCTTAGCCAGTTCAGACTCCCGCCCCGAAAGACCGACAAACTCCAGAAGGCTAAGAGCCTCTTCCAGCGCGTATCGCTCCTCATCACGCACCCGCCGAACGTTGAAGATAATACCGGGTAGGCTGGCGTGCAGGTGCAGATGCATCCCCACCAGGATATTCTCGGCTACCATCAATTCCGGGAACAGCCGGATGTTCTGAAAGGTACGGGCGATGCCGCAGGAAGCCGCCTTTTCAGGCGTTACCCTGCTCAGGTCGCGGCCGTCAAAAATGATCGTCCCCCGGTCAGGGTTGTAGTAGCCGCTGATCATATTGAAAAAAGTCGTCTTGCCGGCGCCGTTCGGCCCGATAATGCTGACAATCCGGCCCGCTTCGAGGACGAAGTCAACCTCATCGACAGCGACAAGACCTCCAAAACGCTTGGTAACCCCCGTCGCCTTAAGCAACGTCAATGTCTTCACCTCGCGTTTCGCCCTTGGCTTTCAACTTCTGAACCCTTTCTTTAAGCAGTGCCAACTGGCGCTTAGCAGGCAGCAGGCCCTTCGGACGAAAGACACACATCGCGACCAGAATGGCGCCGAAAATTAACCGCTCGTACTTTGCAGGGTCAAGCTGGGAAGGAATGGTGACAATCCCCTTCAGCGAGAGCTGTCCCAGGAAGTCGGAGAACTCCTTGAGAACCTGTAACTGCAGGACCACTACAGCGACCGCCCCGATCACAGCGCCGGCAACGCTGCCCATGCCGCCCAGGATGACCATGGCCAGGATGCCGATGGACTCCATAAAGGAGAAACTGGAGGGGTCGATGAAAGTCTGCTTGGCCGAAAAGATCACGCCCATAACCCCGGCGAACGAAGCACCGCTGGCAAAGGCAAGCAGCTTCATCCTTACCAGCGGGATACCCATACTCCGTGCGGCCAGCTCGTCCTCACGGATCGCCGCCCATGCCCGGCCGATACGCGAGTTGTCCAGGCGGCGGGCCACAATCAACGTCACGATAATGATGATGAGAACCAGATAGTAATAGTGGATGGGCTGGTTTAAAACCAAACCGAAGAGTTCCGGCGGCTGGATCGGGGTAAGCCCCTTCGGGCCGTTGGTGATGTTCACCGGCTTGTCCAGGTTGTTGAGGACGATGCGGATGATCTCCCCGAACCCAAGGGTAACGATAGCCAGGTAGTCGCCACGCAGGCGGAGCACCGGGAAACCTAGCAGTACGCCGAAGATGGCGGCCACAATCAGCCCCAAGAACAGGAAGGGCCAGAACCACATCCCTGAGAGAGGAAAATGGGCCCAGGAAATGAAGTTACTGGCCTGAGAGGTGGCAAAGATAGCGTAAAGATAGGCCCCGGAGGCATAGAAGGCCACGTACCCCAGGTCGAGCAAACCCGCAAAACCAACGACGATATTAAGGCCTATGGCCAGGGCCACGTAAATCCCCACCTGGGTCACAACGTCCAGGTAGTAGACGTTCTCCAGCCCGATAAGCGGCATCATTACGCCCAGCACTACCGCTGCGACAAAGATCTTGACATGGACGGGTACGGGCATTTTGTACAGGACCAGGACCGAACCCATGAACAGCAGGAAGGCAATGGCCGACTGTGGGTTAAGGAGGAAGAACAGGTTGGCGAAAAGGATAAAGGCTGAAGCCATGACCAACTGCGCCCGGCTGTCCTGAAGCTGTGCCGGCAAAGATATCTTGCGCATCTATATCTTCTCCCTCACTGCTTCGCCTAAGAGACCGCTCGGCTTGAAAATGAGCACCGCGATCAGGATGACAAAGGCAAAGACGTCCTTATACTCAGCCCCCATGGCTCCGTTGGTGGCCACCCCCAGGAAGGCAGCGCCGAAGGATTCAAGAAGCCCCAGGAGCACACCGCCGAGCATGGCGCCCGGGATATTGCCGATCCCGCCCAGAACGGCGGCCGTAAAGGCCTTAATGCCCAAAATAAAGCCTACGTATGGATGAACCAGGGAATACTGGGCGGCGAAAAGCGTCCCGGCTGCCCCGCCAAGTCCCGCTCCGATAAAGAAGGTCAGGGCGATAACCCTATCGACATTGATCGCCATAAGGGCCGAGGTCGGCTTGTCCTGCGCCACGGCACGCATGGCCTTGCCCCACTTGCTGCGGGTGACGAACAGGTGCAGGCCGATCATCATCACGACGGCGGCGAGGATAACGATAAGCGACTTGACAGGGAGCTTCAGGTTGGCCGAGAGGGCGATATTGGAGGTGAAGAGGGTGGGAGCGGTAAGATAAAAGGCGTTCTTCCAAAGTCCTTCAACCAAACGGACCGCGTCCTGGAGAAAAAAGGAAACGCCGATAGCCGAAATGAAGGGCACGAGCCGTGGGGCCATCCGGACCGGCCGGTACGCGATCCTTTCAATAGCCACGCCAAGCAAACCGCTTAATACCATTGCAATTATCAAGGCAACCAAAAGGGCGACCGGTGCGGGTAGACCCTGGAGGTAACCCATGGCTTGAAGAAAAAGCAGGACCTCCGTCCCCGCAAACGCGCCCACCATAAAGACTTCACTATGAGCAAAATTGATAAGTTCCAGAACCCCGTAGACCATTGTATAGCCCAGGGCCACGACGGCGTATACAAAACCAAGGGTCAGCCCGTCCACCAGGATCTGCGGCAAAACGTGATAGAATTCTTGCATAAATTAGAACTGCAGACCTCCCCCCAAACCAATGTAAAAACAGTACGAAACAGCATAAAAAGTAAGGTAAAAAAGGCCGGCTTTACTCAAGCCGGCCTTTTTTCCTCAACACAACCAGCTTCAGCTCTTACTTCTTCAAGAATTGGCCCGCTTCGATCTCCATTACGATCGGGGCCGGGAACTTGAGTTCCTTGAATTCGTAAACGAAGACCTTGGCGTCCTTGTTGTCGCCCTTGTCGTCGAAGCTGACGTTGGTGGCGACACCCTTGAAGCCCTGGATGGCGCGGACAGCTTCGCACACCTGCTGGCGCGAAGGCTTCTTCCCACCATTATTCTCGATGGCCTTCTTAATTCCTTCCAAAGCGACATTCATCGCGTCGTAGCCGTAGGCCGCAAAGCTTCCCGGAGGCGCCCCGAACTTCTCCTGGTATTTCTGAGCCCAGGCCTTGCCGGCCTCGGTCAGCGTCACGTCGCCGGCGACAGAGGTGCAGAAGACGCCCTTCGCAGCCTCACCGGCGATTTCGATAACCTTCGGGTCGTACATGCCGTCCGGACCCATGAAGTAAGCCTTCAGGCCCTTTTCCTTGGCCTGCTTCGCCAACAGCGAGCCCTCCGGATACATCCCGCCGAAGTAGATGAAGTCAGGCTTCGCGGCCACAGCCTTGTTCAGAACGGCGCTGAAGTCGCTTTCACCGGCGGTGATGCCTTCGTAGCCGACAACCTTGGCGCCGAGCTTCTCAGCCTGAGCCTTGAACTCGTCGGCGATACCCTGGCCGTAAGTAGTCTTGTCGTGGATCACAAAAACGGCCTTGGCACCAAGAGTCTTGACAGCGTACTCAGCGCCGACCGGCCCCTGGATGTCGTCACGGCTGACGATACGGTTGACAACCGGCAGGCGGCGGTCGGTAACGGCCGGGTTGGTGTTCGCCGGGGAGACCTGGCATAGGTTGTCCTTTACATAGACCTCGGAAGCGGGGATAGCCACGCCGGAATTCAGGTGGCCCACCACGGCCAGGATGTCCTTATCGGTGATCATCTTCTGCGCCACGGCCACGCCTACCTTGGGGTCAGCCTGGTCGTCCTGCGGAGCAAGCTCCAGCTTAAAGCCCAACGCCTCGAACTCAGCCACACGCTCTTCCAACGCCATCTGCGCGCCCAGCTTGATCGGTTCGCCCATCCCGGCCTGAGCACCGGATAACGGAGACACGGTCGCGATCTTGATGACCTCGAGCGCGGCTTTGTCGCCGCCGCTCTTGTCCCCGCCGCCGCCGCAGCCGACCGCGAACAGCGCGACCAAAGCAACTACCAACACCAGAGCCAACAGTTTACCCTTCCCTCGCACTTTCCCAAACACCCTCCCCAAATAAGATTTTAGATTGCAGTGATAAAGGCCCCTTGTGAAACACCTGCCAAGGAGCCTCTTCGCCCCGTAACGCCCGTGCATCCGGCTTCGCTAACCAGCCAAGATCTCTATGTAATGTATACAAAAGACAGTATACAAAACCCGCACATACAAAAAGGGCTCTTCGGGAACCCCGCTCCCAAGAGCCTCTTTGCTCTGCGCCTTTCGTCAACTCAAGCGCCCTTGCTTGGCAATGCATGTACTTCATAAAAACAGCGCAATCGGATTCTTTTTAGAATTTTTGTTTAATTATACAGACCAGGCAAACCCATGGTCAACATAAATTTTAACGTTGTCCATCAGCTTACTGCAGTATGTCATCGAGCGGATGACAGCTGAGGCCGTGGGCCTCAGCCACGCCGGGACAGGTTACGCGGCCGGCGACCACGTTGACCCCGCCGGCGAGTCCCTGGTCCTCCTGCACAGCCCGGCGCCAGCCCTTGTTCGCCAGGGTCAGGACGTAGGGCAGCGTCGCGTTGGTCAAGGCCAGGGTCGAGGTGCGCGGGACGGCCCCCGGCATGTTCGCCACCGCGTAGTGCACCACGCCGTGCTTGACATAGACAGGGTTCTCATGCGTCGTCGGGTGGTCGATAGTCTCCACCGAGCCGCCCTGGTCGATGGCGACGTCCACGATTACGCTCCCGGGCTGCATGGCCTGCACCATGTCCTCGGTAACCAGGTGCGGGGCGCGCGCGCCGGGGACGAGGACGGCGCTGATGAGCAAATCGGCGTCCTTTACGGCGGCGGCGATGTTGAAGCGGTTGGAGGCCAGCGTCTCGACCCGGCCGTGGAAGATATCGTCGAGGTAATTCAGGCGGCCGATGTTGTTGTCGATAACCGTGACCCGCGCGCCCATCCCCACCGCGCGCTTGAGGGCGCTGGTGCCCACCGTGCCGCCGCCGACGATCACCACGTGGGCCGGCGGGACGCCCGTCACGCCTCCCAGCAGGACGCCCTTGCCTCCGTGCGGTTTCTCAAGGAAAGACGCCCCCACCTGGACGGCCATGCGGCCGGCCACCTCGCTCATCGGCATCAGCAGCGGCAACCCGCCGCTTCGGCTCCGGATGGTCTCGTAGGCGATGGCGATGACCTCGCTGTCCATCAGGGCCCGGGTAAGCTCGGGCTCAGCCGCCAGATGCAAGTAGGTGAAGATGACCAAGCCGGGGCGGAAGTAACCGTATTCCGGCGGCAGAGGTTCCTTGACCTTGACGATCATCTCGGCCCCGGACCAGACCTGGGCTGCGTCCTTCATCAGCTCTGCGCCGACGGCCGCGTAGTCGTCGTCGCCAAACCCGCTGCCCATGCCGGCCCCGCGCTCGATCAGGACGCGGTGGCCGGCCCTGACCAGCGCGTCGACCCCGGCCGGGGTCATCGAGACCCGGTTTTCTTGCGCCTTAATCTCCCTGGGAATGCCGATAATCATTTGCTTGAGAGCCTCCTTCTAATCCTTCGGTAAGCGTCAGACGGGCCGTTCTTTTCGCGGAAGAAGATGAACGGCCTCGCCCGTAACGTCGTGCGCTGCTTCCCCCAGTGCTTCGGACAAAGTGGGATGGGCATGCAACATGTGTGCTAGGTCGCCGACCCTTGCGCCAAGCCTAACGGCCAGGGCCCCTTCGTGGATGAGCTCGGAGGCGTGCGGCCCCAGGATATGCACCCCGAGAACCCGCCCGTCCTCGCCCGCCAGCACCTTGACCAAGCCGTCCTTCTCGCCCTGAACCTGCGCCTTGCCGTTGGCCGAGAAGGGAAACCGGCCCACCGCGTAAGGCACCCCCCGTTCCCGGGCCCGGTCTTCGGTCAGTCCCACGCCGGCCAGTTCCGGGCGGGAGAAGATGCAGTAAGGAACGCTTTCGTAATCCGCCTCGCGGGCGCCGCCGAGAGCGTTGTCGGCGGCCGTCAAGCCCTCGTGCATCGCCACGTGAGCCAGTAAGAGTCCGCCGATTACGTCTCCCGCCGCCCAAATCCCGGGCACGCTCGTCGCCATGGTCCGGTCCACCTTGATCCCCGCCCGGCTGTGCGCGACGCCGAGGCGCTCCAGGTCGATCCCGCCGAAGTTCGGCGTTCTTCCTGCTGCCAGAAGCACCCTGTGCGCTTCCAGAACACTCTCGCTCCCGCCGGTTTCCGACAGCCGGAGCAAAACCCGGCCTTCATCCGTTTCCCAAACCTCGGCCACCCGCGTCGAAACCCTGATGGCGATACCCGACCGCTTCAACAGGAGCGCCAGCCGCTGCTTCAGTTCCCGGTCGACCCCCGGAAGGATTTCCGGCAGCACCTCGACAACCGTTACGCTCGACCCCAAGCCGGCGAAAAGCGTAGCCATCTCAATGCCGATAACGCCGCCCCCGATGACGGCCAGCGAAGGCGGCACGTCACGGACGGCGAGCACCCGGTTGCTGTCCAGGACCAGCGGGGAGCCGATCCCAGGAACCGGCGGAGCGACCGCCCTGGAACCGGTGGCGATGATCAGCCGGCCGGCCTCTATCTCCCGCGCCCCGCCGGGGCCGGCCACCCTGACCCGCCCCGGCTGCAGGATTTCGCCCCGGCCCGCCAGGACCTCGACGCGCCGGGCCTTCATCAGCTGTTCCAGGCCCTTGACGAGCCCGTCGACGACCGCGTCCTTGCGGTCTACCGCGGCCCCGTAATCGAGCTCGACGCCGGAAACCTTGACCCCGAAGGCGGAGGCCCGGCGCACCGCCGCATATATTTCCGCCGTCTGCAGGAGGGCCTTGGTGGGGATACACCCCCGGTTCAGGCACGTACCGCCGAGGCGGTCACTCTCGATGAGGGCCACCCTCGCCCCTTTTTGGGCGGCCCGCACGGCGGCCGCGTAGCCGGCCGGCCCGCCTCCGATCACGGCCAAGTCGAACAAAGACTACACCCCATTTCTGTCGTCAGTCGCCGGTCGTCAGACATCAGTATTAAGCATTGCCGATGCGCCCTTAACCCCCGCTACCCGCTGCCTACTGTTGACGACCAAGTTTGTTCCACCAATCGGAACCGTATTTCTCTCTGGCGAGGCGCTCTGCTTCCTTTTCCTCTTCGGGCGTGAGAACCCCCTCTACCAGTTCTATGCCCCGGGCTGCGGCAAAACCGCGGGTCAGGCAGCCAGCCACTTCCGCAAAGGTGGGCCTGTAACCGAGGAAATCGCTGATTCCGCCCGCCTTTTCCGCAAGCAGCCTGTGGACCCTGGAACGGGCTCCTTCCAGCAATTTCAAGGCCTGTACCAGCTTCTCCGCGTCGAAGACGATCGGGACCGAACCGTGCTGCAGGATGACCCCGTTGCTCCTGGTCTGGGCGCTCCCGACGACCTTGCGCCCCTGCACCGCAATCTCGTACCATGAGGGAGCATCAAAGCATGCCGCCGACAAGCCCCGTTCCCCGGCGTTCTGCTCGTCACGGCCCACCAGCGCCGCCGGCAGGCCCAGCATCCGCAACCCTTCCACGAGGCCGGCGGCAAGGATGCGGTACGTCTCCACCACCGAGCCGGGCAGCAGTTGCTGCGCGATGACGACGCTGTAGGTCACCTCCTGGTCGTGGAGGACCGCTCTCCCGCCGGTAGGCCGCTTAACCCAATCAATGCCCAGGCGGCGGCAGGCCTCCAGGTCCACTTCTTCCTCCAGCCGCTGGAAGTAGCCGATGGAAACAGCGGGCGGCTTCCACCCGTAAAAACGGAGGGTCGGGGGCACAAGGCCCTGGCTGTGGGCCAGCAGGATTGCTTCGTCCACGGCCATATTGACAGCGGCGGTGTTAAAACCCGTCTGCAAGAGCCGCCAGCGGGACTGTTGACCGGTTGACAAGCCGCAGCGCACGTTCCTATCCCCCATTACTGCAAGCACAACGCTATCGCCTGCTCTTCTTCTTCCGGCGTCAGGGCGCGCGGGTAATTGTAAATGGGCCCGCCGGGCCTCTCGTTGTAGAAGGGACGGTTGCAATCCGGGCAACCGGATGTCCGGAAGGCCTCGCCGCCGGCCAGAAGCCGGCGCAGGCGAACGGCCGGAACGCCGAAGCCGGCGATGCGCCCCTGCCGAAACGAGATCATTTCCGGCGCAATACGGCCGGAGGCCAGGAGATACCGGGCGGCTTGGATTCTCCGGTAGGAGGCGAGCGGCGGAGGCATGCGGCCCTCCAGCGGCGTGCCGCGTACGGGCGTGAAGGCGAAAAGCCCGACCGTTACGCCCAGGCCGGTAATCCGGCCGATCAGGCGCGTCATTTCCTCCTCCGTTTCCCCCAGGCCCACGATGAGATGGGTCCCGATACGCCCCGGAAAAGCGGCGGCGGCTCCCTCGATCAAAGCGAGATCGCGCTCCCAGGAACGCCCTTTCAGGCGGGCGTGCAACCCGGGATTCGCGGTGTCCAGGGGCAGACCTGCACGGTCGGCGCCCCGCTCAAACCACCCCTTCAGCTCCCGCACGCCCGCAGGGGCCAGGCAGACAGCCACGGGGATCGGCGTGCGGCGCTTTATCGCCTCGAGGAGACCGGCCACTTCACGGCGATAACCCCTGCCCTGCACCGCCTGGATGCAGGCGCGACTGAACCGTCCCTGCTCGTAGGCCCGGCCCACCAGGTCGGCAACCCGATCCGGTTCGGCCGGAGGCCAGGTAACCCTGGAAAGCATGTCGGTCCTTGCGCCGGAAGCGCGGCCCTGCGGGCAGAAGCCGCAAGAACGGAGACAGTTTTCTCCCGCCATCAGGTAAGCCGTAGACGGGCGGGCGTCCAACCGGCTATTTTTTAAACCGATAACCGCGGCGGTAGCCGCCGATACCCGGATCACAGGACACAACACTCCTCGCCCCTGACAATCTTCAGACCGAGCATCGATGCCGTTTCAAAAGCCCCGCGTCCCGGCTGCACCACCTTGTTCACTCCGGCTCTGACCGCCAGGGGGTCAAGGACTTCACGGTACCTTCCGCCCGGGCGCATGCAGCCCAGGAAGATGGGCGTGCGGGGGAACTCGATTCTGGCGCGGGCGATCAGTTCCACCACCTCTTTTACGGGCGGCGGCCGGCGGTCCGTGAAACGGGTGCCGCGGGTCGGCCTGAACACGAGAAAAACGATCGCCTCCGCCCCGATGCTTTTGAGAGCCCGGAGGGCCTTCCACTCGCCGGAGACCATTCCGCCCCGGAGGCCGATACAGATGTGCGGAACCACCCTGGCGTATTTCCTAAGCAAAGCGTAAGCCCGGAGATAATCCTCCGGTGTCTTGTCAAGGCCGGTTACCTCGCGAATCGTGGCCTCGTCACCCAAAAGGTCGAAAGAAATGACGTCGGCCAGGCCGGCAAGGCTCTTGGCCTCGTCTTCGCCGGCCAGCCCCACGTGCATGTTGAGCCTCCCGGCCTTCTTCAGTTCCCGGATCTTATCTATAAACGGCAAGACGGGAACCTTCCCCGCCGCGTCACAACCGCCGCTCACCAGAAAACTTCTGACTTGAGGCATGTGCAACCCCTTCACGGCCCGGGGCAGGGAAACCATGCCGGAAAGATAGTGACCCCCGCAGTGAGCGCAATCCAGGACACAGACGTTTCCGGTTACCGAAACCGGCAGCGTCCGGACCGGTACATCAAAGCCGATCTCCATCGGAAAGTTCCGCCGGCGCACCGCCCAGGCCTCGCGCAGCAACTTTTTATCGAGGGCGGGTCTACCGGTCTCATTCCTCAAGTCTACCGCTGCCGCCCCGGTCACCCTATCCATCACCTTCATTCCTCTATTCCCGCGGCCCGCTGCCTGACGACCGATACCTGAGATCCGGCTGGCGGGCCGCGCGGGCTTCGTCCAGGCGCCCCACCGGCGTGGTCAGGGGAGCTCCCTTGACCTTCTCAGGATTAGTTTCGGCTTCCTCGGCAATCTTGATCATAGCCTGGACGAACTGTTCGAGGGTCTCAAGGTTTTCGGTCTCGGTCGGCTCAATCATTATCGCCTCTTCAACGATCAAGGGGAAGTAGATCGTCGGCGGGTGGTACCCGTAGTCCAAAAGCCTCTTGGCGATGTCCACGGTGCGCACGCCGCGGGCGGCTTTCTGCCTTTTGCCCGACAGGACGAACTCGTGCTTGCAGTGCCGGTCGTACGGCAGGTCGTAGTACGGCTGCAGGCGGCGCATCACGTAGTTGGCGTTCAGGACGGCGTGCTCGGCCGCCCGGCGCAAGCCCCGGGCCCCCAGGGCGCGGATGTAGGCGTAGGCCTTGACCATGACCCCGAAGTTGCCGTAAAAGGACTTCACGCGGCCGATGGACAGGGGCCGGTCGCCGTCCAGGCGGTAGCGTTCCCCGTCAAACTCCACCGTCGGTACAGGGAGAAAATCGGCCAGGAACTCCTTGACCCCGACCGGACCGGAGCCGGGCCCGCCGCCGCCGTGGGGGGCGGCGAAAGTCTTGTGCAGGTTGAGGTGCACCACGTCGAACCCCATGTCGCCCGGACGCACGATGCCGGTGATCGCGTTCATGTTGGCGCCGTCGTAGTAGAGCAGGCCGCCCGCGTCGTGAACCATTTCGGCGATAACGTGGATGTTCTCGTCAAAGAGCCCCAGGGTATTGGGATTGGTCAGCATCAGCGCCGCGACGTCGTCGTCAAGGACCTTTTCCAGGGCCGCCAGGTCGACGCCGCCCCGCGCGTCCGACCGGACCTGCACCACCTGGTAGCCCAGCATGGCCGCGGTGGCCGGGTTGGTCCCGTGGGCCGAGTCGGGGACGATAACCTTGCCCCGCCGGCGGCCCTGTTTTTCGTGAAACGCGCGGACGATCATCATCCCGCACAGTTCGCCGTGGGCGCCCGCGGCCGGCTGGAAGGTGAAGCGGTCCATCCCCGTGATCTCGCACAGATACCATTCCAGCTTGTACATCAGTTCCAGAGCACCCTGGACGGTCTCCTCGGGCGCATAGGGATGCAGAGCTGCAAACCCGGGCAGGCGAGCCACGTTTTCGTTGACCTTGGGGTTGTATTTCATCGTGCAGGAACCAAGCGGGTAGAACCCGGTATCGACGCCGTGGTTTCTCTGCGACAGGCGGATGAAATGGCGCACAACATTGACTTCGGCTATCTCCGGAAGGTCCGGGGGCTCTTTCCGGAGACTCCGGGAAGGCAGGACATCGGCAATGTCCTTTTCGGGGACATCCAGGTCCGGCAGGGGGAAGGCCGCGCGCCCGGGAACGCTCAGCTCAAAAACCAGCGGCTCGGCCCTGGCCGCGCGAAACTCGGCCAGTACACCATCCTGCAGGTTCATTTCTTTAACGTCAACGTCTTTCATTCCCTGTCCTCCAATCCCGCCACCAACCCGTCGATTTCGGCTCGCGTGCGTTTCTCGGTGACGCAAAACAGCAGGCAATCCTCCAATCCCGGGTAGGCCCGCCCCAGTTCGTAGCCTCCGATAATGCCGCGCGCCAGGAGCCGCTGGTTGATCGTCCGGGGCGCCTCGGGGCACCGGACGGCGAACTCTTTGAAGAACGGGCCGGAAAAGGCGGGCTTGAAGCCGGGAAGAGAACAGATTCTCTCCCGGGCGTAGTGGGCTTTTTGCAGCGACTGGCGGGCGACCTCGGCCAAACCCTTCTTCCCGAGGGTGGTGAGGTACACGGCGGCGGCCAGGGCGCACAGGGCCTCGTTGGAGCAGATGTTGGAAGTGGCCCGTTCCCTGCGGATGTGCTGCTCGCGCGTCTGCAGGGTCAGCACGAAACCGCGGTTGCCGTCGCCGTCCGCCGTCACGCCGGCGATACGCCCCGGCATACGGCGGACGAAGTCTTTCCGCGCCGCGAAAAAGCCCAGGTAAGGGCCTCCGAAATTCAGCGGGTTGCCCAGCGCCTGTCCTTCGCCGACGACAATGTCGGCTCCGTAATCGCCCGGGGCTTTTAAGACGCCCAGGGAGATGGGGTCGACGGCCGTTACAAAGAGCGCCCCGGCGCTGTGGGCAATCCGCGACAACTCGTCGACGTGCTCCAGGCACCCGAAAAAGTTGGGCTGCTGAACGATCAGACAGGCCGTGTCGGAATCCACAACCTCGGCGACCCGGGCGGGATCAACGCCCCCGTCCTCGCCGAAGGGGACCTCGACTACCTGGAATTCCACGCACCGGGCGTAGGTGTTGACCGTCTCCCGGTACTCGGGATGTACCGACCCGGCGATAACAACCTTGGAGCGCCTGGTAACCGAACCGGCCATCAAGGCCGCCTCGGCCAGAGCGCTGGCCCCGTCGTACATCGAGGCGTTGGCCACATCCATGCCCGTTAGGACGCAGATCAGCGACTGGTACTCGTAGATCGACTGCAAAACCCCCTGGCTGATCTCGGCCTGGTAGGGGGTATAAGCGGTGTAAAACTCGCTGCGCAGCAGGATGTGGTCGACCACGGCCGGGATGAAGTGGTCGTAAGCGCCCGCGCCCAGAAAGCAAACGTAGTCGTCTGCGCTGACGTTTTTCGCGCTGAGCCTGCGCATGTGCCTGGCCAGCTCCGGCTCCGTCAGCGGCGCGGGTAGGCTGAGCGCTTCCTTCAGCCGAATCTCCCCGGGGATGTCCGCAAAGAGATCCTCGATGCTCCCGGCGCCGATGGCCTTCAGCATGGCCCGGCGGTCTTCTTCGGTATGAGGAACGTAATCCATTAACGGTTCGCCTCTTCTTCAATAAGTCTTTGATAGGCTTGGGCGTCAAAGAGGCCGTCCAGCTCGGAGGGATCGGCGATTTCAATGACGATGATCCATCCTTCGCCGTACGGGTCTTCGTTGACGGTCTCCGGCCTGTCGAGCAGCTTCTCGTTGACGGCGACGACCTTCCCGGATACGGGGCTGTAAAGGTCCGAGACGGTCTTCACCGACTCCACAACGCCGAACGTCTCCCCCTGCCGCAGCTCGCGACCCACCTCGGGAAGTTCCACAAAAACCACGTCCCCCAACTGATCCTGGGCGTAGAAGGTGATCCCCACTTTGCCGGTCCGGCCGTCCACCTGTATCCACTCGTGCTCCCTGGTGTACCTAAGATGGCTCGGGTACATCAACAACGCCTCCTTTTACTTTGTCTAGGAGACCGCTGAAAAACTGCGCCTGGCAAAAAGGATGTCGGATGCCGGAAGTCAGAAATCTGACCTGATGAAATCCGCAAAGCAGATTTCTAAGGATTATAGACTTGCGATCGCGAAGCGATCGCTTCCCGTTCCGACCTCTGACCTCTTGCCTCGGACCTCTTTCTGAGCGGTCTTAAGGGTAACTTCCGAAGCATAGCCGCACCCTAAAGATGCCTGTGCCAAAACCGGTGAATTAGCTTTTTGCAGCACTCTCCTGGACGCTCTTGGTGTTTATAGTCAGGTATCCTACTTTTTACAGCACTCTCCCAGCGTTTAATGCTTATTAGCGCTTGGTGCTACTTAGGGCGAATGTAAAAGGGCTTCTTGACCACCTGCGCCCGGCAGTCTTTGCCCCTGATCACGACATCGATCTCCGTTCCCGCCACGGCGTATTCCGCCGGGATGTAGGCCAGGCCGATGTTCTTTTCGAGACTGGGGGAGAACGACCCCGAGGTCACCCGGCCGGTCTCGGAACCCGCCGTCTTTACCGGGTAACCGTTGCGCGGGACCCCGCGCTCCAGCATTATGAAGGCCGCCAGCTTCCGACCGACCCCCCGTTCCTGCTGCTCCAAAAGGGCCTCGCGCCCGATGAAACCAGGCTTCTCCAGGTCCACGAAGCGGCCCAGGCCCGCCTCGAGGGGTGTCGTTTCCTCGTCGAGCTCGTGCCCGTACAGGGGCATGCAGGCTTCCAGCCGCAAGGTGTCGCGGGCCCCCAGCCCGGCTGGAACCAACCCGTGCGGGCGGCCGGCGTCCATTATCCTCTCCCACAGTACAGCGGCGTTCTCGCTCCGGCAGTAAAGCTCAAACCCGTCCTCGCCGGTGTAGCCCGTCCGCGAAAGCAGGCAGTTCACCCCGGCTACGGAAACGTCAGGCACAAACCAGTAGTACTTGATCCGCCCGAGGTCGCAGTCCGTGAGCGAGGACAAAATGCTCTGCGCGAGCGGTCCCTGCAGGGCCAGCTGGGCCGTCTCCAACGAGACGTCCCGGACTTCGACTCGGGGGAAGCGGGCGGCCGCAGTCCGAACCCACTCGTAGTCCTTAGCCGTATTGGCCGCGTTCACCACCAGCAGGAACCCGTCTTCCAGGCGGTAAATCAACAGGTCGTCTATAACCCCGCCTCTTTCGTTGCACATGGGGCTGTACTGCACCTGGTTGACCTGAAGCCTACCGGCGTTGTTGGTTACCAGCGCCTGCACGAGGTCGAGGGCCTGGGGTCCCCGCACCTCGATCTCGCCCATGTGCGACACGTCAAAAAGACCGGCCTTTTGCCGCACGGCCTTGTGCTCCTCGATGATCCCGGCGTACTGTACGGGGAGGGCCCAGCCGCCGAACGGGACGATGCGCCCCCCGTATTTCACGTGCACCTCGCATAACGGAGTCCTCTTCAGGGTGTCCATCTATTCGTGCCTCCCAATCCCGCTTCTGAGTGCCGATTGCTGAGTGCTGAACGCTATTGAGCTTAGTCTGCCACTTCGTCCCATGAAAAACCAAAGACGGAGAAAAACCGCCTCTTACCGGCCCTGCGGCCGCCAAGAAAAGGTTCTTCCCCGTCCTGCTTACCTGAGAGTTTCCCCTAGCCATACAGCGCGCTAAGGTTGCCCCTTCGGTGCCCCTCAAAAGAAGTTGGAGGGTTCTCTCCAGGGATGTGTCCTGCTGCTTTCAGTCCCCTGAACCGCCGCTATTGCGACAGTCTTGCTTTTGAAGTCCGATGTCTCTTACACGTCTTTTGCATCAGGTGACTGAACGTAGGGATCAAGCCTTTAAGCAGCTCTCATCCACCGTTATGCAGTTGTCTCAAAACTACCGGGTATTTTCGCCGGGAAGGTGCAAAATCCTTCCGCCACCGGACCAACAGTCGTAAAATGTTTCGTTGCAGCAAAAAAAAAAGAGGATAAGGACAGCCGCCTTATCCTCTCAAGCTAGTAAGCATTCGATTCCTTGGTTACCTGACGATGGTTATCTCCCTGGACACGGGGCTGTAATCCACCTTGGCCCCCAGGGTTTCGCTGACGAAGCGCAGGGGCACGAAGGTGCGCTGGCCGTTGATCACCGCAGGCGCTTCAAGGGCGGCCGGCGCGCCGTCGACCAGGACGCTTTGGGCGCCGATGGTCAGGACGATCTCCCGGTCCATGTCTTTAATGACCACCTGCCGGGCCGCGGCCGCCCAGTCGACCTCGGCGCCGAGCGCCTCGCTGACGAACCGTACCGGGACCAGCGTCCTGCCGCTCTGCGGATCGATGTAAGGGGCGGCGTCAAGGGCTCTCGGGCCGCCGTTGACGGTGACGGTCAACTCGCCGACGGTCGACCTGATCACCTTCGGCTCGGGAACAAAGACGGCGAACCTGGTCAGGTGGTTGATGCTGATGACGGCGTACTGCGGCTTGCCGTTCGCATCCTTTTCGATGGCGGTCTTCACCGGGACCCACCGCGCCGCCTTCGTGTCGTAATAGTGGACTACACCGCGCTCGCTCGTCGTGGGCAGCTTGATGGTGATGAAGTCCTTGAAGGTCGTTTCCCGATCCGTAGTAATCTCGTAAATGTCGCCATCCAGCTTCAGGCTCGGGCCGGACGGCGCCAGACCGCTTATCTCGCGCACGGTTAGCTTCTTGACGGTGAAAGTGGTATCGGCCGTCAGGGCGGTCCACGGTATCTGTACGGTTACGCCTTCGTAACTCAGAGAACCGCCCGTGGCAGCGCTGATCTTCTGGCTTGCGCCGTCCGTGGGCACGATCGGCGGAGCGCCACCGCCGGCGCCACCGCCGCCACCGCCGCCGCCGGTCGGCAGGCTGTTGACGTAGGCAAGGGCGGCGGCAAGGTTGAGAGTGCCTTTTGTCACCACCTTATCATTTAGGTTAGCTAAAGGCGTGACTTTCTTAAGACTGTCAACCAACTGACTGATTGAAAGGTTGCTCCGTAAGGAAAGCGCCAGCGCCGCCCCGGCCGACACGAAGGGCGCGGCCATCGAGGTGCCGTCGTAAGCATGATAGGGCTCGATATCTAACGCAATGCTGGATTTATCACCCGTGTTGGAACGCAGTATGTCCAGAAAGACATTTGGAATATTAAACTTATAGTAGGAACCTGAGTAAGCATCACCTGTACCTCGGACAGCACAGAAAGAATAACCGTCATTCTCACCAACAAAATAAACATCTAAATAGACAGTAAAGAGTTCCGAATTGCAGAAATCGTTCGCCGGATAGTCCCATCCCGCATCTCGCCCGCTGAGGAACAATTTACCCCCTGCCTTAAGATAGCCAATAAGGTTTGTCTGGTCAGTATCGGTAAGATTGGCTGGCGGGCTACCAACGCCAGGGTTACTGTCTGCTGTGTGCCCTGTAAACCAAATCACGCCGCTATATGTAGCAGTACTTACCGTAGGACCGTCTTTTCCATTTCCGACATCGTAAAGCTCATAGGCATAGCCAGCAGTGCTTAATGCGTCGAGATAGTAATGACTAACATCGGGGAGGGTGCCCTGACCATATAATGGATCGTAATAAGTATAAGTACCGTCCTGGTCATCGTCAACAACCAGGAGAGGTTTCCCCAAGGGACCCTGCGTGTCGGCCGGGGTAAGGCCGAGGCCGTAATATACGGCGCGCACGATGCTGTCGTAAACCGCTCCCTCGGTGCTGGTCCCGCCGGACGCATCATCAAGGTCCTCCGCGCCAAAACCCCAAAAGACAGCCTTATAGTTGTAAACGCTGTCGCTCACAGCTAAGGCCATTCCGGCACCCTCGTAAGCGGGAACCGTGCTCACAATATCATCGCCGGGGGCGGCAAGGGTCACGCTTTGGACGCCGTAGTTTGAAAACGACGCAAATTCGCCGGTCGGAGCCAGCGCCGCCACGCTGACGATGTTCGGCAAGGCGGGATAAGTCACTCCGCCGATCGTATGCGAAACCGTGAAACTGGCCGGCCAGGTAGGCGAGGAATCATTGTCGTCCCCCAGGTGGTCATCTCCGCCGTTCCCCGCTGCTGCTATAAAGAGCATACCCGGATATTTCTTAATGGCGTTATACTCTTCGTAATCAAAATTGTCGGTGCCCCCGAAACTCATGTTCACGATTTTGGCACCGTTTTGCCATGCGTAGTCTATCGCTCTTACAATATCTGTCGTCGCAAAATACCCCAAAGCGTCGCCTGCCTTCAGCGGCATAATCTTAACATTCGGGGCCGCGCCGGTGATACCTTCGCTGTTGTCGGCAACAGCAGCAATGATCCCGGCCACGTGCGTCCCGTGGCCGTGGTCGTCAGTGGGGTCGTCATCTTCGTTTACGAAGTCGTAACCCTTGACCAATTGTCCAGCGAGGTCCGGGTGGGTTAAATCCACCCCGGTGTCAATAACCGCCACCACTACAGATTCCGAACCCTTGGTGTAGCTCCAGGCTTGCTCGGCCTGTACACCGTAAACCGTATTGATCAAGCCCCACTGCTGATCCCAAAGGGGATCATTGGGATCAGCAGCAATGCGATAGATGTAGTTCGGCTGGGCGTATTCGACCGCCGGATCCCGCATCAGCTCGGCCACGACATCCTCCACATTCCGGCCGCCGGTGTCGTACAGCACCGTCGACGTCGGCAGGTCACGCACGCGGGAGAGGCGGTGGGCAGCAGCCACGCTGCTCCTGGCTGCCGCCTTCCCCTGGGTTTCCTTGAACTTGACCAGCACCTGCCCGGCAACATAATCGGCATTCTTATGTGGCTTCACACTTTTCAGGGTTTTCGCCGCCAGGGCGGGACCAGCCAGGCTAAACAACATCGATATAATGAGCAGGGACGCCAGCAACCCCCGACGGATCCTTTTATTCAGACCATAGATCACTTCTTGACAGACTCCTCTCTCAACAAAGCTCCGCTACTGACTAACTACTGAAGTTATTGCGTAAAGTGTCATACGCCTCTGTTAGCAACCACCCCCGTCTGAGTCTTACCACATAGTGAAGGCTCTCCCGGTAATCACCGGTTAGTGTCCTGATTACTGTATCTGCCAGGATTCGCCATAGCTGGACAAATTCCTCTATGCCACCGGTTAAGCTCATTAAACTTAACACACGTCCGGGTAACCTTTCCCAGGACCGTATGATATAGGCCTGCGTAGAAGGGCGGTAGGTTGCCGACTTCAATATGTTCCTTATGATCCTTCCGCGTCACGCCTTTTACTCAGGACGAGAGGCGACAGAATCGAGGTCAAGACTGTGTTCCGGGCGGAGGCGCGGCCGGGTTTGGGAAGAGAGCCGGGTGACGGTGATCCTGTCCCGGAAGCGCTCGAGGGTGCGGATGACGCGCCGGCCCAGGAGGAGCACGAAGACGGCGTTGCCGGCGGCGTGAGCCGTGTCAAATGGCAGACTGAGGCTCTCCACGGCCAGAAACGACCGCAAGTCAAGGGGGTAAAAGGATGTCGTCCAGACCCACAGGTTGACGACGGCCCCGTAGAGATACCCCCAGAGGATGCTGAAAACTATCATGGCCGGCAGCCCCAGTCCTTTGATCAAGACGGAACACCACCCCGCCGAGGCTCCGGCCAGTCCCCAGGCGATCATTTGCCAGGGGGTCCAGGGGCCCTGCCCGAGGGCAAAATTGGAGAGCACGGCCGCGACGGCCCCCACCGCAAAAGCGACCCGCGCCCCGAAGACGATCCCGGCCGTTATGCAGACGAAGGTCACCGGTTGCACCCCCGGCAGGAAGGCAAAGGGTATCCGGCCGGCGGCGGCCAGGGCGGCCAGGCTGGCCACCAGCATGATTTCCCGGCCGGCGGGGCGGCCGCATTCATACCGCCAGGCCGCGACCACCAGCACCAGGACAGCCGCGCCGAAGGCCAACAGGCCGTGGCTGACCACGGTCCCCGTGACTCCCAGCCAGGCGCAGGCGCCAAGCACGGCTAACGGCAAAAGCCAGACCAGCCACGAGAGCAACCGGAGCGACCGGCCCGTCTTCCTAGCCATGCCCGGCACCCGCCTGCGCCATCCAAGCCCGGGCGGCGCTGAAAGTCGTCACTTCGGCCACCCCGCGGAAGAGCCGCGCCACTTGCGGGCTGTAAAACAAAGAGTCGCCGAGGACCTCCGCCGGCGTTCCGGCGGCCAGGACCCTGCCTCCGGCCATAAAGACCACCTTTGCCGCCCACTCGGCCGCAAAGTCCACGTCGTGGGTGACCAGGAGCACGCTTTTGCCATCCTGCCGGCAAAGCCGATCCAAGAGGCGGCCCAGAGTATCCTTGGCGGGCTGGTCCACCCCCCGCGTCGGCTCATCGAGGAGGATCAACGAGGGCCCGGCGACCAGCAGTGAAGCGAGGGCCACGCGCTGGCGCTCCCCCGCCGAAAGATCGCGCGGATTCACCCCGGCCAAGTCGGACAGGCCGCAGGCGGCCAGCACATCGGCCACCGGCCCGGACCGGCCCAGGGCGCGGAGGGTGAAGCCGAGTTCTTCTGCAACCGTATCACGGAAGAGGTAGTCGTTGGGGTTCTGGGCCAGGTAGGCTACCCCGGCGGCCAGGCCGGCTTTGTTCAGCGTCCCGCGGTCACGCCCGAAGATGCGGATCCGCCCGCCGTCCGGCTTGAGCAAACCGGCGAGGAGCTTGAGAAGGGTACTCTTGCCCGCTCCGTTGGGGCCGACGACAGCCGTTATCGCGCCGGCGGGAACCGCAAGGGAAAGATCCGTTACAGCGGCTGCGCCGCGGGGGTAGGCATACCGGACCCGGCTGGCCTCGACTGCGAGGTCAGCCGGGTCCGTTCGCGCTCCCTGGGCCTGCCCCGCGTGACCGCCCGCCACCGTGCGGAGCAGCTCCCGGCGTCCCTCGGCCACGGTGAGCGGGTGCCTTCCATTGACTGCGGCCAGCAGCCGCGTCACCGCCGGGACGTAAGGCAATCCGGCATTGAGAGCCAGTTTCGCCGCTTCCCGGGGAGGAGCGTCTATTACCACCCGCCCCGCTTCCATCACGGCCACGCGGTCGGCAAGATGATAGCAGCGGTCCAGGCGCTGCTCGCTCAGGATCACCGTAAGGCCGTACTCCTGGTTCAGCCGCCGCACCAGTGACAGAAACTCGTCGGCCGCCGCGGGGTCCAGCTGTGAAGTCGGTTCGTCGAGCAGCAACACCCGGGGCTGCATCACGAGGACGGCCGCCAGGACGGTTTTCTGCTTCAGCCCCCCGGAAAGCTCCGCCGTCGGGGTCCGGAGGTACGGGGTCAAGCCGAGGAATTCCGCCCCTTCAGCCACTCTCCGGGCGATGACCGTTGACGGCAACCCGATGTTTTCCAGGCCGAAGCACAGTTCGCGCTCCACCGTCGTCATCACCAGCTGCTTTTCCGGGTCCTGGAAGACAATGCCCACGCTTTGGGCCAGTTCCCGCCGCCCGACGTCACGCAAATCACGGCCGTCCAACAACACACGGCCGCCGAAGACGCCGCCGTGAAAGTCGGGCACCAGCCCGGCAAAGGCGCGCAGCACCGTGCTCTTCCCCGATCCCGAAGGACCTGCCAAGAGAACAAAGGTTCCTTCCTCGATCTCGAGGCTCATACCCCGCAGGGCGGGTGCGCTCCGCCCGGGGTAGGTGTAGACTAGGTTTTCCGCCGCCAGGATGGCCAGTGTTCAACCCCCCAGTACCAGAGCGGCAGGAGCAAGCCCCCTGCCGCTGTGAGCATCGCAACAGTCCAAAGATTTTCACGGTAAAACCCCTCCAGGAGGGGGTAGAAGCCGACCCGGGCCGCGCCGGAGAAAAGGCCGTAACCCAACCCGCCGAGCACCAGAACCGCCCCGCCGACGGCAAAACAGTCACGTCCGGCCCACCTTTCGGGGAGGTGTGTCCTCCTCCCGGACCCGAAACCCCGAGCGTGCATAGCCTCCGCCATTTCCAGCGACCTTTCCAGGGCGAGCACGAGTATCCCGGCAAGCACCACTGCATAACCCCGGAAGCGCGCCGCCACGGACCCGTCGCCAAGGGACAGACCCCGGGCCGCGTGCGCCTCTTCCACCGACCGGAAATCGGCGGCCAGGACCGGCAGCAAGCGCAAAGCCACCAAAACGGTAAGCGCCGTTCTCGGCATTCGTGCCGCCAGGAAGGCAAAGGCCCTGTCATGTTCGGTCAGCCGGTCATAGAGCAGAAAAGCGAGCCACACGACAGCGAGACGGAGGGCCATCACAACGCCGAAACAGACGGCTTCCAGTGCAACCTGCACCCTGCCGAACAGCGGCCAATACCAGCCGGGGTCCCAGATGATTGTAGTTCCTGCGCGGACCAGCAAGGCGTTCAAGCAAACCACAGCGGCCGCCACAGGCACGAGGGCGTGCAGCGGCCTGGCGGCCTGCGCCCAACCCCGGGTAACGACCAGACCGGCAAAGGCCGCCAGGCCGAGCACGGCCAGGGGCAAAGGATGCTGGTAGACCAGGCTTGCCGTCAGCAGAGCCCCGAAGTAGAGGCCGGCCGCCAACGAGTGCAGTGATTCGCGTCTATTGCGGCCCATTACTTGTTCCACTCCCGGCCCGGAGAGCCGCAAACAAGCTCCAGGCAACCTGCGCCCGCCCGGCGGGCTTTTCCGGGCTGAAGCCGGGATAGAGCAAACCTGCTCGCCGTCCCGCTTCCACCGGCCCGGTCCACCAGGGCCCGGCGGCGGGCGGAACGGACAGTTTCGCCATCCGGCACAGCACCGCGGCCAGTTCGGCTACCGCCGCGTGCGCCCAGTGCTCCGGACCGAGATCGCTGAATCTGCCGGACCGCGGCAGGGCCCAGAAAGGCCTCCCGCGTTTCAGGTCCCCCAGCGCCAGCAGGGCCTGGCTGGTGGCGATAATGTCGGCCGGCCCTCCCCGGTAGTGGGCAAAAGAGCCATCCGGCCGCTGGAAAGCCAGCAGGGCCTGAACGGGGTTCCCGCCTGGCTGAGTCCAGTCCCCGCCTTGCGGGTCCATGCCGTAGGCAACAAGAGCCTGGATAACCCAGGCGCACGATTCGCAGGACTCTACTCCCCATGAAACAAACCCCCCGCCGGGCTGCTGGCGGCTGTGCAAAAAGGAAAAGGCAGATGTCACCGGGGGGCTGTCCGCTTCCAAACCCAGAGCCTTCATCGCGCAAAGGGCCATCGCCGTTATATCGACGTCCGACTCCGGAACGGATGTACCATAGGAAAATCCGCCGTCGGCATGCTGCTGCTCAAGAAGCCAGGCCAGGGCCGCGTCCCCGTCGGGTGTTTCCCTTCCCGCAGCGGCCAGGGCTATGATCGCCCACACGTGAGCGTTGACCAGTTCTTCCCCCTGGCCCGCTGTGTTGTCAGCAAATTTGCCGTTCTTCAACTGCAGGTGTTGGAGCCTCGTCACGGCCTCGTCCGTACCGGGAGACCCAAAAAGCGTTCCGGCGATGATCATCCGCACCAGGCCGGTTGTCGGACCGTCCTCCGGCAGGCTGGACAAGGAAAAGTCCCCGGCACGGGGACATCCTGCCGCTCGCAAGGCAATCGAAGCCCAGGGATAGTCAGAGACCTGCTGGCCGGAGAGGTACGCACAGGCTCTTTGAAGTGAAGCGTCAACAGAATCGGAAGCGCTCGCCGGCAAAGCCAGGCAGATAACCAGCCAAAAACACAGCACGGCCTGGACCAGGACAGGTCTCGCTTTCATCTTGCAGCACCTCCCGCCGGCAGGGCAGTGACCTGAGACTCCTGTACCAGGACGCCGCACCGGCAGCGAAGCTTCGAAGGATCTTCGAGGACTCTGACCGCTGCCTTCAGGCCGGCGTCATCAGTCCCCGTCACGATCCACAGCGGGTTCCGGTCCCCCGGGCCGGCGGCTGTTGCCAGGACCGTCCCGCAGCTTTCTTTCAGGTGTACGGTAGCGTTCCCCCGCTCGTCCAACGCTGCAAAACCGTCGGCGGCAAGACGGCAATAGATGCCCGAGCGGGCTCCCCGCTCAACGATCTCAGCCAGTGCCGAGGATGCCAGATCCCTCCACAACCCCACAACGAGGACCGGCGTATTCCGCTGAAGGACGGCCCGGTCATCAACTATGCTCCCGCAGGCCTGAATGCCTTGAGTGGCGAGAGCTCCCGCCACCTGCCGGAACAGGTCGGACTGCCCCTCGGGATAAAGAATAAGCACGGGCGCGCCTCCTTTTAAGGGACAAGGATAGGCTCCCACAACGGCCGGAGCAGGCGGACCGGCGCTCCAGTCACGGTAGTCCCACCAGACCACGTCCCCGGGGGCGGGCCGGAAATCGGCGGCACCGACGGGGGCAAGGACACCGTTGACCCAGTAAAACCAGTCCAAGCGTCCGCCCCGTCCGTCTGACCGAATGCCGTTGATCGCGTTCACGAACTTGCCGCCGTAAGCCGTTTCGACCCGGGTGTGGTTCTTGAGGAGCGATAGTACGTCACTTCCGGGCGGCAGGGGCACCTCGGCCGCGAAGAGGGTTTCCCGGCCGAAGTCCCGCGTCACCCAGAGGGTTACTTTAGGGCCGCCGGCCGCCCGTTGCCCTCCGGGTGCGGTTGTGTTCTCACGGTCACCGGAAGGGGCAGGGGTGTGTTCTTCGCCGGTTTGCAGCGCCGGAACCCCGGCGGGATCGCCTGCGCCGCCAGCCACCGATGACGGCGCAGACCGCAGGTTTTCTGCCGGTGCCCTTTCCGGCGCCGACGTTGCGGCCGCCGGCGAAGACATTTCGGGCGGACCCGCCGCCGTGCCGCAGCCCAGGATACCCAGGAACAGGACGAGAAGAAGAGCCACGGCCAGGCCCTTGAAAGACAACGGTTTACGCCGCATCACGTACCGCCCTTTCGCGTTCCACCAAGCGCTGGACGAAGGCCGCGGCCTCGGCACGAGTTACCGGTCCGCGGGGGTTCAGGTGCTTGTCGGGCATACCGGCCAGCAGCCCTTCGTTTACGGCGGCGGCCATTGCTGCGCGCGCCCAGCCGGCGACCTGGTCGGCGTCGGTGTAACGCCCGAGAACTGCTTCCGCCCGTCCGGGCGGGAGCTGCTCCGGCTGGCCCGCGCGGTGAGCGGCGCGTACCAGGATGGCGGCCAGTTCCTGGCGGGTCAGCGGCTTCTCCGGTCCGAAAAGGCCGCCGGGCAGGCCGCGGACCAGGCCGCGGCGGGCGGCGGCGCCGATCTCGGCGCGGTAGGCCGCATCCACCCCGAGGTCGGTAAAGGACGGGGCCGGACCCGGCAACAGCTCCAGCCCGCGGGCCAGCCAGCCGGTGAAGACCGCCCGGGTGACCGGATCCCCGGGGCGGAAGGCCGGACCCTCATCGGCCCCGATGACGCCCCGCGCGGCAAGATCTTTTACGGCCCCGGCGTACCACGCTTTTCCGCCCGCATCGATGTCTGTGAAGGCCGGAGAGGGGCCGGCCGGGGTCAGCGCTGCGAAGCGGGTGAAGTGGGTTATGCGCCCGGCCAGGAGACCCGTAGCCGGGTCGTAGACCGCCGCCAGGGGGCGCCACAGGTCAGACTGCGGGTCGAACCAGGCCAAGGTCAGGTCGGCCGCCGCCCGGCCCTCAGAGGGCAGACAGCGCAGGTAGACCGTGGCCGCCTTCCGGAAGGCCTGCCCGTCCGGGCCGAAATCGTACACGCCGGAGGCGAAGGTCTTCCCCACCGGGGCCGGCAGGCCCTCCTCCTCTCGTTTCTGCTCGCGCACGGAGATGGTCACGGTTCGTTCGAGAGCACCGGCGGGTATCTTTAGCCCGGCTTCCAGCAGTTCATCAGCGACAAGGGTTTCCGTCTCCGGGTTAACCTCCTGCGCGAGACCGACGCGGTTGGCGGCCAGGGCGCGCGCCAGCTCGGCGGCTGCCGCGGCGTCCGGCGGGGCGGAAGGCAGGACGGTGGTTGCCGGCCCCCCATCCTTTGCGGCGGAAAGCGCCTTTTCCGCCGCGGCGATACCGCCCGCCAGCGTCGGGGAAAGCGTAGGCCCGACAGGCAGCCGGTTTGGTAAAAAATCGCCGGTTTCCGCTAACGAGCGGACGTAACGCCACAGTACGTCGTCCCCGTCACGGAGGCGGTAGGCGTTGCACGCCGCCGGGGGAGCCGATCCGTTCACCAGGTAGATCCAGCCGCTCGCCTGGCCGTATTGCTTTTCGGCCAGGCCGTCGATGCTGACCACATAGCTGCCGCCGAACCCGGTTTCGATGCTGGCGCCGAGGGCCTCCAGGGCCCCGAGCGGGGTCTGCTTCCCGGGCGCCAGCTTCACCGCCCGCGAGGCATACATTGTCGCTCCGTCCAGTCCCCGCACCCCGGCGGTGACGGTGATCGTCTGCGGAGACGGGGCGCCGCCCCCGCCCGGCGGCGCGGGCGGCACCTCGGGCAGCTTTGCCGGGTCGAGGCAGACCAGACCGAGCAGGGCCACGGCGGTGTCATGCCCGGGGCTGTAACCATCGCTGCCGGCCTGCCACCGGAAGGCCCCGTCGGCCTTTTGCAGGCCCAGCAGGTGGTTGACGGCATTTAACCCCCCGGTTTTCGACCAGCCGGCGCCCTGCGGGTCCTCCCCGGCGGCGGCCAGAGCCTGGATGACTTCGCCGTCGGAGTTGCTGTCGGACGGGGGGCCCCATTGTCCGTAGAAGAATCCGCCGTCGTCAGCCTGCATGGTCTTCAGGAACGACAGGGCCTTCCCGAGCGGCTGACCGGCGCTCTTGTCGGCAGCGCCGAGGACCACGAGCGCCCGGACGGCGGCGGCGGTATCGTTGGAGTCGCTCAGGTAGCCTCCCCACTGGTCATTGCGGTCAGTGGTCCAGCCCCAGCCGCCGTCCGCGTTCTGGGCGTTGATCAGCCATTGCCGCGCCCTGTCGCGATTCGGCACCGCTTCCCCCGCCGACGAGAGGGCGAGAACCGCCCAGGCGTGGGCGTTGACCCAGGCGGCTTCGCCCGGCAGGCCGAAATGTCCCGAGCTGGCATCCTGGCGCTGCAGGAGCAGTGCGACCAGGTCTTTCCCGCCGAAGTCCCGCGGGTCCGCGTCGGCGCCGGCCTTCCTGGCCGTGGCCGCCGTCAGCAGCGTCCGGGCGATCGTCGTCGTGGACGTCGAGTCGGGATCCCAGCCGGCAACCGCGGAACCCATCGCCTCGAGGTGCCCCCGGCCGTTTTTCAGCCAATCGTTGGCCGACAGGTTCTCCCCGGCCGCGGCCAGGGCGATGGCCGCCCAATCGTCGGTCAGCTTCCCGTCGGCAGCTTGCTGCGCGCGCAGATAGACCTTCGCCCGCGCCAGGGGGTCGCTGGCTGCCGCGCCGGGGTAGATGGTCAGCGGCAGTTCTGCCGTTGCCCCGCCGTAGGCGGCATAGACCACCGTGGTCACGCTGTCCCAGCGGCCCAGGCCGGACGGCCGGGCGGGAGTAAAAGTGACCGCCTCGCCGTATACCGCGCTCAGGGTACCGCAACCGGAGTTGCCCAGCGACCATTCCACAGCCGGGGTAGTGACCAACGTACCGCCGTCATAAACTGTCGCCCTAATGGTGATGGGCGTTCCCTCGTAAACGATGCCGTTACTGTCGGAGTTCAGTTGGATCGTAATTCCGGCCAGCGCCGGCGCCGCGGCAAGGCCAAAAAGCAGGACAAACACATAGAGAAAAACTGGCAACCGTTGGCAAAGCCTCATCGTTTTTGCCTCCCCAGCATGTATTGGCCGTGAAAAGTCGCACCGGAAGCAAAAGACCCGGCCTTCCGAGGCCGGGTCGACAAGGCTAGCCGCCGGGTTCAGCGAAAAACACCGGACATCGCCCCCTCTCCCTCGGAGGTAAGCTTGCTGCTGTCCGGGCAGGTCTCCTGACTCAGGGTTCATCGCCGGTTCCAACCTTCCCGGGCCTGTCGCCCAGTGGCAATGCCGCTTTCCGCGGCAAGGAACTGCTCACCCATTACAGTGGCGGGGCCGTTCAGGATTTGCACCTGATTCCCTTTTCACCTCCCTGGGAGACCGTTGAAAAACTTCGCCTGCCCATTTGGGAAGTGCGAGGTGAGAGGTCAGAGGTGTGAACGGGGCGGAATCCGCTCTGCGAATTCCAACCTGTATTTCCCACTTCCGACTTCCCACATCTCACCTCTCAAAGGCCATGCTCGTTTTTGAACGCTCTCTCCTGGCAGGAGGCACCCGGACAGGGCTCGATATGTGCTTGAAGCCAGCCAACCGGCAGGGCAAGCGGCATTGCCGCCCGCAGCATTTTCCAGCTGGCTGTTTTGATCCTACCACAAGGTCCCGGCGATGTCCATCACCGGCCTGCAGGAAAGCGGACGAATTCCTGTCGGGAAACGGCGGCGCACCGTCCCGCATAGAAACCAGGCAGGCTGACGACAATACAGACATGGGCATTATCGCGGTACACGGCGGGCTGGATACGAGCCGGGAACAGGAATTCATGGCGCTTCTTAAGGAGGCGGCGCTGAGGGGACACAACCTTTTGATTCAGGGCCGTGTGCCGGCGCTCGAAGCCGTGCTCAACCTCCTGGAGGACTCGCCGCGGTTCAACTGCGGCTACGGCTCGGTGCTCAATCTTGACGGCGAAGTCGAGATGGACGCCGCCATCGTCGACGGCGGGACAAACCGTTTCGCCGCCGTGGCCGCCATCCGGGAGGTCGCCAACCCGATATCGGTGGCCCGCAAGCTGATGGAGGAAACCAAGCAGGTAATGCTGGCCGGGGAGGGGGCCATCAAGTTCGCGCGCCGGCATCACTTCCCCGAAGCCAACTGCATCACCAGGGAGCAGCTCGAAGCATGGCGCAAGGCCAAGGACAGCCTGTCCCGGGGCGAGATGCCGGCCCAGAACCTCTTTACGGGTCTGGAATACCGCGCCGACACCGTCGGGTGCGTCTGCTGGGACGGGCAGGCGTTGGCCGCGGCCTCGTCGACAGGCGGGTGTTCCCTGAAGATGCCTGGAAGGGTTGGAGATACCCCGGCGCTGGGCGGGGGGATCTATGCCTCGTCGACAAGCGCCGCGGTCTGCACCGGCGTGGGCGAAGCCTTTGTGGAGACGCTGACGGCCAAGTACGTGGACGAGCAGATCGCGGCGGGAACGCATCCCCAGGAGGCGGTCGAGTCAGCGTTAAAAAGGCTGGCGGACCTGAAGGGCGCCGAAGGCGGGATTCTCGCCCTGGACAGCGGAGGGCGTATCGGCGCGGCCTTCAACGCCGGCCGTTTCCCCGTCGTGGTCGTGGTCGACGGCCGGGTCCGAAAAGACTTCGAGCCGGTCAACCTCCGTCACCGCTTGGGAGGCGGAAAGTGAGAAGTTGGAAGTGAGTGAATCACCCGCAGCATCGGCTTGCAGCCATAACGACTAGACCATGCCGGCAAAGGTTTTGTACCCCGTCCAGATGAAATAGCCCCCGAGGAACACCAGAAAAGACCCGCAGATCACCAGGATCTCGCCGTAAACGGGCGGGGAGAGGAATCGCTTGCCCTTGACGACCAGGTAGGATACCAGGCCGTACCACAGGAAATCGGCGGAAATATGCCCGGTAAAAAAAGCCGCAAGCCCGAGGTAGCCCTTGTCGAGCGACTGGGTGATGTAGGTCAGGCCGATGGTGGCCCACCAAAGCGACCAGTAGGGGTTGGAGACGCTGGTGACGGCGCCCAGACCGATCAGCCTAAGAATACCTGTAGACTTACCCGCGGCCTCGCCGTCGCTAGTCGCGGCGGCGTCCTGCACAGCCTGGAGGTTGACCCTGCCGCGCAGCACGTCGCTGATGATGCAGTGCCCCATGTAGATCAGGAAGCCCCCGCCCAGGAAGGCGATCGTTCCCGTGACGGAATGGAGCGTTAGGAAAACGGCGAGCCCGCCGACGAGGGAGAGCACGAGGGCGCCCTCAAGAACGGCGTGGCCGACGATGAGCAGCGGCCCGGTCAACAAGCCGCGCCGGGCGGATTCGGCAACCGTAATAGTAAAAAGGGGGCCCGGCATCATCGCGCCGGTCAGCCCCACCACGAGTGCGGTTACGAAAATGACGCTCAGACTCACCTACCCACTCCCCCAGTCAGAACCGCCACCACAAATGTGAGGGTCAGACCCTCACATTTGAGACCCTCACATTTGTTCAGTAACGATTTAGTCAGCCAATCTAGAAGTTGAACTTCCCCGCGCGCTCCAAATACTTCTCCATCAGCGGGCTGGCTCCCGTTTCAAGATACTCCTTCATGACCTCGGGGCGCTTTTTCTGCACGCCCTCGTTCAGCACGCCGCAGGCCAGGTGGGTGCCCAGGGGCGCGTACACCACCTGGTCGAAGACCAGCCTCGAGGGCAGGATCTGCGCGTCCAGGGCCAGGACGCCCATGGTCATCTCCTGCGCCTGTTCGAGCTTAAGGTGTCCCTTGCTCTTGATGTCCTCGCAGTACGGGATCCTGGACTCCAGGATCTCCTTGGGCAGCGTGATGCCGTGGGTCTTCCGGTAATACTCGCCCACATCCTCCATTCCCCGGCTGTTTAATTCCTCGTGCGCCTTCCGGTCCAGGTGGCCGTAAAGGCGGCAGTTCAAAGGGCGCACCGGGTAGATCAGGCACCGGCTGTCGGTCCCCAGGAACGGGCATTTGGCATCGGGGTCGACCAGGTGCAGGAAGAAAAACCGCACCGCGCGTTCGACCAGTTCGGGATGCAGGTCCTTGAGGTTGTCGCGGACGTAGCGGTAAACGTTTAAATACTCGATGAGCCCCGCCGGGGGAGGATCGGCGCAGCAGGTGCCGCACCGCTGGCAATCCGCTTCGGGAACCCTTTCGTAAATCTCCTCAAGATAAGCGAAGAGCCTGTTGTTCTCCGCGACAGCCAGGGCTTCGTAAACTTTAGCGGCAGGCAACATTTGCCTTCCTCCTTTCGACAAAAACCGTTAGAATATATTCGAGCACCTTGAAGCAAGTCCTTGTCGCAATCTCTGCATCACGTGCCTGACACGGGAAAGACTAGAAATGGCTCCATTCCCGCAAAGGGGGTTCCGGCTCCTTGAGTATCTCCCTGATCGACATTATCTGGTTCTTTTTCCTGCTTTCCGTCATTATCCCCATGCTTCGGCAGCGAAGTATCGAGACCGCGCGGCTGCGCCTGATCAGGCAGATTGAACAAAAAAGAGGGTCCCGCCTGATCACCCTCATCCACCGCCAGGAATTGCTGAGCATCCTGGGCATTCCGCTGACAAGATTCATCAACATCGAGGACTCTGAACACGTCCTGCGGGCCATCCGGCTGACCCCCGACGACCTGCCCATCGACCTGGTGCTGCATACCCCCGGGGGCCTGGTCCTGGCCTCAGAACAAATCGCCCGGGCCATCCAGCGGCACCCGGCCAAGGTTACCGTTTTTGTTCCGCATTACGCGATGTCCGGCGGGACAATGATCTCGCTGGCCGCTGACGAAATCATCATGGACGAGAACGCCGTGCTCGGCCCGGTGGACCCGCAGCTCGGGAATTTTCCCGCAGCTTCTATTGTAGAAGCAGTACGCCAAAAAGGCAAGGACAAGGTCGACGACGAGACCCTGATCATGGCTGACATATCAAGCAAAGCCCTGGTACAGGTCGAAGAGTTCATCCTGGAGCTGCTCAAGGAGAAGATGGCCGAGGAGAACGCGCGGGAGGTAGCCAAGGCCCTGTCCACGGGACAGTGGACCCACGACTACCCGATTACTTTTGAAAAGCTCCAGAACCTTGGTCTCAAAGTCGCAACCGGCCTGCCCACGGAAATCTACGAGCTGATGGAGCTCTACCCGCAACCGCCCCAGCGGCGCCCGTCGGTGCAGTTCATCCCCGTGCCCTACCGCGGGCGCAAAGACGCCCCGGGAGGCAAATGACACGCGCAGGGCGGCGTTTGTTGATTCGTGCAGGAATCCGCCCGTCTGTGTCGAACTATTCCAAACCCTAAGTCCCCGGTTTCTTCGGTATTGCCTGGAACTCTGCCGGGGCCGGGCACAGGGGAGGTGCCCGCCATGGGGAAGAACAGCGATGAGCGCACGGGTCCGAATTATTCGGCGGAGCGCCTCGAACAAGTACAGGCCGCCTTCCTCACCCTGTTTGAGAACACCGGTCTGCCCACCTGCCTGATCGAAGAAGACACGACCATCTCCCTCTGCAACGAGGATTTCGCCCGTTTCGCGGGCTATCCCCGCGCCGAAATCGAGGGACGCATGAGCTGGACCGCTTTCGTGGCGGAGGAGGATCTGGAGCGCATGCGCGGGTACCACATTTTGCGCCGGCGCGACCCGCAAGCCGCCCCGCGCAACTATGAGTTTCGTTTCGTCGACCGCCACGGAAGGAGCAAGTTCATATGGGTGACCGTCGCCCTCATCCCCGGCACCAGGCAGAGCATCGCCTCCTTCATGGATATCACCGAGATCAAGCGCAAGGAAGAAGCTTTGCGCATCTCCGAGGCCAACTATCACGCCATTTTTGACAATGTAAACGACACCGTCTTCGTGCATGATCCGGCGACGGGCAGCATTCTTGAGGCAAACAGCAAGGTGGCCGAGCTTTGCGGCTACACGCCGGAGGAAGCGTGCCGGTTAAGCGTCGGCGAACTGAGCGCCGGTTTCCCCCCATTTACACAGGAGCACGCCATGGGATGGATCGCCCGGGCGGCTGAGAGTCCGCAGCTTTTCGAATGGATGTTCCGCACCAAGGACGGACGGCTTCTCTGGCTGGAAGTGAATTTGAAGCGCGCGGTCATCGGCGGCCGCGACAGGCTCTTAGCCGTGGTGCGGGACATCACCGCCCGCAAGGCGAGGGAAGCAAGGCTGGCGGCCGAGCAGGAGCGGTTCCGCGTGACCCTGGCCAGCATCGGCGACGCCGTCATCTGTACGGACTGCGACGGCCGCGTCACCTTCATCAACCCGGTGGCCGAACAGCTTACCGGTTGGCCGGCCGCTGAGGCCCTCGGCCGCCCCCTGAACGAGGTTTTCAACATCGTCAACGAGCACACCGGGCGGCCGGTGGAGAGTCCGGTAAGCCGCGTCCTGAGCGAAGGCACGGTCGTCGGCCTGGCCAATCATACACTGCTGGCCACACGATACAAAAAGCTCATACCCATTACCGACAGCGGCGCGCCGATCCGAGATGCTGCAGGGGAAATCATCGGCGTAGTGCTGGTATTTCGCGACGAGAGCGAGCGTCGCCGGGCGGAGCGGGAGCGTCTCGAACACAGCAAGAGGCTGGTCGACACCCTGCAGCAAGGCGTGATGGCCGTCGCGCGGCTGGTCGAAATGCGCGACCCTTACACGGCCGGCCACCAACAGCGGGTTGCCGAACTGGCCTGCGCCATCGCGCGGGAAATGGGCATCGAGGAAGACCGTATCGAGGCTCTGCGTCTGGCTGGCTTCCTCCACGATATCGGCAAGATCACTGTTCCGGCAGCCATCCTCAATAAGCCCGGCCTCTTGAACTCATACGAGTTCGCCCTTGTCAAGACCCATCCGGTCACGGGATACGAAGCGCTCAAAGACATCCCCTTCCCCCACCCGGTCGCCCTGACTGTGCGCCAGCACCACGAGCGCCTCGACGGCTCCGGCTACCCGGACGGACTGCGAGGTGAGGAAATCCTGCCCGAGGCGCGTATTTTGGCCGTGGCCGACGTGCTGGACGCCATGACCTCGCACCGTCCCTACCGGCCCGCCCAGTCTTTCGCCGCCGCCCTGGAGGAGATCACAAGCCAAAGCGGTGTCCTCTACGACCCTGCCGTGGTCCGGGCGGCTTTGTCGCTATGCCGGGAAACATAGGGCTTGGCTGCTTTGCGCTCAAGGCAAAGTAACAATTCTGTTACACACGCGCCGCAACAGCGGCGCGTCATGGCTGATGACGAGCAAGCCGAGCTTCCTTGTGCGGGCGACAGCCAGCAGGGCGTGCCAGATCTGCGCCTGCGTCAGGGCATCGAGCATGGTGCTGATCTCGTCCGCGATCAGATAGCGGGTTGACGGCCCGAGCGCCCGCACCACGCAGAAGCGCTGCAGCTCCCCGCCCGAAAGCTCGTTGGGCCAGCGTTCAAGCCAGTCCGGCTCGATGCCGAACGCCGCCAGCACGTTCCGGTCAGGTTCCCACCCTTCCGTCAGGATATCGCGCATACGCCAGCGCGGGTTTACCGCCTTCTCGGGGTGCTGCCAGACAAGCTGCACGGGATGGCGGCCCGTTCGCGGCAGAGGTTCGCCGTCCAGCAGCACCGTACCCTCCAGCGGCTTCAGATAGCCGGCGAGAATGCGCGCCAGCGTTGTTTTGCCGGCCCCGCTCCGGCCGACGAGACCCACCGTCTCTCCGGGGCTGACATCCAGGTCTACGCCGCGCAGCGCCCACGGCGCGTTTACGTAGCGAAACCCGATTCCGCGCGCTTCAAGCGGCATAAAAGCACCTCACCGTGCCGCCCCGCAGGCCGCGCACCGGCGGCCGTTCCGCCGCGCACGCGGGCGCAGCCTGCGGGCAGCGCGGAGCGAAAAGGCATCCGGCGGGCAGCGTGTCCGGCAAAGGCTGGTATCCCGGCACAACCGCGAAACCGTTCTGCGGCAGGGCCTGCCAGAGGGCTTTGCTGTAAGGGTGGCGCAGCGACTCGCCCGTACCCGTGAAATCCTGCGCGGGGGCAACCTCCAGCACCGTACCCCCGTAAAAGACGGCGATGCGGTCGGCCACGGGAAGCGCGGCCGTGATGTCGTGCGTGATGAGCAAGACCGAACGGCCTTCATCGGCAAGCTCGCGAAGATGGGAAAGCGTTTCGCGCGCCGCCTCCGCGTCGAGACCCGGCGTGGGTTCGTCGGCGATGACCAGCCGCGCCCCGCTCACGGTGGCCGCGGCCACGAGCACGCGCCGCGCCATACCGCCCGAAAGCTGAAACGGGTAAAGCCTTTCGGACTCATGCGGCAGCCGGTAGCGGGCAAAAACGCGGCGCTGGGCGCCCGGCGCGTCACCGTCCCGGACCGCCGCCCGCACCTGCGCGCCCACCCGCATCAGCGGATTGAGAAAGTTCACCGACTGCGGGACCAGCGCGATTTCGCGCCCGCGAAGCTGCGCCTGGCGCACGGGCGTCAGGTCCTCGCCGGCAAAACGGATTATTCCGGTCACCAGCGCGTTGCGCGGCAGGATACCCAAAAGAGCATGGGCGAGAAGACTCTTGCCGGCCCCGCTGGCCCCCACGACTGCCAGAATCTCCCCGGGATACACAGCGACGCACAGATCGTCGATCACCGTCAGCTTTCGCCGCTGCCAACCGGAAACGTATCGCAGAAAAGACACTGAAAGGTTTTCAATCGCCAGCAGCGGGGCGCAACCGACCTCCGCGCCGCTGGTTTTCGCCTTGCAGCCCGTTTCGTGACCTGCCGCCGGGCACCCGTTACCGGCTGGAAGCATCGTCGTCAACCTCCCTGTAAACTTAAATAACAAAACCCTATTCGTGCGCGGTCCGCGGGTCGAGCAGCGCCCTGATGTTGTCCCCCAGAAGGTCAATACTGCGCACCACAGCCAGCAGAGCGAGCCCTGGAAACAGGGCGAGCCACCACATACCGGTAGAAAGGTAACGCATCGATTCGGAAAGGATGATCCCGACAGCCGGCCGGTGCGGAGAAAGCCCGAACCCGAGAAAAGTAATCGATGCCTCGTGCAGGATGGCGTGAGGCACAAGCAGCACGAAACCCACCAAGAGCTGCGGCAAAAGGTGCGGCAGAAAATGCCGCCGGGCGATCCACCAGCGCGTCCGGCCGAGCCGGCGGGAAACCGCGACAAACTCCGCGGTGCGTAGCTGCAGGATCTCAGCGCGGACAACACGCGCCAGGCTCGGCCAGTGGGTGAGCGCCACCCCGATCACTACCCCCTTGACCCCGCCGCCGAGCACAAAAGCGATCAGAATGAGAAAGACAAGGTGAGGCACACCCAAAAAGAAATCCACAAGCCACGTGATAGCGCCGTCCACGACCCTTCCCCCCGTTGCGGCGGCCAATCCGAGAAGCAGGGCGATCAACACGCTCGCTGTGGCTGCGAGAGCACCGACGCACAGGCTCAGCGTCAGCCCTTTTACCGTCCGCACCAGCATGTCCCGGCCGAGCCAGTCGGTGCCGAACGGATGATCAAGCGAGGGAGCCAGATTCCGCTCGGAGAAGTTGGTCACCAGTTTTTCGCTGCCGGAGAGCATCCCGCCGGCCAAGATACCGAGCAGCAGCGCCAATGACAAAATCAGGACAAGCAGCGTGCGCTATCGGCGGTTCAGTTGCGGCAGGCGGATCCCGCCGCCGGGGCTTACAGCAGCGGCCGCCTGTCCGCACGCCTCAACATCTGTCGCCACCGCGCCATCCCCTCCCTAAGAATTAACCGGAATCGGCCTTTTCCCCCTACGCCAGCTTTCCCAGCCTGATCCGCGGATCAACAATACTGTAGATGACGTCCGCCAGCAGATTCCCGACAAAAACGAATACCGCCCCGCACATCACCGCCGCCAGCAAAAGAGGAATATCACCGCGCAGGCCCGCCTGCACGATGGCCTGGCCGAGCCCGGGGTAGGAGAACACCTGCTCGGCGAGCACCGAGCCGCCGAAAAGCTCGCTGAAAACGGCGAACTGCAGCGTCACGGCAGGCAGGGCGACATTGCGCAGCACATGCCGCCAAAGAATGGCCGTTTCGGGTTCGCCCTTAGCCCGGGCGAAGAGCACGTACTCGCTTGCCAGAGCATCCACGACTTTCTGCCGCGTGAACAGGGCCACACTGGAAACTCCGACGATGCTCAGCGTAATCGCGGGCAGTACCATGTGGCGGATACGGTCGGCCAGGGTTACTTCCCCGGCTAGGGTGCCGACGGGCACGGCAAGACCCACCGGCGCCCAGCCCAGCCAGACGGCGAACACCATCAAAAGCACGATGGCCAGCCAGAAGACCGGCGTGGAGGCCATCGTGAGACAATACCACTTTATGATCCCGTCGATCCAGGTGCCCTGCCGCGCCCCCGCCGCCACGCCGAGCGCGAACCCGCAGACGCCCGAAAGCACCCACGCCATCCCCATAAGGAGCAGCGAAGCGTAGAACCGTTCGCCGATGACCTCGGCGACAGGCCGCCGGAAAATCATCGACGTGCCGAAGTCGCCGCGCAGCATCGCCTCGCTCCAGCGCAGGAATCTCTCGCCGGGCGGGTCGTTCAGGCCCCAGTATTCGGCGATCCGCTCCCGCTGCTCCGGGCCGACCAGCAGCATGTCGGCGCCCACATAGGCGCGCACCGGATCGACGGGCGAATGGCTGACCAGCCAGAAGGAAAAGGCGCACAAAGCCGCCAGAAGCGCCGCCAGCCGCAGGGCCTTGCCTGCCAGAAGCAACAGCACTTTTCTCACCTGTGTTTCTCCTCAAGGCGCCTTCAGATCACTTCTTCCAGCGCCACTCCAGAATGTTGGCGGTGATCGGCCAGCCGTGCCCGTGCGGCTCGATTCTCGGGTTCCCGATATCGAGATTTTCGCGGACGAAATAGCAGTGATCGATGTTCACCAGCCAGGCCCAGGGCGCGTCGCCCTTGGCGCTTAAGCCGGTCCTGCCGTTCCATTGGGCCTTTTTCCAGTACCACAGGGCCTCGTCCTCGCTCTTCGCGGTCAGGGCCTTGTCCAGATACGCATCAACGTCCGGATTGCTGTAGAAACCAGTGTTGTACCAGTCGACGCCCCTGTTACGGCTGTGATACACGTTGTACATTTCCAGCGGGTCGTGGCTTCCCCACCCGAAAAGTATCGCGTTGGAGTGCATAAGGGTCTTGATCTCGTCCCAGCTCTTGCCCTCTACTTTGATGTCGATACCTATAGGTTTGAGCATATCCGCCACCGCCAGGGCCAGGGACTGGCGGGTCTGATCCCCGGCCGGATAAATCAGGGTAAACCGCGCCTTAAGCCCACTTTTCTCCAGCACGCCGTCGCCGTCGGCGTCCTTCCAGCCGGCCTCGGCCAGAAGCTTCTTCGCTGCTTCCGGATCGGCGTCCTTGATCACCGTCTCGGGGTTCCACCAGGGCAGATTGTCGCAGATTGTGTAGGCGGGCGAGCCGAAGCCCTCGAGCACGTTATCCACGAGCGCCTTGCGGTCGACCGCGATATTCACGGCCTTGCGGATGGCCGGATCGGCCGTCACGTTGTTGCCGACGGGAAACCCGTCTTGCGTCTTTTGCCCTGACGGCACTGTCGGAAACATTATGCCGCGGTTATCCACGCTCTTGACCGCCACCAGCCTCATCCCGGGCACCGTCTGCTTCGCGAACATATGCGGGACGGACACGATATCGGCCTGGCCCGCCTTCGCCGCCGCAAAGGCCGCGTCCTCATCCAGGTACAGAAAGGTAATCTTTTTGAAGGCGGGCTGCGGCCCGTAGTAATAGGGGTTGGCCTCGACGATCAATTGCTGGCCTTTATCCCACTGTACAAACCTGTACGGGCCCGACCCGACCGGTTTGGCAGCGTAATCCTTGCCGTGCGCGTTCTTCGGCACGATACCGGTGGAAATCAGGCGGTTGACAAAAGTCGATTGGGGGTGCTTTAACCGGAACTCGACAGTCTCTTTGTCTATGGCCGCCGCTTTCTCCAGAACGCTCAGATCGACAATCGAACCGCTACCCGCGGCCGCCTCGAAAGTGTACGCCACGTCTTCGGCCGTAAGCGGGCTGCCGTCGGAAAACTTCACGTCCTTGCGAATGGTGACGGTCCACGTCAGGCCGTCTTCGCTGACCTTCCAGTTTTCGGCCAGGTCATTGACGATTCCGAGATCGTTGTCGCGCGCAAGCAGCGTGCTGTGGAAAAGCGGCGAACCGTAGCGGCCCCAACCGGTGGTGGGATCAAACCCGCCGTCGGGTTCGCCGCCTACCGCCAGCACCAGTTCCTCTTTTTGCACCGCTGCCTGCTTTGAGGTACCCTCCTGTTTCACCGAGCCGCACCCGCCGACCAGGAAAGCAAAAACTATGGCCGTAACCAACACGAGCCAGCAGATTTTTTTCATTGGCTGTAACCTCCTCCACACTAATTGCATTAATTGCCGTTCAGAAACCGAAAGGCCACAGAGCCCTCCGCCTTCGAGCGGGTTTTAAGCCTCCGTGGCCTTTTTTATCTATTAAAATTAAAATACAAAAGCGCACCGGGGAGATCTCAGTTCGAGCACCCCCGGCCTATGTCTCGCCGTTTAAAAAACCACTGTCCGCCGGTGCTCCCGACCTCCTCTTCGCGCACAGAACTGACCCCCGGGAAACGGTCCTCAGCCGAACCCGTGCGCAAAAGCCGTTTCATCCCTCGCGGCTTAAAAATCCGGCTTCGAGCCGGTCTAAGCGGGCCTTCTCTGCCCTGTTATCCGCTGCATGGCGTCCTTCGACAGAAAACAGCGAATTCCTGCTTCGTTCCGGAATGTATTCACACACCACCTCAGGATCGAGCCCCTGATCAGACCGCGCCGGCACTTTCGGGAGTGTGAGGCTGCTTCCCCGCCTCATCCTCAATCGGCGTTTCGGTTTCGATCTGGTTCTGGATGTGCGCTATGCCCACTCCGGCCTTGCAGGGCACGTAAAACCACACCAGGGCGCTGAAATGCTCGACCGTGTTCGGCTGAGCGATACAGTCTGTTTTAACTTTCTCCCCGTTCACCCACTCGCTCGTCTTATACTCCAGCGGCTGGTCGAGATAGGGCCTGATCGCTTGGGCTATCTCTTCCGCGGTATCCTCAAAAAAGGTGCGGACGCCGTCGAAACACAGCCGGCCGCTCAGCTTCCCTTTCACTAAATGAGCAATGATCATCTTGTCCATTACCCCCTCATCCCCAATATAACCGCTTGCCCGTCGAATTACCAGCCTCGTGAGGCGGGCTTGCGCCCGCGATTTTGACCGCTGCCAGACGACTGACGACCGACCTGTCATAGGTTTCCCCGGGGCGGCATAGACATGGTGTGAGATGCTGGAAAGGAGGTATGATTTTGCCAGTCTGGGTTGCGGCTTACCGCCTTCGGGCATGGCATGCGCTGGCGTTTCTCATCTTGGTTTCTTTCGTATACCTGTGCTGGACGGGCTACCGGTGGGCCGACCGGTACCTGCACGAGCGAACGATAGCGGCCCTTTCCTGGCTCCTGGCCAACAAGACCATCGTCGTCGATCCGGGGCACGGGGGGAAGGATTCGGGCGCCCGGGCCCCGGACGGGACCTTCGAAAAGGACATCACGCTGCCGATCGCCCTCAAGCTGGCGGACTACCTGCGCCAGGGAGGGGCCAGGGTTATCATGACCCGCACCGAGGATAAGCGGATCATCGAGCGGCAGCGCGCCGACCTGGCCGAGCGGGCCCGCATCGCCAACGAGGCCGACACCGATCTCCTGATCAGCATCCACTGCAACAACTTCCACAATTCGAGCGAGCGCGGGGCGCAGACCTTTTCGCAACCCGGCGCGGAGGCGTCGAGGCGCGCCAGCCGGGCCATCCAGGCGGAATTGATACGCGTCCTCGGCAACACCAAACGCGTTCCCAAAGAGATCGACTATTTCATCACGCGGGAGGCGCGGGTCCCGGCGGTCATCGTGGAAACGGGTTACCTGAGCAACCCGGCCGAGCGCCGGCTCCTGAAGGACCCGGAGTACCAGGCGAAGGTAGCCCTGGCCATCTATGCGGGCGTGGTCACCTATTTCGCCCAGGAAGCCATGCCCGCCACAAAGTGGATCGACGACAAGATCATTGAAACCTTCCAGCAAAGGCCGGCCCCGCTCGAAGCCCCGTGACCACGGACGGCCGTTAAAAAAGCGATCGCCTGAGAGCGATCGCTTTTAATCGTGGACGAGATTTTAGCGCTTGGAGAATTGCGGAGCGCGGCGGGCCTTCTTCAGGCCGTACTTGCGGCGTTCCTTCATCCGCGGGTCGCGGGTCAGGAACCCGGCCTTCTTCAAAACGGACCGGAGGTTCGGGTCGGCCTGGATGAGCGCCCTGGCGATGCCCAGCCGGACAGCTCCCGCCTGACCGCTCAAGCCCCCGCCGAGGACCTTGGCGACAACGTCAAAGCGGCCGCTTGTCCCGGTGACTTCGAGCGGCTGGCGCACGATGGTCTCCAGGGTGCGCCGTCCGAGGTAGGCGTCGGCGTTACGGGCATTTATCCTAACCTCTCCCTTGCCGGGAACCAGGTAAACACGCGCGATGGCGTTCTTTCTTCTTCCGGTGCCGTAAAACTGTACCTGTGCCATTTACTCCTCTACCCCTCCTTTATCGCGACCAGACTTCCGGCTTCTGGGCTTCGTGCGGGTGTTCGGCGCCCTTGTAAACCTTGAGCTTCTTGGCCATCTGCGCGCCGAGCTTGTTGCGCGGCAACATTCCGACAATCGCTTTACGCACGGCCTCTTCCGGTTTCCTGGCCAGGAAAGTGCGGTAGGTCATGGATTTGAGCCCGCCAGGATAACCCGAGTGCCGGTAATAAATCTTCTTATCCGGCTTGTCGCCGGTCAGGACGACTTTGTCGGCGTTGATGACGATTACGTGGTCGCCGGTATCGACGTGGGGCGTAAAGATCGGTTTGTGCTTACCCCGCAGGATGGCTGCGGCCTCGGCAGCCAAACGGCCGAGATGCTTCCCCTCGGCATCGATGACGTACCACTTGCGTTCGATTTCTCCGGCCTTGGCCATGAAAGTATTCAAAAACAGTCCCTCCCGAAGCGTCAAAACCTAAAAAAAAGTATTTCCCAATCTAAAGTGACACAACATTATTTTAAAGACCCGCCGTGGCACTGTCAAGCAAAAAAGCCATCCTGTAGCATTTAATCTAAGAAGCCAGGGCTGTTTGGCCCCTGGTTTGCGATCCTTCCGGACGGCGGGGCAGGCAGAGCGTCATGCCCAGCATCAGGAGCGGGAGCAGGCCGACGACGTTCAGCGCCCTGAGGAGGCCCAAATGGTCGGCGACATACCCCAGGAGCACCGTGCCCACGCCCCCCATGCCGATGGCAAAGCCCATCACCAGGCCCGACGCCAGGCCCACGTTGCGCGGAAGCAGTTCCTGGGCGAAGACGACGCTGACCGAAAAGGTAGCCACGATCATAAAGCCCGCCACAGCCGTGGCCAGCAGGCTCCATACCCCGCTCACGTAAGGCAGGGCCAGCAAGGCCGGCATCACCAGGCTGAAGGACAGGATCATCAGGTTGCGGCGGCCCCACTTGTCGGCCAGCGGTCCCCCCACAAGGGTGCCCACGGCCCCGGAGAGCAGGAATACCGTCAGCAGGGTCGCCCCGGAATCGGTCCCCAGCTGCAGGTGGTTCTTGTAGTACAGGGGCAGGAAGGTCATCACGCCGAAATGCGTCCAGGAACGCAACGTGACCAGGGCGGTCAAAAGGGCCATCGCCGGCCAGTTGCCCCCGGAACGGCCGTCGGTGGTCGCCGCCTTTTTAAAGGAGGCCTCGTCGGCGGCGGTGGCTCTTTGCATCGCCGGCATGGCCAGCCAAAGGGCCCCTCCCATAATCGCGGCCGGGACCAGCAGGCCGACCATCCCGCCCCTGCCCTGCCAGGCGATCAGGGCGGCGGCCAGCATGGGGCCCAGCCCGAAGCCGATGTTGCCGCCGATGCTGAAGATCGCCGCCGCTGCTCCCTTACGCGCGCCCGAAGCGTGAAAGGTCACCCTGGAACCTTCCGGGTGGAAAGCGGCAATCCCGAGGCCGCTCAGGAAGACCCCCACCAGCACGACGGCGTACGAAGGAGCCAGGCCGGCCAGCGCCAAGCCCCCGGAAGCGGCGATCGCCCCTACGGGGATCAGCCAGCGAAAGGAAAACCGGTCACTCAGGAGGCCGAAGACCGGCTGGATGATCGAGGAACTGAGGTTGGCGATCAGGACCGCGCTGCCGACCGCCGTGTAGGATAATCGAAAGGCTTCCTGCAGAACGGAAAGCAGGACCGGCAGGGCTCCGTTATTCAGGTCGACGACCAAGTGGCCCAGGCAAAGGAGATAGACGATGCGGTGCATGTTTTCACCCTGATTCATAGCAATGGTACTATGATATGCCTTATAACTTGAGGCGTCAATTAAAAGAAAAACCCCAACAAGGGGTTTTGCTGCTATTGGCTGTTGGGTGTTGCTGGCTGTTCGCTGTTGGGTGTTGGCTGTTCAGAAGAAATCCCTGCTGCCTGTAAAAGCTTTGTGGACGATCTCCCTGGCCCGGCCGAGGTCGCGCTCGACCAGCGCCGCATAGACGTCCCGGTGGTTTTGCAGGACCTGTTCGGGACCCATCTTTTCCAGAGCCTTGCGCATCGCCTTCCCGAAGAGCGAGCTCACCGTCCGCCCGATCTTGATGAAAGGGGCGTTCTTGCTCATCTCCAATATCTTGAGGTGAAACTCGCGGTCCAATGCGGCCAGGACGTCCAGGTCGCCTTCGGGAATGGCCCCGGCAAACGCCTCCAGGTTGGCGGCCAGCCCGGCCAGTTCACCCCTGGTGGCTTTCTTGATGGCCATGTCGATGGCGTTAAGCTCGAACATGTAGCGCAGCTCGTACAATTCGTCCTTGGAGCCTTTTTCTACAATCAGGCTGAGCACCAGGGGATCGAACATCTCACTGTTGACGGCCGTGGCGATCGTCGTGCCTCCGCGGCGGCGCGAATGAAGAATCCCCAGGCCCTCGAGCATCTTCAAGGCTTCCCGCAGAGCCGTACGGCTGACGCCGAGCCTTTCGGCCAGTTCGGGCTCGGGAGGCAGGCGCTGGCCCGGCTTCAGCGCCCCCTCCAGCAGGTAGTCGGTAAAACGGCGAACAATAGCCTGGACAACCGTTTCTTTGCCGATGGGCTCGAACAAGGTTTGGACTTCACCGGTTTTTTTAGCCATTGTTCAGTACCGTCCTCAAATGCCATATTGTCCTACATTATATAATAATACTGTTTAATTTCGCGAGATTTAATCCTATTTTGGTTAAAAAGTTCCCGCAAAACACAACTAGCCTGCAGCTTCGCAGGCTAGTTGTGGCGCTGGGCGCTGGGCGCTGAGATAGCGCTGAGCACTGGGCAATGAGCACTGGGATTAATATGGAAAGGGATTCGGTTATACCGAATCCCATCCTAAAGTATCCCAAAGCCCAATGCCCAATGCTCATAGCTCAATGCCCAGTGTTCAAATGTCGGCAAGCGTAAAGTCGATCTGGCGGTCGTCGACGCTTGAGCGCAACAGCTTGACCCGGACCGCGTCGCCCAGCCGGAGAATGCGCCCCGTGCGCTGGCCGATGAGACGGTATCCCTTTGCATCATAAGTGTAGAAGTCGTCCGTCAAATTGGTCATGTTGACCAGGCCCTCGACCGTGTTTTCCAGCTCCACGAAGATGCCGAAGGCGGTTACGCCGCTGATGATCCCTTCGAACGTTTCCCCGACCTTGTCCTGCATGAACATGACCTTCTTGATCTCCATGGCCTCGCGTTCGGCGTCCACGGCCAGGCGTTCCTGGTCGGACGCATGCTGGGCCAGTTCCGGCAGCCGTTCCCTGAACTGACCGGTTCTCTTCCCGTCCAGCCGGCCCTTGGCGAGGACCTCCCGCAAGATGCGGTGGACCAGGAGGTCGGGGTAGCGGCGGATCGGGGAGGTAAAGTGACAGTAGTTCTCCGAGGCCAGCCCGAAGTGTCCCAAGCGCTCGGTGGCGTAGCGGGCCTGCCGCATGGACCGCAAAGTAACGGCGTTGATCAGGCGTTCTTCCTTTTTGCCCTTCACCTCGTCGAGCAGATCTTGGATCGCCCCCGGGTGGACCTTGGGGAACCCCTTGATGCCGTAACCGAGCGTCCGGAGAAATTCCTGCAGCGCCTCCAGCTTTTCGGTTTGCGGCTTCTCGTGTACGCGGTAAACCATGGGCGCACCCTTCTCGTGCAGGTACGTCGCCACCGTTTCATTGGTGATCAGCATGAATTCCTCGATAATCTGTTCGGCGATGGAACGCTCCACGCGGACGATGTCAAGGGGGCGGCCGCCTTCGTCGAGCAGGGCCTTCGCTTCGGGGATGTTGAAGTCGATGGCCCCCTTCTTGAGGCGCCGCTCCCGCAGGATGAGGGCCAGTTCCTCCATGGCCCGGAAACGGTCGGCCAGCCCGGCGTACCGGTTGACGATCTCCCGGTCTTCGCCCCGGAGGATCTTGCGGACATTGGTGTAGGTCATGCGCTCCATGGTCTGGATCACCGAAGGGAAGATCTCGTAGCCCGTCACTTCCCCGTCGCGGTCGATCTCCATCACCACCGACATGGTCAGCCGGTCGACCCGGGGATTGAGGCTGCAGATGCCGTTGGACAGGCGCGGCGGCAGCATGGGGATAACCGTCCCGGGAAGGTAAAAGCTCGTCCCGCGGCGGGCCGCCTCGGCGTCGAGAGCCATCCCTTCCCGGACGTAATAGGAAACATCGGCGATGTGCACGCCAAGCCGGAAACGGCCGTTAGAAAGCGCTTCAATGCTGACGGCGTCGTCCAGGTCCTTGGCGTCCTCGCCGTCGATGGTCACGATGGGCCAAAGGCGCAAGTCCCGCCTGCCCCTGAGGTCCTCGTCGGCAATGCTCTCCGGGATGGCATCGGCTTCCCCGAGGACTTTACCCGGAAACGCCTCGGGAAGGTTATACCTGCGGGCCAGGGCCAGCATATCGACGTTGGGGTCGTCCTTCTTCCCCAGCACCTCCACGACCTTGCCCTCCGGCAGCCTTTTGGCACCCGGCCACTGCGTAATCATGGCGACGACCTTGTCGCCGGTCTTGGCGCCGTGATACCGCCCGCGGGGAATAATGACGTCGTAAGGGATCCGGGCTTCGTCGCAGGTGACGTAGCCTAGGTTATTCCTCCGGGTGAAAGTCCCCACGACGCGCTCGTTGGCCCGTCGCAGGATCTTGACGACGTCCCCCTCCCTCCGGCCATCCCGGCCGGTAAAAACGCGGACCACCACCCGGTCATTGTGCATGGCCCCGTTCAGGCTGCCGGCGCCGACAAAGACATCCGGGGTTCCGGGGATGTCGGGCAGGACGAAACCATACCCCCTGGGATGGCCCTGCAGCCGTCCCACCACCAGGTTCATCCGCTGGGGCACCCCGTAGCGGCTGGCCCTCGTCACGTAGAGAGATCCGTCGGCCTCCATTTCCCGCAGCAGGCGCTTGAAACGCCTGCTCTCGGCGGGCGCAATACCGAACACAGACTGCAGTTCCCCTTCGGTCATCGGCCGGTAGGCCTCGTTCATCATGTAGTTTATAATTTCTTGCTTAGTAACCACTTTTTATTTCCTCTAGTCTGTAATCTACCCGGGATGTTTGCAGAGGCATTGAGCATTGTGCTTTGAGCAATGGGCTAATTAACAGAGCTCTCAAGCCCAACACTCAGCGCGCAAAGCCCAATGCTCAGCGCAGGCTATAGCCCGATGTCACGGGCTATAGATTGCATGGCTTCGAGTCCGAGCCCCACGAACTCTTCTAATGACAAGCCAATATCCTGACAGGCGAGCATTGTTTCGCGGTTGGCCCCGCGGGCAAAAGCCTTTTCCTTGAAACGGTTGAGAAGGAAAGGAACGTCGACCGCCTCCAGCTTCTTCTCCGGCCGGATCAGCGCCCCGGCAACGATAAAACCGGTAAGCGGATCGGTGGCGAAGAGGGCCTTGTCCAGCAGGCTTAAGCGCGGCAGGCCGTGCCGTTCGTTGTGCACCTTGACCGCATAGACCACGGCAGTCGGCAGGCCTTTCTCCTCCAGGATCCGTGCCCCCTCGATGCTGTGCAGGTCCCAATTGTCCTTCGTGTACTCATAATCGATATCGTGCAGCAGGCCCGCAAGGCCCCACAGTTCCTCGTCCTCGCCGAAATGCCGCGCCAGGCGCCGCATCACGGCTTCCACGGCCAAGCAGTGGTTAAATAAGTTCTTGTTCTTTAAATGGCTTTTAAGCAGATCCAGAGCTTCTTCTCTGTTCATCTTGTCCTCCTCTTTACCAGGGCGGGGTCTCCTACTCCTATTGTTGCCCGGACAAACAGGGGCATAGCCCTGTGCAGTTAAGTCTGATAGCTGAATGCTGAAAGCCGCAGCGCTTAGTCCTGATCGCGGGTCTTTAAGAACTTCGACCGGGCGGTGGCCACGACCTTGCCGGCCACGGCCGCGGCGGCCTCCAGTTCCACCAGCCGCCCCCTGGCGGAGACCATCCGGGCGCTGACATCCATCCGCTCGCCGATACGGACGCCTTTCTTGAACCGCACCGTAATCTCGGCGGTCATCGCCGTCATCCCCCGGCGCCAGCACCACTGGGCCATCGCTTCGTCGAGGACGGTCGAAATCAGCCCGCCGTGGACCCAGCCGGTCCAGCCCTGATGCTCTTCACCCGGTGTAAATGAAGTGCGCAAGACATCGCCGTCATCTTCAAACAGCAGTTTCAGCCCGATGGGGTTTACCGGGCTGCACGCAAAGCACATGTGGGTGGCCCTTTCGTCCAGAGGAAACACCTTCCTTTAAGCCCTAATCATAACAGACAATTCGACAGGGCGCAAACAAAGATGCGGGCCGAAAACGCGGCCTCCCTTCCAAGGCTTGAAAGCCCAGGCCACCCGTTGTAAGTTGCCTGGGCTTTGCTGTTATAAACAGGATTTGGTTCTGCCAGTTCGTCTAAGTCCAACTGCCAACTACTAACTTCTAACGTCCATCCGCGCAGGCGCAGCGGCCGCCGGCGCAGTCGCCGCCGTGGTGCCCATGCCCGTGGTGCTGGCCGGAATGGTCGCACAGGGAGCCGCTGGACACCAGCTTGCCCGCGACGAAGTCCCGCAGCACCTGGTCAACCGGGCCCGAAGCACCCGTAATAACCTTAATCCCGTTGTCTTCCAGCACGCGTTTGGCTCCCGCCCCGATACCGCCGGCGATGGCCACGTCGGCCCGCAGCCCGGTCACCACGCGCGGCCCGCCGGCGTCATTCGGCACCGTCCTTGTCTCTTTAATGGTACCGTCCTCAACCTCGCTGACCGTGAATTCGGGGCAGTGCCCGAAGTGTTCCGAAACATTTCCGTCAGCCGTAGCAATGGCAATTCTCATGCTGATCCCTCCATTTATTTATGAACGTATGCCTGTTACTAAGGCTACAGCAAATTAAGGGTATATGTCAACAACTAAGAACCAGGCCGGAAAGAATGGCAGGAACCGGGGTTTTCTACCGGGCGCCGTGATGCGCTTCTACGGTGGCACCAGGGGCCGGTTTAAGGTTTCCGGCGGTGAACCGCCTCAAAGCCTCTTCCACCGTGCCATTGCAACCGGTGTAGCACTTGATGCCGGCGGCATCCAGTACGCGGTAGGCATTAGGTCCGAGGCTGCCCGTGAGCACGGCCCCGACTCCGGCGCCGGCGACGGCCTGAGCGGCCTGAACCCCCGCGCCCCCGCCGCTCGCGGCCGCGCCGTTGTCCAGCGTTTCCACCTTTCCGTCTTCGGTATCGTAAATAATGAAGCAGGCACAGCGGCCGAACCGCGGGTCGACCCGGTCCGTCAACCGCGGGCCGACAGCCGATACGGCAACGCGCATTTCTTCCACCTCCTCAAAGGTTTAGGCTCACTTAAGCCAACTTTTCCGGCGCTTAACCCGTCGGGGGAATCCAGACTCGTTTCAGCCTAAAGCGCTGAGCACCTGCCGCCAAAGGTTTCGCAAATCTTCCGCCGGACCGTCGGCAGCGTTAGCGTTTTCAATTACCGTGCTGCGGTTTACCTGGGCACGGGTGAACGCCCTGTCGTAGCGTACGCGTCCCGCCACTTGCAATCCCCGCTGACGCGTCCATCGGGTAATGCGTTCACTTACCTCGCTGTTTAAGTCAGCTTTGTTGATACAGACGACAGCCGGTACTCCGAAGTGCTCGGCGAGTTCCACTACCCGCGCCAGGTCGTGTTCTCCCGAAACGGTGGGCTCGGTAACCAGTACCAGCAGGTCGGCGCCGCCCATGGAAGCGATGACCGGGCAGCCGATGCCGGGCGGCCCGTCGATAAGAATTAAGGAGCGTCCTTCCTTTGCGGCGAGTTCCCGGGCTTTTTTGCGCAAAAGACTGACCAGCTTGCCCGAGTTTTCTTCCGCAATCCCCAACCGGGCATGGATCATGGGGCCGAAGCGAGTAGTCGAAGCATACCAGCGGCCGTTGACGGCGTCCTCGAAAGCGATCGCCTTTTCCGGGCAGAAGTAGGCGCATACACCACAGCCTTCGCACATCAGGTGGTCGACGGCGTACTTTGCGGGTGGCCCCTCCTGCGGGACGATGGCCTCAAAGCGGCAAAGCTCATAGCATTTGCCGCAGCCGTTACAGAGTTCCTTTTCGACGCGGGCGATCTTACCCCCGCTGAACTCACCGGACTCCCGGACCTCGGGGTTCATGACGAGGTGCAGGTCGGCGGCGTCCACGTCGCAGTCGACCAGAACGGGGTTCCCGGCCATGGCGGCAAAAGAAGCGACGATACTCGTCTTGCCGGTTCCCCCTTTGCCGCTGATAACCACTACCTCTCGGACCGGACCGTGGCCGGTAGGCAGTTCCTCCTGCATCCTGCGTACCTGATCCGCATTGACCACAGTCAATTTTTTCACCGGACCACCATCCTCTTCACGGCTGCGAGGAGTGCCTCAAACCGCTCCGCGTAACCGGAAATGCTTGCCGCCATTTCCCCGCGGGAGTAAGCCTCCGCCACCCGCCGGTCATCGGGAATCTCGGCCAGGATCTTGACCTGCCTTTGCCGGCAAAACTCCCGGGCGCTGTCGTTGTCTTCATCCGTCCGGTTCACAACAACCGCATGGGGGAGGCCCAGCTCCCGCACCATGTCGAGAGCCAGGCCCAGGTCGTGTAATCCGAAAGGCGTCGGCTCGGTCACCAGAACCACGAAGTCCACCCCTTGGATGGCGGTGATCACCGGGCAGGAGGTTCCCGGAGGAACATCGATGACCTGCACGGCGCCCCCACCTGCCGCCCGCCGGACCGCCTTGATCAAGGGAGGGCTCATCGCCTCCCCCACACGCAGCCGACCATGTACAAAGGTCACCGGTCCGGCCCGTCCCTTCTCGACGATCCCTACCAGGCGCTCGCCTTCGGAAATCGCCTCCGCGGGACAGACCAGGAAGCACCCGCCGCAACCGTGACACATCGCGGAAAAGGTCAGGACGATATCCCCTACCGGCGCGATCGCCCCGTACCGGCAGATCTCGGCGCAGAGGCCGCAGTGAACACAACGGTTCAAATCCACCTCCGGGACAGGGACCGTAACCTTCTTCTCCTCCGTCAGGCCGGGCCTGAGGAATAGGTGGCCGTTCGGCTCCTCGACATCACAGTCCACGTACCAGACCGGGCGGCCTTGCCGCCCCAGCACGTAGGCCAGGTTGGTGGCCACGGTGGTTTTCCCGGTGCCGCCCTTGCCGCTGGCCACGGCCACCGTCAGCGGCTCACTCATCCTCATCCTCGCCCTCGGCCTCACCCTGGTTCTTTTCCCGCCGCAGAGCGTTAAGACGCGCTTTAACGTGCTTTAAGGCCCTCTCCAACTCAGCGGCCTGCTCCGACAAGGTTTCGACCTCATCCTCGCGGGTCGCCGGGCCGTAGGGTAGGTCCCAGGCATACGCGCGGCCCCGTCCCGGCCCGCCGAACCAGCAGCGCCGGCCGCGTCCGCCCCGGCAACCGCCGAAACCCCAGGCGCCGAAGCGTCCGCCCTGGCCGAATCCGGGGGCGGTGTAGCCCGGCGCCGCGGCGCCGCCGCACAAACCAAGTCCTCGTCCCGTGCGCGGTCCCGCCCCAAAGGGACCGGTCCGATCTCCAGCAGGCATAAACCTATCCCTCCAAAAAATTTATTTCCGGACCGGCATATCAGCTTTACGCTCCACGCCCGGCCCGTCTTCCCCGTCCGCGACCTTGAAACGGGTCACAACCTTGACCTATGCCGCTACTGCATCCTGCTCCGCGACCCCGGCCGGCACCGACGCATCCTGCGCCGTGAATCCGGTCGCCCCGCTTACGGTCGTCCGGGACTCGGTCCTTCCCGGCCCCGCCGCAGGGACCGCGGCCCCGGCCCGTTCCCCGACCCTTGCCGCGCGGACCTGTCCCGTCTCCTTTAGGCATCGTATCCACCTCCTTAGTGTCCTGCTTATGATCATATGCCCATTACCATCTTAATCAACATTATGGGCACATGTCAATAACTACATTTGGGAACCCGCTGCAAACGAAAGCACAGGGGAATACATCCCGGCAAAGGCATTCTTGCGGCAACCGGCAGCATTTGCTACTTTAATATCATTAACTGAAATATCATTAACTGAGGGGAGGAGTTCGATGGCCGGGATTATTATCGTTTCTTGCAAGAAAATCAAGGATGTGACCTGCGTGTCCTGCATGAAATGCTTCAAGGCGATGCGGGAACGCCAAGGCGAGTTTGCCCGCTACCGTGACGAGGACCTGGACGTCGTAGCCATGGGCGACTGCGGAGACTGCCCCGGGCTGGTGATGCCCAAGGTGGCCCTAATCTCTGACCTGGCCAAGGTCTACGACCGGGAGTTTGACGTTATCCATCTCGGAGCCTGCATGGTCAAGGCGACATTGACCGCAAAGTGCCCCGTCGACCTGCAGGAGCTTTCCGCCAAGCTTAAGGCGAAATTCGGGAAAGAAGTGGTGATCGGAACACACCCCTGGTAAACACAATTCGGCTTGGTCTCGAACCAGTCGTAACGCCGCGCCGCTTCAGACACACCGTGCCGGATGTGCCCACATGAAAGAACCCCCGCCGGTTTCCCGCCGGCGGGGGTTTTTGTGTTGCGCCGTCGCTATGATTATCGAACGATGTTGGCGACGAACGGAACGATGAGCAGGGCCACGATATTCACGACCTTGATCATCGGGTTGATGGCCGGGCCGGAGGTGTCCTTCAGCGGGTCGCCGACGGTGTCGCCGGTAACCGCAGCCGCGTGGGCCTCGGAGCCCTTGCCGCCGTAGTGGCCTTCCTCGATGTACTTCTTGCCGTTGTCCCAGGCGCCGCCGCCGGCGGTCTGGAAGATGGCAAGGAACAGGCCGGAGATGATGGTGCCCATCAGCAGGCCGCCGAGGGCGTCACGGCCGAGCAGGAAGCCGACGAGGATCGGAGCGGCAACCGGAATGATACCCGGGAGCATCATTTCCTTGATCGCACGCTTGGTAACGATGTCGACACAGCGGCCGTATTCGGGCTTCGCGGTGCCTTCCATGATGCCCTTGATCTCGCGGAACTGGCGGCGCACTTCGTTCACGACCTCGAAGGCCGCGCGGCCGACGGCGCCCATCGCCAGGGAGGAGAACAGGAACGGCAGGGCGGCGCCGATGAACAGGCCGGCGAGGACCCACGGATCGTTGATGGAGAAGGTCAGCATCTCGTGCGGGACGTACTCGCCGAGAGCGTGGGTGTAGTCAGCAAAAAGCACGATGGCGGCAAGACCGGCGGAACCGATGGCGTAACCCTTGGTAACGGCCTTGGTGGTGTTGCCGACAGCGTCCAGCGGGTCGGTGATGTTGCGGATTTCCGGCGGGAGTTCGGCCATTTCGGCGATGCCGCCGGCGTTGTCCGTGATCGGGCCGTAGGAGTCGATGGCGACGATGATACCGGTCATCGAGAGCATCGACATCGAGGCGAGGGCGATAGCATAGAGACCGCCGCCTTCCGCCGCGGCGTTACCGGTCACGTAGGAGACGAGAATGCCGCCGACGATGGTCAGGGCCGGGATAACGCTGGCCTCCATACCGACCGAGATACCGGTGATAATGTTGGTTGCGTGCCCGGACTGTGAGGCGTAAGAGATGGACTTAACGGGACGGAACCCGGCCGAAGTGTAGTAGTCGGTGATGTAGACGATGATCATTGTCACGGCGATACCAACAAGAGCCGGCCAGAACCAGGTCGCCGAACCGAGCACCGCAATGGTCAGCGGGTAGAAGGCAATCAGCGACAGGATAGCCGCGGCCCACATACCCTTGTAGAGAGCGCTCATGATGTTCGGGCCGGTGAGCTTAACGAAGAAGGTACCGATAATGGACGCGATAATCGCAGCAGCGCCGAGAAGAATCGGGAACACGGCGAATGCAGGATTGTCCGGGAAGAGCAGGAAGCCGAGCAGGATCGAGCCGACGGCCGTAACAGCGTAGGTTTCAAACAGGTCGGCCGCCATACCGGCGCAGTCACCGACGTTGTCACCGACGTTGTCGGCGATGACAGCGGCGTTACGCGGGTCGTCTTCGGGAATGCCGGCTTCGATCTTACCGACGAGGTCGGCGCCGACGTCAGCCGACTTGGTGAAGATACCGCCACCGAGACGGGCGAACACGGAGATCAGGCTGCCGCCGAAACCAAGGCCGACGAGAGAGACCGGATCCTGGAAAATGGCGTACATACCGGCCACACCGAGGAGGGCCAGGCTGACGCACATCATGCCGGTGACGGCACCGCCTTTAAAGGCCACCTGCAGGGCGAAGGGCATGCCCTGCTTGGCCGCCTCGGCCACGCGGGCGTTGCCGCGGGTCGAAATGGTCATGCCGATGTAGCCGCAGAGGCCGGAGAAGAAAGCCCCTACGAGGAAGCCGAGAGCAGTCGAGAAACCTAGACCAAGCCAGATAAGGGCGAAAACAGGGATACCGACCATGGTGATGGTCTTGTACTGGCGGTTCAGGTAGGCCATCGCGCCTTCCTGGACGGCCGCGGAAATCTGGATCATCCTCTCGTTGCCGGGCGGCTTGCTGAGAACCCAGGAGATCAGGTAAGCCGCGAACAGGATGCCGATACCGGCGGCAGCGATGCCTAGATACGGGATCAACGCCTGATCCAAAAAAGGTCACCTCCACATGAAATTAGGAAAAGTCCACCCAACAGGAACCCTGAGAAGCTTCAAAATCACCTCCCCAAACCGAAGTTAGATGGTTAATTAAGGTAGAGAAGTTTTAAAGAAACAAGCCACTATTTCCAGACAAAAAGAATCAAAGACAGGAGTCCGAAAATAATGGCCAAGATCACGGTAACCTTGGCAAACCACTGGTCCAGCCCTTTCTTCTTGCCGAAGAAGGTCTCCGCGCCGCCGGCGATGGCCCCGGAAAGGCCGGCGCTCTTCCCGGACTGCAGGAGTACGACGGCGATCAGCGCCAGGGCGACGAGCACCTCGAAAACCATAACGATGATTTTAAGCATAGTTAGACATACCTCCGCAACTTGGCATTAATTATAGCACGCGGGGGACATGCTGACAACGGTTTATGACAGCAATTTCACAAAGGTTCTATTGCCTGGCGATGGCCTTCCGTCCCGCGTAACGCGCGATTTCGTCCAGTTCCTCCTCGATGCGGAGGAGCTGGTTGTACTTGGCCACGCGCTCGCTGCGCGCCGGAGCGCCGGTCTTGATCTGTCCGACGCCGGTAGCCACGGCCACGTCGGCGATCGTGACGTCCTCGGTCTCGCCCGAGCGGTGCGAAACGACAGCCGTGTACCCGGCGCGCCGGGCCGTGGCGATGGTCTCCAGGGTTTCCGTGATCGTCCCGATCTGGTTGACCTTGATCAGGATGGAGTTTGCCACCCCGCTCGCAATCCCTCTCGCCAGGCGCGTCCTGTTGGTCACAAAGAGGTCGTCCCCGACAAGCTGGATCTTCCCGCCCAGGCGGTCGGTCATCGCTTTCCAGCCGTCCCAGTCCTCCTCGCTCAGCCCGTCCTCGATGGAGACAATCGGGTACTTGCCGACGAGCTGCTCGTAAAAGTCTATCATTTCACTTGCCGAAAGATGCTTGTTTTCCCCTGCCAGGATGTACCTGCCGTCCCTGTAAAACTCGCTGGCGGCGGGGTCCAGGGCCAGCACGATATCTTCGCCCGGCTTGTACCCGGCCGCCTCGATTCCCTCCACCAGCAGGTCCAGGGCCTGGGCGTGCGACTCCAGGAAGGGGGCGAAACCGCCCTCGTCGCCGACCATCGTGGCCAGCCCCCGCTTGCCGAGCACCGCCTTCAGCTTGTGGTAGACCTCCACGCCCATGCGCAGGTTCTCGGCAAAGCTCGCCCCGCTCAGCGGCACGATCATGAACTCCTGGATGTCCAGGTTGTTGTCGGCGTGCTTCCCCCCGTTGAGCACGTTCATCATCGGGACGGGAAGGTCCCTGGCCAGGGTTCCCCCCAGGTACCGGTAAAGGGGCAGCCCGACGGCCTTGGCCGCCGCCTTGGCCACGGCCATGGAAACGCCGAGGATGGCGTTGGCCCCCAGCTTGCTCTTGTTTTCGGTACCGTCGAGCGCGATCAGCGCCTCGTCGATCTTCACCTGGTCGGTGGCGTCGAAGCCGGTGATCTCAGGGGCGATCACGGTGTTGACGTTGGTTACGGCCTGCAACACGCCCTTGCCGAAATAGTGATAGGGGTCTTTGTCGCGCAGTTCGACGGCTTCGAAGGTTCCGGTGGAAGCGCCGGACGGAACGGCGGCGCGCCCCAGCGTGCCGTCTTCCAGGACGACGTCGACCTCCACCGTGGGGTTGCCCCGGGAATCAAGGATCTGCCTGGCGAAGATATCGACAATCATGGTCGACATAGCCTTATCCCTCCTTGGATTCTACGATTAGTGAACGCCCCGTCATCTCTTCCGGCCTGGGCAGGCTGAGCAGGTCGAGGATAGTGGGGGCGACGTCCTCCAGTCTTCCGTTCCTGAGCGACAGGCGCGGGCGCGCGGAAACCAATACAAACGGTACGGGGTTGCAGGTGTGCGCCGTGAACGGGCATCCCTGTTCATCGCACACCTTGTCGGCGTTCCCGTGGTCGCCCGTCAGGATGACCGTCCCCCGCCGCGCGAGGACCCGGGGAACGATCCGCCCCAGGCAGGCATCGACCGTCTCGATAGCCTGGACGGTGGCCTCCAGGTTGCCCGTGTGCCCGACCATGTCGGGGTTGGCGAAGTTCATGATCACGACGTCGTAACGGTCCAGGTTCTTGAGGAGCGCGTCGGTGACCTCCACGGCGCTCATTTGCGGCCGCAAATCATAGGTGGCCACCTGGGGCGACGGGATGAGGATCCTATCCTCCCCCGGGTAGGGGGTCTCGACCCCGCCGTTGAAAAAGAAGGTCACGTGGGCGTATTTTTCGGTCTCGGCCAGCCGCAGCTGCCTGAGGTTATGCCTGCTCAAGACCTCCCCGAGGGTGTTCTTGATGTGGGCGTGCTTGAAGGCGACCGGCGCCTCGATCGTCTTGTCGTACTCCGTGAAGCAGACGAAATGCACGGTGACGGGGCGGGGACCCCGGTCGAAACCCGCAAACTCCTTGTCGACGAAGGCCCGGGTGATCTGGCGCGCCCGGTCGGGGCGGAAGTTGAAAAAGATGACGGTGTCCCCGTCCTCAACCAGCCCCACCGGCTCGCCGCCGCTGACGATGACCGTGGGCTGGACGAACTCGTCGGTCTCCCCGCGCCCGTAGGCATTGTCCACGGCCTCGGCGGCCGAAACCGCGCCGATACCGTCTCCGTAAACCATGGCCTTGTAGGCCCTGGCCGTGCGTTCCCAGCGCTTGTCGCGGTCCATGGCGAAGTAGCGGCCCATAACCGTGGCGATCTTGCCCCGGCCGGCTTCGCGAAGTTTGTCCTCCAGGGCGTTGACGTACTCGATGGCGTTGGCGGGCGGAACGTCGCGGCCGTCGAGAAAGGCGTGGACGAAAACTTTTTCCTGTCCCAGACGCGCGGCCATCTCCAGGAGGGCGAAGAGGTGCTCGATGTGGCTGTGGACACCGCCGTCCGACAAAAGCCCCATGAGGTGAACGGCCCGGCCTCCTTCGCGCGCCTTTTTGAAGGCCTCGACCAGGACCGGGTTGGCGAAAAAGCTGCCGTCCTCGATGCTGCGGGTGATGCGTAAAAGATCCTGGTAAACGACCCTGCCGGCGCCCAGGTTCAGGTGCCCCACCTCCGAGTTGCCCATCTGCCCCGGGGGCAGGCCTACGTCCTCGCCGCAGGCCGAAAGAACGGCGTGGGGGTATTCGGCCCAGAGCCTGTTCCAGTTCGGGGTCGCGGCCCGGGTGATGGCGTTGCCGGCGTGCGGGTCGTCCTTACCCCAGCCGTCCAGGACGATGAAAACCAGCGGTTTGCCGCTCAAGAGCCGTAGACCTCCCGCGTAACGTTGACGATGGCTTCAAAACCAGCCAGGCTGAGGCTGGCGCCGCCGACCAGCGCCCCGTCGATGTCCGGCTGGGACAGAAGGCCCCTGGTGTTTTCCGGCTTGACACTGCCGCCGTACTGGATGCGCACGGCGTCGGCCGCCCCCGGGCCGAAATCCCGGGCGACCGCCCGCCTGATCAGGGCGCAGACCTCCTGGGCATCCTCGTCCGAGGCCGTATGGCCGGTTCCGATGGCCCAGACGGGCTCGTAGGCGACGACCAGACCCGCCGCCTGCTCCGGCGACAGGCCCTTCAGGCACCCGGCCAGCTGGGTGCCCACGACATCCGCGGTCCGGCCGGCCTTCCGCTGCTCGATCGTTTCGCCCACGCAGACGACGGGGGTGAGGCCGTGTTTCAAGGCGGCCACGACCTTCCTGTTGACCAGCTCGTCGGTCTCTCCGAAATACTGCCGCCGCTCGGAGTGGCCCAGGATGACGAAACCGCACCCGGCTTCTTTCAGCATCGGGGCGGAAACCTCTCCGGTATACGCGCCCTCGTCGGCCCAGAACATATTCTGTGCCCCCAGGCCGATGGCCCCTCCTTTCAGAACGGCGGCCACCGCCTCGAGGGCGGGGAAAGCGGGGCACAGGACGATCTCGATGCCCACCCAGCCGGCGACGGCGAGTTTGAGCTTTTTGGCGAAGGCGGCGGCCTCGGAAGGGGTCTTGTACATCTTCCAGTTCGCCGCGATAATCGGTGTCCGCATGTTTTCCTCCCCGTAATGAGTCAGTCATTACTCGTTACCCATATCCAACGGCCATCCCGAGGTGTTAGCTTAGACCGGGGCAATGCCAAATCCTTTCCAACGGGTCTCGCCTCTGACCTCCCACCTCTCACTTCTACGGCCATCCCGAGGTGTTAGCTTAGACCGGGGCAATGCCAAATCCTTTCCAACGGGTCTCGCCTCTGACCTCCCACCTCTCACTTCTCAAGAAGGGCCGCCACACCGGGGAGTTCTTTCCCTTCCAAAAACTTCAGCGAAGCCCCGCCGCCGGTCGAGGCATGCGAAACCTGATCCTTGACGCCCGCCTTCTCCAGGGCGGCCAAAGTGTCTCCCCCGCCGACGACCGACGCGGGCGCCTTGGCGACGGCTTTAGCCAGCGCCAGCGTGCCGGTGTCAAACCCGGGCTTTTCAAAAACACCCATGGGGCCGTTCCAAAACACGGTCGCCGCTTTTTCAATCCTGGAGCTGAACAATTCGACGGTAGCGCCGCCGATATCGAGGGCCATCCAGCCGGGCGGCACTTCCCCGACCTTAACCGTCTCGCGCTCGCCGGGAGCATCGACGCCCGGAGCGACAACCAGGTCAACAGGAAGCAGGAACTCGACCTGCTTCTCTTTGGCTTTCTCGAGAAGCTGCCGGGCGGTATCCAGCCCGTCCTTTTCGACGAGGGAACCGGCCATGTCATAACCCTGCGAGGCCAGGAAGGTGTTGGCCATCCCCCCGCCGATCAGCAGCGAGTCCACCTTGTTCGACAGCTTTTCCAGGACGCCGATCTTGTCCGCGATCTTAGCCCCCCCGATAATGGCGATAAACGGGTGCCGGGGGGCGGTCAGGAGGCCGGTCAGGACGTCCAATTCCCGCTCCATTAAAAAACCCGCCACTGCGGGTAGGTGCGCGGCAATGCCCGCCGTGGAGGCATGGCTGCGGTGGGCGGTACCGAAAGCGTCATTTACATATATATCAGCCAAACGGGCCAGCCGGCGGGCGAACTCGGCGTCGTTCTTCTCTTCCTCCGGGTAGAAACGGATGTTCTCCAGGAGCATTACCCGGCCGGGCTTGAGGGCACCGGCCGCCGCTTCGGCCTCGGGCCCGACGGCGTCGTGCACCAGCACGACTTCCTCGCCGATGAGTTCCTCCAGCCTCCCGGCCACGGGTTTAAGGCTGTACTTCTCGTCGCGCTTGCCCTTTGGGCGGCCGAGGTGCGAAGCCAGGATCACCCGCGCCCCGTTCTTCCTCAGGTACTCGATGGTGGGCAGGGCGGCCCTGATGCGCGTGTCGTCCGTCACGCGCCCGTCCGCGATAGGGACGTTGAAGTCCACGCGCACGAAGACGCGTTTGCCCTGAACGTCAACGTCACGCACAGTCTTTTTCTGAATCACGATGGAACCCTCCAATTCGGTTGTCGGTCGTCAGCCGTCAGTCGTCGGATCAGTAGCCCTTCAGGGCTACATACAAGGCCAGGTCCAAAAGCCTTTGCGTGTATCCCCACTCGTTGTCGTACCACGCCAGAACCTTGACCATGTTTTCCTGGATAGACATGGTCGAGGGCCCGTCAACAGTGGCCGAGTGGGGGTCCCCGTTGTAATCGATGGAGACGAGGGGCAGGTCGGAGTAAGCCAGGATCCCCTTTAGCGGCCCTGCCGCCGCCTCGATGAACGCCCCGTTGACCTCGGCGACGGTCGCTGCGCGGCTTAATTCCACAACCAGGTCAACCAGCGAAACGTTGGGCACCGGCACCCTGAGCGCACAACCGTTGAGGCGGCCCTCAAGCTCCGGCAGCACTCGGCTGACGGCGACGGCCGCACCGGTCGTCGTCGGAACAATGGAGAGGTTGGCGGCGCGTGCCCGGCGCGGGTCCTTATAGGGCATATCCAGCAGCTGCTGCCCGTTGGTATACGCATGCACGGTAGTCATCAACCCTTTGACGATGCCAAATCTCCGGTGCAGGACCTTGGCTACCGGGGCGAGACAGTTTGTCGTGCAGGACGCGTTGGAGATAACGTGGTGCGCCCGGGGGTCATAGACTTCCTCGTTCACTCCCATCACGATGGTTACATCGTCGTCTTTGCCCGGCGCCGAAATAATCACCTTCCGTGCACCGCTCGCCAGGTGCCTTGCGGCTTCCTTGCGTTCCCGGAACTTGCCCGTTGATTCGATGACGATGTCGACCCCCAGCTCCCCCCAGGGAAGCGCTTCCGGGTTCGCCTCGGCGAACACCTTGACCTCGCGCCCGTTCAGGACCATGTGCTCGCCGGAGCCGGTAGTATCGACGTTAAGTTTCCCGTGGACCGAGTCGTATTTAAGGCTGTGGGCCAATTCCTTGCCGTAATTGGGAGATACCGCGATCCGCCGCGACTTGTGGTTGACAGCAACAACCTCGACGTCATCCCTTTGCAGGGCCGCGCGCAATGCCAGGCGTCCGATCCGTCCAAAACCGTTGATGCCCAGCTTCACCGCCATTTTCCGCCCACTCCTTCCCTATTATCTCTCTCGCATCCCGTTTTATAACCCGCGCTTCCTTTGTCTGGCCGGCCGGAGGCCGAGCTCGTCACGGTACTTGGCCACCGTCCGCCGGGAGACTTCCATGCCCCGCCGGGCGAGGATGGCGGCAATCTGCCGGTCGCTGTAAGGGCGCTCTTGGTTCTCCTGTTTGACGATCTCCGCTATCCGGCGTTTCACCGCCTCGGCCGACACGTCCTTCGGTCCCGAGGCGAAAAAGAATTTCAGGCTGAATATGCCGCGCGGCGTCTGCGCGTATTTCCCGGCGACGGCTCGCGACACGGTCGATTCGTGTATTCCCAGCGCGTCGGCGACCTCCTTCAGCGTAAGCGGGACGAGAAAGGCCCGGCCTTTCTCGAAGAAAGCCTTTTGTTCCTCGACAATGCGGGTGACGACACGCCAAAGGGTCAGTCGCCGCCGTTCCACGTTCTTTAAGAGCTCCTGGGCGGCCTTGAGCCGCCCGCTGATGTAACCGCGCGTCTCGGCATCGCCGTCCGCCGACGCCAAAAGCCTCTGGTAAGTTGCGTTGATGCTCAGGCGCGGCAGGTCGGTCTCGTTGACCAAAACGACGAATTCCTTGCCAACTTTTTCTATTATAACATCGGGCATCAGGTAACGCGTCCCATGCCCGTCGGAAAACTGCAACCCCGGGCGCGGGTTGAGCTCCTTGATGACCTGGAGGGCCTCCGCGACGTCGGCGGCCTTGACCCTCAAGGACTTGGCGATCTTCTCGAACCGACCCGCGGCCAGGTCGTCGAGGTGGCCGGTCACCAGGCTCGCGAAGATCGGCTCGTCGAAACCCCGGCGCCTTAACTGCAGGACGAGGCTTTCCGCCACGTTCCGGGCCCCCACCCCCGCCGGGTGAAAGGTCTGGACGAGATCCAGGGCGGCCCGGACAGCATCCTCGCCGGTACGGAGCTCGCGCGCGGCCTCGCCGACATCCACCCGCAGGTAGCCGTCTTCGTCGAGGTTCCCGATCAGGTAGGCGGCGATCCTGCGCGTTTCGGCGTCGACCGGGCTCAAGCTGAGCTGGGACAGCAAGTGCTGCTCCAGCGTCTCCGTGGCGACGCCCACGACCGCGTCCCGTGCGCGGCGCCGCTCCGGCGCGAATCCGGTGTCGCTGGCGTCGTCAAGGTACCTCAGCCATTCGGCGCTTTCGGCCTCGCCCCCCGGCAGCCGCTCCTGGCCCGGGTCGGCCTCGAGGAGCGGGTTTTCCTGCAGTTCCCGGTCGATGTACTCGATCAGGTCGGGAAGCGGGAGCTGCAAGACGGTCAGGGCCTGCCGCTGCTCGATCCCGAGCGCCGGTTTTAGTGTTTGTCGCTGATCCAGGTGCAGGTCTTGGCGCATGTCTAACGTTTTTCCTTCCCGGCCAGCCTTTCCGCGATGGCTTCGAGACGCCGCATGCGGTGGCCCGCGCAGGATTTCGAAAGCGGCGGCGCGGCTAGTTCGCCGAGCTCCCGCAGGCTGGCGTCAGGATACCGCAGGCGGAGTTCGGCGAACTGCCGCAGCGGCTCGGGAAGCTTTTTCAGGCCCAGCGACTCGTCGATCCGCCGGATGATTTCCTGGTGGCGGACCGAGGCCTCGGCCGCCTTGCTCAGGTTGGCCGTATCACAGTTCACCAGGCGGTTGACCCGGTTGCGCATCTCTTTGTAAACGCGCGCGTTTTCAAAGGCCAGCAGGGCGTTGTGGGCCCCCATCAGGTTGAGGCAGTCGACGATCTGCGTGCCTTCCTTGATATACACGGTCCATCCGCGCCGGCGGCTGACGACGCGGACATCCAGCCCCAGCCGGGCCATCAGGGCGGCAAGGTCTTGCGCGACGGGCTCCGACCCGGCCATGATCTCCAGGTGGTATTCGCCCTTGGGACTCGACACCGAACCCCTGCCCAGGAACGCCCCCCTCAGGTAGGCCCTGCGGCAGCAGTCGCGACCGACCAGGCTTTTCTTAATGCCCCTGGCCTTAAGCCCCAGCGCCTTGCACGCCTCCGCAAAGCGGGGCTGGGATTCGACGATGACCTCGTAATGGTTGTTCTTCCGCAGGCGCTGCCTGCGGCGGATGGCTATGGTCGCTTCAAGGCCGCAGACGTGCTTCAGCAGCTTGTAAGCTTTGCGCGCGGCGCCGGCGTTTTCGGTGCCGATCGCCAGCCCCTCGGGCTCGGGTCCCGGCGCGCGCAAGGAGCCGCAAAAGCGCACCAGGGCAGCCAACTCGGCTTTCTGGCAGCAGAGCCGGCCCTCGATCCTGGCTAATTCCTCCTTGGTGCGGACCGAAAAGGTCAAAATATCCCGCCTTACTGCCAATATTATAGCACAATAGGCCAAAATGTGTTCTGCTATTTAACCGGTTCGCAGCCTTGTTTCTTGTTGTTATAGAGATATTAGTTAACCAGGGGACAAATTATTCGCCCTTTATGTCCCGGTGCCTGACGCTGATGCGGTGGCCCTGTTTCTTGAGCAGCTCGCCCAGGTGGTTGACCAGGGCGACGGACCGGTGCATGCCCCCCGTGCACCCGATGGCGATCGTGAGCGACGTCTTGCCTTCCTTAATATAGCGGGGAATGAGGAATTCGAGCAGCGAAGCGAGGCGTTCCACGAATTCCAAGGTATCCGGGGAGTTAAAGACGTAGTCGCGGACCTTCCGGTCGTAACCGGTCAGCGGCCGCAGGTCGCTGATATAGTGGGGATTGGGCAGAAAACGCACGTCGATGACCAGGTCGGCATCGAGCGGAATGCCGTGCTTGTAACCGAACGAGACGATATTGACGGCCAGCCTTTCCTGGCCGTCGTCCTCCCCGTAAAGGCCCGCGATTTCCTGCCTTAACTGGTTGACGGTCAGATTGGAGGTATCGATGATCTTGTTGGCCAGGCCTTTCAATTCCTGGAGACGCCGGCGTTCGGCCAGGATGCCCTCGATGATCTCGCCGGAAGGGCTCAAGGGATGGGGGCGGCGGCTCTCCTTAAACCGCCTGACCAGGGCCTCGTTGGAGGCGTCGAGAAACAGTATTTCGTAACGGATGCCCTCGGCCTTCAGTTCGTCCAGGACGCCGGCGAAGGCGCCGAAAAACTCCCCGCCCCGGATGTCGATGACCAAGGCCACGCGCCCGATCCTACTCTGGGCGCAGAGCTCGGCGAACTTCCGGATCAATGTCGGCGGCAGGTTGTCGATACAGAAAAACCCCAGGTCTTCCAAGACCCTGACGGCCTGCGTCTTACCCGCCCCGGAAAGACCGGTAATAATCACCATGCGGGGAGCGGTCATTGTTGAAGGCCTCCTGCAATCAGGACCTCAGATGCGAAACGCTTTGCGACCCTGATCGTACTCTTTTGCTTTCCTTTGGATAATTTAAACGCTTGTCGGCATAGTCCTCTCTGCCCGTCAAACTAAAAATCGGTCATCGGCAAACAGTTGTCAGCCGTCAGACCTGTTGCAGCTATTTTCATTCTTCGCGATCTTCGCGATGCGGTCGACACCGCACAGGGGTCTTAATCGGATAACCCGCTTCCAGCACGTCCTCCACGTAGGCGCGGAGCAGCTCACCCACGCCCCAGGCCTGGGCGAAACAGCCCCGGGGATAGATCGGCTCGTCGCCGTCGAAGATCTCCGATATGCTGCCCACGCCGTGGTCCCGGAGGTGATCCTCGAACGGTTGGATAAAGGCCCTGGCCTGTTCCCCGCTCTCGGGCGAATAACCGTGCGCGCGCCGGTAGGCGGTGATGAACGGGCCGACCAGCCAGCTCCAGGCCGTCCCCTGGTGGTAGCTGCCGTCGCGGCGCACCCGGTCCCCGATGTAGACGCCCCGGTAGTCGGGGTCCCTGGGGCTCAGGCTGCGCAGGCCGTATGTGGCGTACAGCTCGCGCCAGACCTTGCGGACGACGTCCCGGGACTGTTCGCGGTCGAGCATGCTGAACGGGAGACTGGCCGCCAGCAGTTGGTTGGGACGGACCCTGGCGTCCTGCTCGTGACCGGTCACCACGTCGCAAAGCCATCTTTCGCCTCCCGGCCAGCCGTACACCCAGAACCGGCGGTGAAAACTATCTTTAACCTTTTCCGCAAGCCCGCGGTACGGAAACTCTTCGTCGAACTTCTCGCACAGATGTTCCAAGACCTTGAGCGCGTTGTACCACAGCGCCTGGATTTCGACCGGCTTGCCGTGGCGGGGCGTGACCACCCAATCGCCGATCTTGGCGTCCATCCAGGTAAGCTGGACGTCGGGGGCCCCGGCCCGGACCAGGCCGTCGTCGTCAATACCGATGTTGAAGTCCGTGCCCCGGACGTACCAGGCCACAATGTCCCGCAGCACCGCAAAGATCTCGCGGCGGATGAAGCCGTAGTCATCGGTATACTGCAGGTACTTGTACACGGCGTTGAAGAACCAGAGCGAGGCGTCAACGGTATTGTACATCGCCTCCCTGGCCCCGATTTTAAAGGCGTTGGGCAAAAGGCCGTTGTTGGCCTGCCTGACGTAGGTCAAAAGGATCTGCCTGGCTTCCTCGTAGCGGCCGGTGACCAGCGTCAGCCCCGGGAGGGAGATCATGGTGTCCCGCCCCCAGTCGGTGAACCACGGGTAGCCCGCGATGATCGTCTTGGTTCCCGTCGATTTCCGCAAAACGATGAAGGCGTCGGCCGCCACGACCAGGGCTTGAGCGAAGGGGTCTGCAAACCCGGCCTTTTCGATAAGCACTTGCACGCGCTCTCGTTCAGCCTCCAGCAGCTCTTCGCCGTTCAGAAAGGCCTTAGCCTCGACCGAGGCGCTGAAGGTGAAAGCGGCATGCTCCCGGGGCTGCAGCACAATCTCGAAATAACCCGGAACGTAGTGGTCCTCGTACGGGTTTTCGCCGCGTTCGGCCTCGATGCGGTAGTACATCCCCTTAAACCAGTACCCGGTCTCGTAGTACCTGCCCCGGCTGCAGGCCAGCTTGAGCGGCGGGAATTCGGGCCGGCCGGCGATCTCCGTGCTGCGAAGGTGAGGTTTCTGCGCAAAGGTGATCTGTCCTTCGTGAGTGATGAAGTGGTAGCCGCGGTCGTTGATCATCGGCGTGAGCCGCAGCGTGGCCTTCTCCAGGCCGTTCTGCACCTTGTAGAGGACCACGGCGGCGTTGTGCCCGTATGGCATGAAGACCGTCTTGCGGACGGTGATGTCGCCCATGCTGTAGATAAAGGTAGGGAAAGGATCGCAGACGACGCGCTGGAGGTGCAGAAAACCCCTGTCCGACACGCCCCCGCCGGTCTCGTTAACGGCGAGGTTGTAAAAGGAAGAGGGCGTTTCGATACACTCGTCGAGCTTGGCCACGTGCAGGACGCGCAGGCCGGGCGGGTTGTGGGCGGCCATCAGCAGGGAGTGGTACTTGCGGGTGTTGGCGTTGATCAGCGTGCCGCAGGCGTAGCCGCCGAGGCCGTTCGTTACCAGCCATTCCTTTCCCGCGCCCCGTTCAAAGGTGCGCCACTCGTCCTTGCCGAACTCCAAAAGTTACCCATCCTTCGAATCTTTTTGCTTATCTTGTCTCGGAACCGCCCCTGTCAATCACCTACCTTAATGGCACTAAGCGTTAAGCATCATGATATAATCCTATTGCCTGGTGCTTAATGCCCGGTGCCGCTATGGCCTTGGGCTATCTCCAAGGCCATAGCGACGGCGCCCATCACGCCCGAACGCCCGCCCAGGGCGGCCGGGACTACTTGTAGAGAATCGAGCGCAGCCTCCCAGACCAGTTCCTGCAGTTCCCGCAGCATCACGTCCCACATCGCGCTGCCGCCCGTCATCACCCCGCCCCCCAGGACGATCATCTCCGGGTTGAGCATGTTGACGACCACGGCCAGCCCCCGGCCCAGGTAGGCCGCCGCGCTGCGGACGATCTCCTTCGCCTGGGGGTCTCCCCTTTCCGCGGCCTCAAAGACGAGGGGCGCCGTGATTTTCCCGGCGCTCCCCCCCGCCAGCGCCAGCAGTCCCGGAGCCTGGCCGCTCTTGGCCAGCCGCCTGGCCTCCCGCGCTATCGCCGTCCCGGAGGCAAGCGCTTCCAGGCAGCCCCTGCCTCCGCAGCGACATGCAGGGGCGTCGGCGATCGGCAGGTGCCCGATCTCTCCGGCCACCCGGCCGGCTCCTCGGTACAGCTCTCCGTTCAGGATCAGCCCCCCGCCGATGCCCGTGCTGACCGTCACGTATACCATGTCCCGCGTACCGCGCCCGGCTCCGAAGAGGTGCTCGCCCAGGGCGGCGAGGTTGGCGTCATTGTCGATGCGTACGGGGACCCCGACCCTGGCCGCAAGGGATGCAGCCAGCGGCACACCGTGCCAGCCGGGAAGGTTCGGGGCCTCTTTGACGATCCCCGTCGACGGGTCCAGCGGCCCCGGGGCGCCGACCCCCACCGCGACCAGTTCATCCCTGCCGGCTTTTTGCCGGGCCAGGACCTCGCCCACCGAGGCCGCCATGCGTTCCACGACGTGGTCAAATCCCCGCCCGCCTTGCGTGGGAATCTTGATTTCCTGCACGACCCGCCCCTCGGTATCGGCCAGGGCGGTCAAGATCTTCGTTCCCCCGAGGTCGATTCCGGCAACGTAAAGCAAAATGTCACTCCCAACAAAGAAGTCAGAGCCCGGATGCAGAGGCAGAAGTCAAAAAAGGCGACCGCCTCCGCGATCGCTTTATTATGGCACACTCTCTCCCCTCGGTTCTTCGGCACAATAGGTATTCCTATTTTTACACCGTTCCGCTCGATATAATTCCCAACCGGCAGAAGATAATGCCGAAGTTATTACCACGTTCCTGGCTCGTACCGATCTAATGACGGTAGAGCCTTCTCGGAAAAGCCTGGCTTTTTGAACAATATCCCTAGCCGTTTCGTTTTCCCCTTCTCCATAACCTTTTTAGATTACGTTTTCTATGGACAAGGCCTACTATTAAGACCTGGGATTCTTCAAGGCGGTAGATGAGGCGATAACCTCTTATGAGGAGTTCGCGGAACTTGCGGTCACCGAGTTCGGGAACGATACGTCCCCTTTCCGCAAACCTTCTTAGAGAACGGCTGGCGTCAAGAATCTCTTGCACAACCGCCGCAGCGTAGAAAAGCGAGTCTTTGGCAATGTACCGGGCAAGCGCTTCGAGATCGGCGGCGGCTTCGCGAGACCAGACTATTCTTCGATCCATTTTGCCATCATTTGTTCGAGCTCTTCCTGTGAGTAAACCCGCCCATTCTCGGCATCTTCCAACCCGCGTTTAATCTTCTGAAGAACATAAAGGTGATACTGAATGTCCTCTAACGAGCAATCATCAGGCAAGCGGGTCAGGAGCTTACCGACTTCTTGTTTTATTCCCACGCCGAACTCCCCTTTATCTGTTAACCTGTTATAAGTTTATTCTAAACGCCGGTGGTACTGATCGCCAAACGTTTTCAGAAACTTCTCGGGGCCAAACCTCAATACTTCAAAGTTTTTACCGCCTAAGCCGCCAAACACATTTTTACAATATTATTTGGAAGGGGTTAACACTGTCCCAAGCTCCTACGGACCGTCGAGACGTTGCCTGTTTTAGGACAAACTTTGAACTTTTGCGACCTGACCCCTTGATTACCGACGGTTGCCTCTAGCCGTAACGTGGTAGAATACTTCATTACTGGTACAGGCGCGGCGTGCGCAATACCATTACCCGTTCTTCGGGGAATTGCACTATGGGAGAGAGCAAAAAACAGATGTGCTTGCCTTCAGCTAACTGGATAATTAACTTGGGTGTGCATCACGTCACGCCTGCCCGCCGGCGACGATGCAGTCCTTGCCCGCCGCCTTCGCCGCGTAAAGGGCGCGGTCCGCGGCGGCGAGAATCTCGTTGACGCCGGCCGTCTCCCGGCCGCCCTCGACCACGCCGCCGCTGAAGGTGACGCGCAGTCTTTCGCCGCCTCCGGGCACGGTCAAGGGGTGGGCCAGCCACGCCTCCCTGGCGCGCTCCGCCACGGCCAGCGCCGCCGTCAGATCGGTCTTGGGCATCAGCACCGCGAACTCCTCGCCGCCGTAACGGGCCACGACGTCGGTCCGGCGGAAGCTGGCCCACAGCACAGCGCCGAACTCGCGCAGCACGTGGTCGCCGACCAGGTGGCCGTGGGTGTCGTTGACCCGCTTGAAGTCGTCCAGGTCGGCCAGCAGCAAGCTGAACGGCGTCCCTTCCCGGCGGCTGCGGAAGATTTCCTCCTCCACGCGCGCCAACAAGTAACCGCGGGTGTGGCATCCGGTCAGTGCGTCGTGAAAGGATTCGTAGCACAGGGCCTTCGCCCGCCTGATCCGGCTTTTGACCCGCAGGACGAACTCCTCCGGCTGGAAAGGCTTCACGATGTAGTCATCGGCGCCGCAGTCATATCCTTCCCGCAGGTATTTCAGGTCGCCCAGCGCCGTCAGGATGATCACCGGCACCCATTTCAGACGCTCTTCGGTCCTGATCTCGCGACAGAGGTCCAGACCGTTCGCATCGGGCAGCACCATGTTCAGGACCACCAGGTCGGGCTGCATCAGCTTCAGGGTCCTCCTGGCCGAAGCGCCGCTCCCGGCTTCCACCACCTCGATCCCTTCGGGGGAGCAATGCTTTTTTATGACGCCCCGGACAACCGGACTGTCTTCGACCACCAGTATCTTGTAGACCGCGTCCGCCGATGAGGCGCTGGCATCTCTCATTTCAGCAGATTCTCCTTTGCCGTCCGGTCTCGATTCTACACCGCGCAGGCGCGGGCGGTCAATCCAACCCCTTTCCCCACGACAGTCCGCTCCCTGAGTCTATGCGACGCCGCAAGACATCTGTAAGAAGGGTAATCAGAGTACCCCCCCCCCCCCCAATTTCTTCCATCTCCTCGGCCGGAACCCGCAGGAACGCCTCCACCACGCGCGGGTCGAACTGCCGGCCTGCCCATCGCCGCAATTCCTCCAGCGCCTGCTGGGGAGTAAGCGCCTGCCGGTAGGGTCTGGCCGACGTCATCGCGTCGTAGGTGTCGGCCACCCGGATGACCCGCGCCAAAAGAGGTATCTCCTCCCCCGCCAGTCCGTCGGGATAGCCGCCGCCGTCGTAGTCCTCGTGGTGGTGCCGGACCGCCGCGATCACCGCCGTGGGGAACCTGGCGGGCTCAATAATCCTGGCCCCCACCACGGGGTGGCTCTTGACTTCTTCCCACTCCGCGGGATCAAGGCGCCCGGGTTTCAAAAGAACGTCCTCGGATACGCCGATCTTGCCCACGTCATGCAGGAGCGCGGCCAGGTAAACCTGCTCCTGCTCCTCAGTGTTCAGGCCAAGCGCACGCGCGCAGGCCCGCGCCAGTTTCGCCACGCGCACCGAATGCCCCCGCGTGTACGCGTCCTTGGCCTCCAGGGCCGCCGCCAGTGCCTGCAGGGCGCTCAGGTAGTATTCCTTCAACGACGCGTAGAGGCGCGCGTTCTCCAGGGCCAGGGCAACCTTGGCGGCGATGGCGGTGAGATATCCGGTAACGGCCTCGTCCCAGGCGCGGGGCGCCGTGTCGTAGACGCCGAGAGTGCCGAGGACACGGCCCCTGGCGCGCAGCGGCACGACCAGGGCGCTTCGCACCGCCGGAGCAAGTTGCGGCAGGAGCATCTTCCCGCCGGCCGCGCGCAGGTCGGAGACGACCACCGGCTCGCCGGTTTTAAACGCGGCGCCCGCGACGGAGTTCTCCACCGGGAGCTCCCTGATCGCCTCCGGATCCACCCCTTCGACGCCATGCACGGCGCGTGCCACCAGCGCTTTTTTCTCCTCGTCGTAGGTGCGCAGAAGACACACGGGCACGTCCAGCGTGCGGGCGGTCTCCCGCACCACCCGGAGGACGAGCCTTTGCTCATCATACTCTATGGCTATGTCTTCGCCCAGGCACGAGACATCAAGGAGCAGCCTGTGGCTCTCAAACGACCGGGCCGCGTAGGAGGTCACCGCCCGGACGAGGCTGCCGGCCTCGGCAAGCCTTGCCTCCGTCCACACCGGCACCTGCTGCGCCAGCTCCACAAGCTTCTCCCGCGGGCAGTGCAGCTCATCGGCCAGGAGGGCGAGTTTTTCTTCTTTGAGGCGGGCAACGGCCACGCCGCCGGCGATCACAACGCCCTGCCTGTCCACCGGCACGCCGATATTGACCAGCCCCGCGTGGCAAGCGCGGCGCTGGACCTCCCCGCCGGACAGGACGGCGCGGGCCAGTTCCCGGCGAAAGGTCTCGCACGCCATCCTCCCCTCGTACGTGCTGTTGACCAGCACGCAGAAGGGAGGAAGGTTGCTCTTGCCGAACAGCGCGCGGCCGCGCGCGTCCGTGGTGATGATCGCCAGGCCGGTCATCCTGGCGATCTCTTCCTGCAATTGCCAGAAACCGGCGCGCTCCAGGAAAGCGGCGTAATCCATAACCCACTCCCGAAATCTCTCGTTCGGTGACGATCCCCGTCGCCGTGCGGCGTAATTTACAACATTTTAGCAACAGCTGGCGAAAATGTATACATCCCCTGCTGTCCGCTGGAACACTACAGCCGCTCACATCGTGCTCGTCCAGCCAATTGAGCAGGATCACACTGGGGACAGGACCGGGAAAGCAGACGGCGTCCGATATCCCGTGTGCCTGGCGGGTGCGCGGGCGTGTCCCCCGAGGACTGCGGCGGCATAACGGGGCTGAAAAACATAAAAGCCGCTTGGAGCCCCGTCTGCCACCCAAAACGGCTTTTCTCTCGGCCGGCCGGGAAAGAGAACCCAGGCGACACAACCATCTTTCTGTCCGTTGACCGCCTCGGACGGTTATCCCGGGGGTTTAACCCAGGTGACTTTAAGCCTTGCGAAGTCATTATCGAAAGAACAGACGCCCTCTCCGTGTCTCCGCGCCTGCGCGGCAAGGAAGGCATCCACGAAGTCGACGTTCTTGTCAGCCATATCCTGCAAGGCCTGTACCACCAGATCAGGGTTTTCGGCCCGGACGCCGTCCGCCCTTATGAAGGGAATCAGAGTATCGGCAATCTCCCTCCTGGTGTACTCGTAGAACGAAGAGAGCACCCATACCGCTTCAGCCACCACCAGGTGGGATAATCGCAGGCAGGTTTCCCCTTTCTCGGCGCGGTTCATAAGCTCTAAAGCCTGCGCGGCCATCTCCGGGGGATCACCGGTAATGAAGCGCAGGATAACGTTGGCGTCGATCCATAAGCACGCCATTACTCTTCTTTCCCTTTACTCAACTTACTCCCCTGCGCCAGCCTGGCGGCCACTTCTTTTCGTACCTGTTCCTTGCCTGGATACTTCCTGGTCGCCGGTAAAGAGGCATATAGCTCCGTCAGGCGCTTGCGCTTGAAGGCCCTTACCATAACTTCGCCTTCGGGGTTTACATCGAATGTCAACTCGTCACCCGGCTGTAGGTCAAGCTTACGTCGAACGGTCACCGGTATGGTTATCTGGCCCTTACTGGTCACTCGCGCCCTTAACATTCCGGCACCTCCTTACCACCACTATAGATCTTACATCAGGTTTTAGTCAAGGGTATGCCGATCCCCCCGGCGAAAAGCCGCCCAGCCTGCCTCGGGCGGGGTGGCTTTATTTTCGGGTTTTCCGGTTTCAGGCCTTCTCGAAGACATCCTTAGAAGCACCGCAAACCGGGCAGGTCCAGTCCTCCGGCAGTTCGGCGAAGGGCGTCCCCGGGGGGACGCCGCCGGCGGGATCGCCCGCATCCGGGTCGTACACGTACCGTTCTCCGTCATTGCGGACCCCCTCCCGGCAAGAATTCAGCACCCGGGTACATGATTCGGCACGATCACCCTTTCCCTGCCGGACATGGTACGAACTGGCTTGTCTTCCCGACCCCGGTGAGTTAGTATGACAGAAAAAGCCATACCAACCGTCAGAAGGAGGGTGAGCCGGATGCCCGGTCTCAAGGGGACCCGGACCGAAAAGAACCTGCTGACCGCCTTCGCCGGCGAGTCCCAGGCGCGCAACCGCTACACCTACTACGCCGGCCAGGCGAAAAAGGAAGGCTACGAACAAATCGCCGCCGTCTTCCTGGAGACGGCGGACAACGAAAAGGAACACGCCAAGCGCCTTTTTAAGTTCCTGGAAGGCGGCGAGGCGGAGATCAGCGCCGCTTTTCCGGCCGGCCGGATCGGCACGACGGCCGAGAACCTGGCCGCCGCCGCCGGCGGGGAGAACCACGAACACACCGTCATGTACCCCGATTTTGCCCGGACGGCCGAGGAGGAGGGCTTCCCGGAGATCGCCGCCGTCTTCCGGGCCATCGGCCGCGCCGAGCAGAGCCACGAGGAGCGCTTCCGTGCCCTGCTGGACAACGTGACACGCGGCCGCGTCTTCAAGCGGGAGGAGAAAACGACCTGGCGCTGCCGCAACTGCGGCTACCTCCACGAAGGCGAGGAAGCGCCGGAGGTCTGCCCGGCCTGCGCCCACCCGCGTGCCTACTTCGAATTGCCGGCGCGTAACTATTAGGCAAGCCCAACGACGCCTTCGGCCAGTACCTCGCCACGACGGAGCGCTTCGACGACGAGGTCGACCATCGCCCCCAGCCATGGCATCATCTGGCGACGGGATCCCGGCCGGATCTTCGAGGCTTACGCCCGCTGGGCCGAGGGCCGGGGAACGGCGAAGGCCGTCATCGCCTACGACACCATGTGGCTGAGCACCGAGAAGATGGCCCACGCCCTCCTGGACGGCCTGGCGGCCGGAGGCTACGCGGCCCGGCTGTTCAAGCTCTCGGTCTCGGACCACAGCGAGATCGTCAAGGAAATCCTCGAGGCGCACGCCGTCCTGGTGGGCTCGCCGACCATCAACAACGGCGCCCTGCCCGTCGTTTCCTCCTTCCTGGACGAGCTGGCGGGCCTGCGGCCCGGGAACAAGGTCGGCCTGACCTTCGGCTCCTATGGCTGGGGCGGCGGCGCCCTGAAGGTCATCGAGGAGCGGCTGAAGGCCGCGAAGATCGAACTCGCGGCCGAACCGGGTCCGACCGTGAAGTGGGCTCCCACGCCCGACGACCTGCGGCACTGCTACGACCTGGGGCTGGAGATCGCGGCCCGTATCAGAGACTGAAGCAAGAAGACGAAGGGGCAGGGGGAGTATGCGCCATGGGCAAGGGGTCCCCGGAACCGGCCGTCTACCAGTTCAAAGTCACTCTTTTGACCATCGGGTCCTGGACAACTCCGGCTTGCAGGACGGGGTTCTCAACAATGCAAAGGAGAGCTTAGCCCCCCTTCGCACTCCCCGCTACTTCGCCGCGGCAAACCGGCGGTTGACGTCATCCCAGTTGACCAGGTTCCACCAGGCTTCCACCCATGCCGCCCGCCTGTTCTGGTATTTGAGGTAGTACGCGTGTTCCCACACATCGCAGACCAGGAGCGGGACGACTCCCCACTGGGTCAGGTTCTGGTGTTTTTCGGCCGTCAGGATGACCAGCCGGCCGAAACCAGGGTTCCAGGCCAATACAGCCCAACCGGAACCTTCAACAGCTACAGCGGCGGTCGAGAACTGCGTCCTGAAGCTGTCGTAGCCGCCGAAATCCAGATCAATCTGGGCGGCGATCGGCCCCGTGGCCGAACCGCCGGCGTTGGGCGCCATATTCTCCCAGAAGATGGTATGCAGGATATGACCGGAACCGTGGAAAGCCAGCTCGCGCTCCCAGTGCTTGACCAGGGCGAAGTCGCCCTTCTTCCTCGCCTCGGCGAGCCTGGCCTCCGCGTTGTTCAACCCGTCAACGTAGGTCTTGTGGTGCGCGTCGTGATGCAGACGCACCGTCTGTTCGTCGTAATAAGGCTCGTAGGTAGGCTGAAAACTTGGAACAGAGGATTCCACAACTTAAGTAAGGAGGTGTTTCAATTCCTCGTAGGTAGGCTGAAAACTAACTATGAAACACTACGAAGCTCCTTCACACCGCACCCACGAACCGCCTTCCTTCCGCCGCCAGTTATCTTTATACCCTGTGAAAGCACCTTCCCAGGCTTTGGTTTCTATCAGGTAAATCCCCGGCGGCCCGATCAGGACGTGGTCCAACTGAATGAATTCCTCCGGCTTGGGCTCTAAAACCACGTCGTTGACCAGCACCCACTCTTTGGATTTTCGCGGGCCACTTTCTCCTGAATCTTGCGGCGGAAAACCTCTTTGATCGCCTCGTTCTGGCGCATCACCCGTGCCGGCACTGCGTTTCCTCCCCAGATTAAAGTATCAGATAGGCCGCCAACGCCGCCATAATCCGCTTCTCCCGCGCCTGCAAAAAGCCTTCGTAATCATCGCGTTCCATCGCCACCAGCGCCGCCTCGTCAATCAGATGGGTAGCCATAATTTCTTGCTTCCTTTCCGGCGGGACCAACTTGGCCAGGTAATCGCTCGGCCTCATCCGGCTGATCCGGCGGTTGGTGGCCTGGGAAATCAGCGTCCGGTTAAGCACCGTATTGATGTCCGGGTTTTGGTACTTACTTTTACCTTCAGCGTCTTTCACCGACGCCAAGAAGGCGCGCGGGAAAATATGGTGGTCGTCCAGCGCGTGAAATTCGATCGCGTCGTCGGCCTGGAAATCCTTGGCTCCCTGAATGGCCACCAGGTTGATGACCCCCCGGTAAACGGCGTTGACCCGCGCCGTATCCCGCAGCGAAAAATTAGGATTGCGAAGGATATTACGGTCTATTTGTTCGAAAACAGCCGGCTTATGGCCGGGGTCGCTGAACCACTGGACCAAATCCCGGTAATCAGCAAGCGTAATGCTCTCCACGGCCCCGGCGTACCGCTCAAGAAAAACCGAACCCCAGTACCACTTTTTTACCCCGCGGTAAGCCCGATTATCCAGTTTATCCCGGTCAATCCTGTAGAGAAGAGCAGCCAGTACCGGCATCATTGTCGAATACGGGAGCCACTTCTGCGCAAACGCGCCGAACCCGTCCTGACTCGTCGAAGTGGTCCGCTTGAGGGCTTTTTCCATGTAAACTACGGCGGTGTGCCAATCTTTTTCGAAGCCTTCCGGCCGCAGGTTAATTAGGGACTTACTTTTAACCTCCTGTTCCCGGATAAGCGCTAAGGTACGTAGCACCAGAACACCGTAGATATCAGGATCCCCACCCGAGAACTGGCGGAGCAATTCATTATCCTCCACCGCCTGCTGCCAGAGCCGGTGCAGGTCAACACCGAAACGGTATAACCGGGCAGTCAAAAGGTCATATACCGAAAGAGCCACCCCGGTACTGTTGAGCTTCTCGAATATGGCGCATACTTCGGCAATACCGTCAGCATCGTCTGGCTTCACCTTCGGGATTTCAATCGTCGGCACATAAAACTGCCGGATGACCCCAACGGCGCGGTTCCACACCGGCTTATGCACCTTAAAGTACTCGTTAAAGTACCGCTCCTGGTCGCGCTCAATCAGCCAGCGTTCGTAATCGTTGAGCCAGTCTTCCCACCGCGGCAGTTCCGTGAACGGAACAATTAGGTTTTCAAACTGGTAGTCTTGATCCAGGTAACGCCCGCACAGGTCAGCTCGTTCGCTGAAGACGGCCGCATCCAGGTCACCAGCACTGATCTTGCTTAAGTCTAAGAAAAAACGGTATGGATACTTGGTCCACTTTAAAGGAAGCGGCGGCGCCGCAAAAGCGTAGTGCAGGGAGGTTAAGCGTTGCTGGCCGTCGAGAATCAGCCAGTCGGGCTTGAGTTGCTCCGCCGGCTTCTCTACCCCGGCCACGGCCCGGAAAGCGAAGGGGCTGCTCTCCGCATCCACTTTTAAAAGAAGGAACGAACCAATAAAGTAACCCTTCAGCACCGAGGTCAGAAGGTCTCTTACATCATCCCGGGTCCAAACGAAGTTGCGCTGAAACTCGGGCAGGACGATCTCCCCGCTCCTCGCCCGCTCCACCAGGTCGAGCAACCTTTTCTTGTCCGGCGTGATATCCAAGATGCTTCACCATCCCTTATCTCCGGTCTTCCGAAACCCTACGCCGCCTCCGGCCAGTCGCGGTAGAGGCTCTCCGCCTGCTCCATAATGATGACCACCAGCGTCTCGCACGCCGCCGGCTTGTACCCGTAACGGCCGCAATCGCCTGGTCCAAGGGAATCATCACCTCGTTGTGGTCTTTCTTGGTGTAGCAGGCCAGCGCTTTTTTGAGGTCGTCCGCGATCCCGATGTAGTCCACGATCAGCCCGCCCGGCTTGTCCTTGAAAACGCGGTTCACCCGGGCGATCGCCTGCATCAGATTGTGGCCCTTCATAGGCTTGTCAACGTACATCGTGTGCAGGCAGGGGTTGTCAAAGCCGGTGAGCCACATATCCCGGACGATCACTAACTTTAAGGGGTCGTCGGGGTCCCGGAAGCGCTTCTTCAGTTCCTTCTGCTTGGCCTTGCTCCGGATGTGCGGCTGGTAATCCTCCGGGTCGCTCGCCGCGCCGGTCGTCACCACCGCCACCTCGGGACAGCCCGGCAGCTCCCGCAGGTACTTATAAAGCTCAACGCAGATGCGCCGCCTCATGCAGACGACCATGGCCTTGCCGTCTTAAGCCTCCAGTCGCCTCTCGAAGTGGGGCACGGCGTCGCGCAGCTGCCGGGCGAAGCCGTCGATGAAGTCGTACTGGCTACCTCGCGCTGCCAGGTTCGCTGTAGGTCAGTGCGAATACCGTATCGGTCAGCCAGCGACGGAACGACGCATTGTCGCTGAACTGCTTGAACAGCTCGGTGTCATCCCGAAGTAGCGCGGTCATCACCCGAACGAGGGCCTTGTCGTGCTCGATACGCGCGTTCTGTTTGTCGGAATACTTGCGTGCGTTCTGGTAGGCGGTGTCGGCCGCTACGCGCGCAGGAATCTCCTCGGTGATCAGCTTGCGCACCCGATCGGCGTCGGTCCAGGGAATGTTGCCGAACTGATCGTTAAAAGCCTTGATGATGTTCGAGAGACGGTCGAGCTCCGGTTCGGGCTTGTGTCCACCGCCCACGGTGGGCACCGGTTCGATCTCGGCATCCGCATCGGGAAGCGCGATCCTCATGGTCGCCTGCTTCTCGACCCGGTAGCTGTCCATGTCGATCGCCTCGAGGATACCCTTGGAGAGGTCTTCTTCCTTGGGCGCCGGCAGCTTGGGTACCAGGAAGTCGAGGAAGATCGACAGCTTCTCCCACTCGGCATGGGTGTAGGGGAGAATCGAAGCCAGAAAGTTATAGGTTCGAAGAAACGCCTTGGCTTTGCCCTTGAAGTCGACCTGACCGTCTTCGTCGAGATGCTTCATGTAGGTGGCGACGCAGACGTCGAGGATCGGGTCGAGCTGGTCGCGGTCGGCGCCGCTCAGGTAGAGCCGCACCAGTTCATCAACTTGCTCAGGCGTGTACACCTGGTAGCCGTCAAGGTCGGCCTTGAGGTCGTGCAGCTTGTTCGGGTCGGTCTCGTCGGCGAGGATGGTCGTCCGGTAGTAGGGCTCGAAGGCCTTCCGGATCGCCTCCGGGTCGTTGACGAAATCGAGGACGAAGGTGTCGTGCTTCTGGGGGTGGGCGCGATTGAGGCGCGAAAGTGTCTGCACCGCCTTGACCCCGGAGAGCACCTTGTCCACGTACATCGTGTGCAGGAGCGGCTCGTCGTAGCCGGTCTGGAACTTGTCGGCGCAGATCAAAAACCGGTAGGGGTCTTCCCGGATCCGGTCGGGTATCTGGGCCGAGGGAAAGCCGTTGAGGCTGGCCTCGGTGACCTTGTGCCCGCCATACTCGTGCTCACCCGAGAAGGCCACAATCGCCCGATAGGGGCTCTTGCGCTCGGCAAGGTACGCCTTGAAGGCATGGAAGTACTGAATGGCGCGCTCGATGCTGCCGGTCACCACCATGGCCCGCGCCTGGCCGCCGATCTTGCCTTTGGCGATCACCTGCTCATGAAAGTGGTCCACCATGATCTCGGCCTTGAGCCGGATGGCGTGCTCGTGCCCCTCGACGAAGCGGCGCAACTTCTTCTGCGCCTTTTTGACGTCGAATTCCGGGTCGTCCTCGATGGTCTTGATGAGCCTGTAGTAGCTCTTCACCGGCGTGTAGTTGGCCAGCACATCCAGGATGAACCCTTCCTGGATGGCCTGTTTCATGGTGTAACTGTGGAACGGGCGATGCTTCACCGTGCCGTCGGGCTGCGGATCGGGTGTGCCGAAAATTTCCAGCGTTTTGTTTTTGGGCGTGGCGGTGAAGGCGAAGTAGCTGGCGTTCGGCAGCAGCTTCCGGGCCTCCATGAGCCGGTTGATCTGGTCTTCGAAGGTCTCGTCTTCGTCCTCAGCACCGGCCTCCGACAAGGCCATGCTCATCTTGGCCGAGGTGCGGCCACCCTGACTCGAATGCGCCTCGTCGATGATGATGGCAAAACGGCGCCCGCGGTGCTCGCTGCCGATTTCGTCGAGGATAAAGGGAAAGGTCTGCAGGGTCGAGATAATGATCTTTTTCCCCGAAGCTAAGAAGTTGGCAAGCTGCTTAGTCTTGCTGCTACCTTCACCGGTGACGGCCCCGATTGTCGAAGAAATCTGAGCGAACTGCTTGACCGTGTCCCGGATCTGCTGGTCCAGGATGCGTCGGTCGGTCACCACGATAATGGAATCGAAAACGAAGTGTGAAGTGTGAGGGGTGATGGGTGAATGCTCGGTTTTTTTCACACTTCCCACTTCACCCTTCACACTTCTTACGAACTGGTGGGCCAGCCAGGCGATGGAGTTGGACTTGCCGCTGCCGGCGGAATGCTGGATCAAATAGCACCGGCCCACGCCGTGCGCCGCCGCGTCCGCCAAAAGTTTTCGCACCACGTCGAGCTGGTGATAGCGGGGGAAGATCTGCCGTCGCCGTTTCTTGCCGGTCTTGAGGTCTTTCTCCTCAAGGAGTTGAGCGTAGTTTTCGAGGATGTCGGTCAGGCTCTCACGGGTGAGTATCTCCCGCCACAGGTAACCGGTCTTGAGCCCCTGCGGATTGGGAGGATTGCCCGCGCCGTCGTTCCATCCCTTGTTGAAAGGCAGAAACCACGATGCCTTGCCCGCAAGGTGCGTGCAGAACCACACCTCGTTGTCGTCAACCGCGAAGTGCGCCACGCAGCGGCCCAGCTCGAAGAGCTTTTCGCGCGGGTTGCGGTCGCGCCTGTACTGCTCGATGGCGTCATGCACCGTCTGTTTGGTCAGCCGGTTTTTGAGCTCGAAGGTGAAGACCGGCAGGCCGTTAATGAAGAGCACCAGGTCCAGCGCCCGCTGCGTCTCGTCGCGGCTGTAGCGGAGCTGGCGCGTGACGATGAAGCGGTTCTGGTCATAGAGCGCCCGCGCTTGCTCGTTTCCGGGGGAAGGCGTGCCGTAGAAAAGCTCGATGCGGTGCGGCCCGTGCTGAATCCCGTTGCGTAATACGTCCACCACCCCGCGCTTGCTCACCTCGCCCTGAAGACGCGCCAGAAACTTGCGCCGGGTGGGGCTGTCGTTGTCGAGATCGAGCGCCTCGGCCACCTTGGGCTGCGTGGCGCGCAGAAACGCCGCAAGCTGAGCTAAATCGACGCAATACTCCCGGTCGTAATCGGCCGGGTCGCCGGGGAGCCAACCCACACCGCCGTAGGGTGCCGGCGCCTCGGCAACGAACGCTGGAGTACCGGCAGGTCGGGGTACGCAGTCGCTGCCAGTCAGCGCCCGGCAGATCAGAGTTTCGAGCCCGGCTTCGCTGATGTCGGTGGGTTTCATGGTTCAACTTCCTCCTCAGAGAGAGCTTCTGCGGCGGCATCATCATCTGTCGCCTCACCTTCGGCTGTCTCGTCCGTGTCCATCAACTCAGCCTCCTCCTCAGGCGGCTCCTCCGGCAGCCGCGCCGCCACCTCGCGCACGTCCAGTTTGCCGGTGACCACATCGGCGATGAGGCGGGTGCGGTATTCGCGCAGAAGTTCGATTTCGCTGCGGGCAGCGGCGATCGCGGCGCCGATCTTGGCCGTCTGGGCGTCAAGGTACTCCACGATGGCGGTTTGTTCGGGGAGGGGGGGAATAGGGACATAGAATGACCCAAGTCGCCCCTCGGCAATTGCCGGGTAAGCCGTGCCAACCGATTCGGCAGTTACACGATCGGTGAAAGTATTACTCTGCACCAAGTAGCTCACGTATTTCGGCTGTGTGCTGGGTCCTGGCGTCAAAACAGCAAAGCCGGTCGAGCACACTAGAGCCTCTGCGTCTCCGTCCACATAATAGACCGCCTTCAAGTAAGTTCGCACGGTTGAGATAATGGTATCTCCCATATGGAGAACTCGTCTGGCGCGGGAGGGGGCGTTACCAAATCGCAGTTGTTGTGGCTCTCTGGTTAGAAAACCTGTGCCCACTGTACCTATATCAATGTATCGGAATTCATAGTCCGCAGGAGTAGTGTCTGGCAGGACACTCGCATTTATCCGTACCCAGCGTTTGAGCGGTTTGAGTTCCCAATGCTCCGGCATCTGGCCCAGCCACTCCACGCCGGAGTCCTTGTACGACGGGTAGGACTGGCCCGTGCGGACATCGATTCTCCCGGTGACGGCCTGGTGGATGAGGGCCTGCTTGTACTCCTCCAGCAGTTTGATCAGTTTCTGCTTGGCGCGGATGTAGCGCCGAATCCGCCGGTCCATGTAATCGAGGAAGCGGACGATGGCGGTTTGTTCCCACAGGGTCGGCACCGGTACATGGAATGAGCCAAGTCGGCTCTCGGCGATTGCCGGATAAGCGGTACCAACGGATTCTGCGCTGATGCAGTCGGTAAAGGGACTACTCTGCGCTAGGTAGCTCACGTACCGCGGCTGTGTTCCGGGGCCGGGGGTCAGGACAGCAAAGCCAGTTGAGCACACCAATGCGTCTACGTCTCTATCGACATGGTAGACCGCCTTCAGATAAGTTCGCACGGTGGAGACAATGGTGTCCCCCCTGCGGAGAACCCGTCTGGCACGGGAAGGCGCGTCGCCAAATCGCATCTGTTGTGGTTCTCGGATTAGAAAACCAGTGCCCACTGTGCCGATATCGATGTATCGGAATTGGTAGTCGGCAGCGGTAGTATCCGGTAGGACTGCCGCATTTATGCTCACCCAGCGTTTGAGTGGCTTGACCTCCCAATGCCTTGGCACCTCGCCCAGCCACGGCACACCGGAGTCTTTGTAGGCGGGGTAGGGGGTCAGGGTGCGTATCATGGCTGACCTCCTTCACGAACTAGCACGGCATCATCCAGCTTGCGATGCAACAAAGAGAGGAGTGTAAGGTAGTCTACAGCGTCGTCTTCTCCTTTCCACAGAATCTTTGGCTCGTGAGCACGTGGGTTCCGGATTGCGCCAAAGCAACCTTTCAACAGTAACGCGAAGCCTTTGTGCTCCGACTTCTCGCTTTCTGTTCGGAGCGAATTCAGAGCGAGAAGGGGTCGGTCAATAGCGAAAACATGGTCAATAAGTGCTGCACCGTCCAACTGAACGCCCGTCATGTCCCGGATACGTTGGGCAAGACCTTTCGTTGCTTCGAACACGGCGTGGAAGTAGTTGTCCTGCATCAGTTCAGCTCGGCAATACTTTAACACCTCTGGGTGGACACTACGGCCTTTTAACTTCGCTCGGATGGTCTGTACACGTTTCTCTGCCTCTTCCAGTGTCGTCACTGCGTTTACTTGTCGGAACTGCCCATCGGGCCCGAACTCTAACCCGGAGAAAAGCAAGATCTGGTTGAGGTGTTGTCGGTAGTTTTCAAACTCCTCAGACCGATCAATGAATCGCGCCGGGGCGAGGAATGCGCGTGTGAAATCAAGCACGTGATTGGCACACTTGTACTCATTCTGGTAATGTTGAAATACCCAGTAAAGGCGTCGCCACTTCGTGGATTCGCGAGAACGGTCAACCAGTCCCCGTTCCTGAAGAACTCGGGAAATCTCACTTCCTGTGCCGCATTCACCGAGCAAGCGCGCAAGTTTTTCAATCTGAGCATTGGTAAATGGTCGGACCGTGGTCATCTTGTTGATCCTCCGAAAAGTTCATTCAACAACACCTCCGCATGCTTTTGCACCGCCAGAATACCGGCGCGGATTTCGTCTAATGAGCGCAGGGCCTTTGGCTTGTAGAAGTAGCGATTGAAGTTAATCTCGTAGCCAATCTTGACGCTTGCCGGGTCATACCAGGCGTCCGGCGCGTAGGGCAGGACTTCGCGGCGCAAGAAAGTCTCGATGGCCGTGCGCTGGTCTTCCAGGCTCGGCAGGTAGTCAGGCTGATGGCATGCCGGGCACTCGAGAAAGGGGATCTGCTCGCTGTCGCGCAGTTCGGTGTCCGGCTCGTATTCCACCACACGCGGCTTGCCACTGATGACAACCTCCAACAGCCCGCGCAACGGATCAGGCGCCGTGCCGGGTTTGTGAATTTTCTTGATGACCGGCGGTGCATCGTCGGCGCGCTCCGCCGTCTCCCTCAATGTCTTGATCTCCTTGGGGGTGTAGGCGCGCTCGGGGTCGATACCTTTCAAGCGCAGGGGGCGCTCCACCGTCACCTTCCAGTAGCCAAAGGCCGCGTTGGGGAAGATCTTGGACTGCTCGGTCTCCTCGAATTTGAGGAAGGTGTCGAGGATGCGGCGGATGTCCTCATCGGACAGCTCGCAGTTCTTCTTGCCCAGGTTCTTGCGCAGGGGCTTGTACCACTGCGTGGCATCGATGAGCTGCACGCGGCCTTTGCGGTGCTCGGGCTTCCTGTTCGTGAGCACCCAGACGTAGGTGGCGATGCCGGTGTTGTAGAACATGTTGAGCGGCAGGGCGACGATCGCCTCGAGCCAATCGTTTTCGATGATCCAGCGGCGAATGTTGCTCTCGCCCTGGCCGGCGTCCCCTGTGAACAACGACGAGCCGTTGTGCACCTCGGCGATGCGACTGCCGAGCGGGGTGTCGTGCTTCATTTTGGAGAGCATGTTCACCAAAAACATCATCTGGCCGTCGCTTGAGCGGGTGATCAGCGACAGCTCCTCGCCCCGGTGCTGCACGACAAAGCGCGGGTCCTTGATGCCAGCCTTGCCGCCCATGCGTTCCAGGTCGCTCTTCCAACTCTTCCCGTAGGGCGGATTGGAGAGCATGAAGTCGAAGGTGCGGCCGGGGAAGGCGTCGTTGGATAGGGTCGAATGCTCCGGCCCGCCGACGATGTTGTCGGCGGCATCGCCCTCGCCCTTGAGCAAAAGGTCGGCTTTGCAAATGGCGTAGGTCTCGGCGTTGATCTCCTGGCCGAAAAGATGCACCGAGACCTGTTTGCCACGTTCTTTCGCCAGCTGCAACAGGGTTTCCTCGGCCACCGTGAGCATCCCGCCCGTGCCGCAGGCGCCGTCGTAGAGAAGGTAGGTGCCGGATTCGATCCGGTCGGCGATCGGCTCGAAGATCAGGCGGGCCATCAGCCTCACGGCGTCGCGCGGGGTCCAGTGCTCGCCGGCTTCTTCGTTGTTTTCCTCGTTGAAGCGGCGCACCAGCTCCTCGAAGATGGTGCCCATGGCGTGATTGTCGAGGCCGGGCAGCCGGACGGTGCCGTCGCTGCCCAGCACAGGGTAAGGACTCAGGTTGATGGACGGGTCGAGGAACTTCTCGATCAGCGTGCCCAGGGCGTCGGCCTTGGAAAGGCGCGGGATCTGGTGGCGGAACTCGAAGTTGTCGATGATCTCCTGCACGTTGGGCGAGAAGCCATCGAGGTAGGCACGAAAATCCGCCTCCAGTTGCTGGCGGCTGGCACGCGCCTTGAGGTCGCGTAGCGTGAAGGGGGAGGTGTTGTAGAAGGCTTGACCAGCAGCCTGTCGCAGAGCAGCGTCTTGGTGTACGATCCCTGCTTTGTCGAGCGAAGTTTTCCTCTCGAGCACGGCCTGCTTGGTGGGCTCCAATACCGCATCCAGCCGGCGTATCACGGTCATCGGGAGAATGACGTCACGGTACTTGCCGCGCACGTAGAGGTCGCGCAACACGTCGTCGGCGATGCCCCAAATGAAGTTGGTGATCCAGGTCAGTTGGCCGTTTTCCATGTTAAACTTTCCTCCAAAAAGGTCGCATACTTTACTAGTGGCGGCGGCACGCCGTATTTCCAGCGCTTATCCTCCCGTAGTCGCTCACCGCCCCACTCCTTCATGTTAAAGGGCCGATTGGCCAGGATGAAATCGCCTTGAGATCAGGCAATGGGTTCTCTTTCTCGATGGCGGCCATCGCCTCGTCAATCAGCCGGCCGAGATGCGGCTGGTGCGCATTCGCCAAAAGATAAAACCAGCGGGCCTGGGGCGGGATCCAGAAGATGTTGGCGGCGAGGTACTCATCCTTATCTTCAGCCACCGAAGCGATGTACTCCGCCGGCGCTTCTTTTACATAGTATTCCGTGTTGGCGGGATCGGTTACGGCCCGCAGCAGGAACTTATGCCTTTTTCAAAAGCGTCCGAGAGGTATTTCAGAAAGAGCAGCCCGAGGACGATGTGCTTGTATTCGGCTGCCTCCACCGTGCCCCGCAACCGGTTGGCCGCCGACCAGAGCCGGTCGGCAAATTCGAGGCCGCCGTTGCCATTTTTCGCCGCGCTTTTCTTTTTCGCCATAATCCTCTCCCGCCAGATAAACCGGGATTCTACCGAACAGCCGGTTTTTAGAGGTTCAAACCGTAAAGGCGCGTACTGCCGTAACTGCCTTTTTTTGTTTTATTCTCCAATCGCCGCCATTTTCCCTGCCGAAGCCCTTACAGCGTCAACCGTCTCGCCTCATCCGGCATCCAGGTCGATCCAGATGTTCGTGTCAGTCACGTGGGTCCGCCGGAAATCCGCCATGCCGCCCGGCCACCTCCCGCCAAAATTCGGCCAGGGATTTGGCGAGCAGTTCGGCGGCGCCGCTCCCCCAATTCGCGGCGCGCCGCCGGTGCGGGGACTAAAAAAGCACCGGCAAACCGGCTCAAGGGATACTGCCAGACCTCTTCTACCAGCCCGGCACGGATGGGATTAAGCTCCGCCATCAGATGCAGGTATGCTCTGTATCCTCTTCGCAAAAGAATGTTTGCTGCCGCCGGTTGCCCCGCTGCGTAACGTGGTGGGGCATGCTGGGAACCATTACTCGCTCTGCCCTGGCCATGCGTTTGTCATCATACTACGAGCACAGGTCTCAAAGGAGTAATTCAGTATGGTGTCCCCCGAATTAAGAGCTGCCTCACTTCCGGCGGGGCAACCAGTTTATTCATTAACGTTTAGCGTAGTAATGCGTTACCTTTCTTGCCAAATGCTTATTAGTTGAAGGGGATTTCGATGTCACCGGGCGATTTCCTGCAGGATATTGTCGTTTTCCGCTGATTTACGCTGATATCGGAGAAATTCGAGATAATTCGGGGATATTCGACAAATCGATCACCACGCGGGCTGGCTGGTTGGGATGCAAACTATGTTCGGTCGCGGCTCAGGCAATGGCCCCGGCGGGGCAGACCAGCCGGCATTCCATGCACAGAATACACTCGGTGTCCCGGACTTTCTTTCCCTGGCTGATGAAAGACATCACGTCAATATCCATCGGGCAGACACGATTACATTGACCGCACTTTACACAGTCCGCCTCCGGTTTTCCGGACGGCGCAATAGTGATCAGCGCCACCGTGGCCGGCGGTTTCATTACCACGGGTACCGGGCAGACAAGCTTGCAGAAAGCCCGCCGGTCTTTATAGATAAAGGCCATAGGCACGGCGATCAGATAGTAAAGGGCATTGCCGGCAAACATCCACAGCATTTCGGTCTTGTGCAGGTAGTCATTGCGCACGTCATAGTTTAAAAACCACACCAGAACCACCGGCAACGAAACTGACAGGGCGAAGGTCAGGTACCTTATTCTTTTGAGCTCCGGTGGAATCCGGCCCGTCTTTTTGAGCGGCAGCCAGTCCAGAACCGCCGCCGTCCAGCAGGCCCAACCGCAGAATCCCCGCCCCCAGATCAACGGCCCGAACACCTTGGCGACCATGTAATGGATGACTCCCTTGGAAAAGTAGCCGGCCAGTAACAGCAAGACCACGCCTTCCAATTGAAAGTTCTCGTTATTGGCAATGGGGACGAATAGTAAGAGCGCCGGCAGGATCATCAGAATGGCGACCCGCCTTCCCGCGGATCTTTTCTTGCGCGGTAATTTCGCCATTAAATACGTTCCCAGAGAGATAGAAAACCCGATCCAGGGGAAGACTATCCAAAAACCCCACCAGCCGACCGTAAAATACAGGATGGCCGCCACGGCCAATCCGATGACAAACGGTAGGGCCAAAGACAACCAGAACACCGCACCTACCCCTCCTTACCGTTTTTGGAGCTGTGCTGTAGTCCAAACGGCAGGGCAACAGACAACCAGAACACCGCACCAGCATCCTGCTCCGTCCAGAGGCCGGGGCCCGAGAGCGCCCGGTACAGGATCCAGGGGACAAAGCCGATGAAAATCGAGACCATGCCGGGAATTTTCTTACCCATGGGCCTTGTCCTCCTGCGTGATCGCGGCCAGCGCGGCGTCGCACCAATCGACGGCCATCCGGGCAAAGCGGCGGCCGAATTCCAGGGTAAGGGACCAGTAGCGGGCGTCCTCGCGGGCTCCGGTAAGGGTCGCGTAGTGATGGATCAGCACTCTTTGTCCACGGCGGTAAAGACGCTCCGGAGCCCGGCAAAGGAGTGCCGTCCGGCCCTGCCCGGGCAAGGACATTCATCTGCGGTACGCCGCACCACTCCGGGATGCAATGATGGGCACAAGAAAAGACGCATACAATTCACCTACCGGTCATTTCTCCTGGGGTTGCGGCATTTCCCCGGCCTGCAGGGCTGCGGAGCCAGAGACGAGGCGCATTATGTCGTGCTGAAAGAAGAACTGGACGCTCTGCCGCAACTGCCGACCACCGACAGGGTCTTTTGTTTTCGGTGCAGGGTTTGAGAAACGGGGCGCGAAAACTGATACAAAAATTTAAGTAAGGAGTGTCCCCAGTGGAGTGCCGGAAGGACAGAAACCTTGCCCGCTGCACTTGCACCTACGAACCGTGCGACAAGAAAGGCCTCTGCTGCGAGTGTGTGGCCTACCACAGAGGCCGCGGCGAGCTCCCTGGTTGCTTCTTCCCGCCGGAAGCCGAGCGCACCTACGACCGCTCGGTCAGCGCCTTCATCCGCGCCCGGCAGCTGGGTGCCTCGCGCCCCGCTTAGGTTGTCGGCCCAGGGAAAGCCGGCAATGGCGGGAACGTTCGTCAGGCTTGTTCTCCTCGCCGCAGCAGCCTCGGTCAGCGCCGGCTACGCGGTCTGTTTTCTCTTGCGCAAACTTGGGCCGCAGGCCGCACGGGTAGAAGAAAGGTGGTTCTGGGTAGTGCTCCTCGGGGTCGGCGCGCTGGGTGCCTCTCTTTTCACGGAGCATGTGCTCAAGATCTCCAGTGCCACCGTAAACCGGCTCGCGGCGCGCGCCGTGCTCGCGGCGGCCGCAGCGTGGTTGCCTTACGCCCTGCCGGTGTCCGTGTGCACCCTTCAGGCCTCTGAGGACCCCGAGGTGGCGTTTCTTCTCGCCCCTCTGGCCGCGCTTGGAGGGACCGGGTTGATCGTCTATCAGGCAACCAACGAAGTTTTTCCCGAACACCCAAAACAGCCGCTATCCCAGCTACCGCCAGAGGAGCGGCTTAAGAAAATCCTCTGGATTGTCGTCACTGCGGATGTCTACTGGTTGCTTTCCCGTGTGCTATTTCTCTTGCTCCTGGCGGCCGCCTTCTTTCTCGCAGCGGTTGTCCTGTCTTTGGCGGAAGCCTTGTGGCCCGGCCTCCTTTCCGATGACGACGCTCTCCTGGTGATAACATTTTCAGCCGGTTTGCTTTTAGGTGGGGGAGTGCTCGGTTACTCCGTACGGCGCCTCCGGAAGCGCGTTGCGACTCGATGCTCACGATCCCACTCTGCAGGCACCGGCGGGTCGAGCGGGGCCAGCATGACGAAATAGATATTGCGACCGCTCGACCGGGGATACGGCCCGGAGCCGAAAAAAATCAGGGTAGCAGGCCCAGGCCTCAACCGTATATTCGAAGAGAACACCCGGCCAACCCTCTTCACACCATACAAGCCCGTCGAAAGGAAGCGCAGGGCGTGAACCTCCTTAGCTCCGTGCATCCTAATCCCGCCCCGCAAACCGGAACTCTACCCTCCGGCAACCGGGGCAAACCCAGACTTCGAGGGGAAGAACATCCTCTCCCGGTTCCGTCCACTCGTCGAACACAAGCTTGACCAAGCCGGTTGCGCCGCCGATGCGGAACTTCTCCACGCCCAGGCGCTCGAGTTCCGCGGAGCAGCGCAGGCACACAAGGCGCTCCGGGTTTTCTTCCTGACGAGCCATGGTCGGGGAAGTATCCTGACTGCAGTTCCTCGATGACTTGCGCCGCGTCAGGAAGTACAGGATGGCCAGAGCCAAACCGACCGTCAGGGCCAACAACAGGACGAAATGGAATATCTGCGCAAGAAGCGTCGCGTTGAGATTGGCCACCGTCTTCACCTTGCCTCCACAAACAATCTTGTAACCGCAAAGCCGGGTCCGCAGCGCATCGCAAAACCTCTGCGGCTCCGCCGGGGAAAGAAAGTACGGCTCCCGCTCGGTCTCCAGCACCACCATCCCGTTCTTCCAGGACGTGGCGTAGACCCTGATCCACCCCGATGGCACCCGTCATTGTCGGAGATTGATGGCGTCGGATGCATCGGCAACCCGGCACTGAGGTAACCTGACTGCCCCCGACCCATTTTCCCCGTCCTACCAACGCGGCCCTGCCGCAGTTGCTCCTACAAATCTCGTCAATGGATGTCAAATGATCCTGGTGTTGACACGGTAGTCCAATCAGATCAGGATACGGAACCAGGAAGGCTTCGGCCGGGGTACGGCCCCCGGTACGGCGGCCTTGATGCGGTCGCCCCCAGTTGAAAAACCACAGATAGCGATCCAGATCCGCCTGCAGCCCAGCAAGGAAATCGTAACGCCGACGCCGCAGGGCGACCCGGAAGAACTCCTCGGTAGCATTCCCCGGTCAACGTAAGCACTCCTTGCCTTGAGATATCACAGGGATTGCCCGGCCTTCGGCAAAGGAAGCGCTCCGGCGGCAATCCGGTCCTTGCCCGCCACCTTCGCCGCGTAAAGGGCGCGGTCCGCGGCGGCGAGAATCTCGCTGACGCCGGCCGTCTCCCGGCCGCCCTCGACCACGCCGCCGCTGAAGGTGACGCGCAGTCTTTCGCCGCCTCCGGGCACGATCAAGGGGTGGGCCAGCCACGCCTCCCTGGCGCGCTCCGCCACGGCAAGCGCCACGGCCAGATCGGTCTTGGGCATCAGCACCGCAAACTCCTCGCCGCCGTAACGGGCCACGACGTCGGTCCGGCGGAAGCTGGCCCACAGCACCGCGCCGAACTCGCGCAGCACGTGGTCGCCGACCAGGTGGCCGTGGGTGTCGTTGACCCGTTTAAAGTCGTCCAGGTCGGCCAGCAGCAAGCTGAACGGCGTCCCTTCCCGCCGGTTGCGGAAGACCTCCTCCTCCAGCCTGGCCATGAAGTAACCGCGGGTATGGCATCCGGTCAGTGCGTCGTGAAAGGATTCGTAGCACAGGGCCTTGGCCCGCCTGATCCGGCTTTTGACCCGCAGGACGAACTCCTCCGGCTGGAAAGGCTTCACGACGTAGTCGTCGGCGCCGCAGTCATATCCTTCCCGCAGGTATTTCAGGTCGCCCAGCGCCGTCAGGATGATCACCGGCACCCATTTCAGGCGCTCTTCGGTCCTGATCTCGCGACAGAGGTCCAGACCGTTCGCATCGGGCAGCACCATGTTCAGGACCACCAGGTCGGGCTGCATCAGCTTCAGGGTCCTCCTGGCCGAAGCGCCGCTCCCGGCTTCCACCACCTCGATCCCCTCAGGGGTGCAGTGTTTCTTGATGACGTCCCGGACGACCGGGCTGTCGTCAACCACCAGGATTTTGTAAACCGCATCCGCCGGTGCGGCGCCTTCATTATTCATTGCAGCAGATTCTCCATTCATTGCAGCAGATTCTCCTTTGCCGTTAAGTCCTGACTTGTATTTAGGCGCTTGAACTGTACGATTCGGCATGATGATTCTCTTTCCTTCGTTTTCCTGCAACAAGGCACATAGCGGCCTGTCTTCCAGGCTTCGTTGTAAAGCGAAACCCGCGCGCCGTTCCTAAGATCCGGAAGTCTGTGTCACGGCGGCGGTCTTCACCGGCTGATGGTCTGCACGGACATAAGCTTCCCGGAAACTTCGAACCAAAGGTAAAACGCTCGGTGACATAGTCCTTGAACATCGGTTTCCTAAAACGATACCGGCCTCTTGTCCATTCTGCATAGGACTTATTCGAGGTCAGGATGATTGAGGCCCGGCCATAGCGCCGGGAAACGAGATGAAAGAAAACATTCGCCGCCATGCTATCCAGAGGTAGGTAACCCCGGTCTTTCTCACAGTATAGAAGTAAGGTTGAGCCTCTGTTCGCTCGAAGAAAAAGAGAACCCCGAGGTTCCCCGCCCCGAGGTCTCATTTCCGTTCCCGTTGCATCATAAGTCTTATGCGTCCGGACCCCCCGGCAATGTCGTTTTCGCGAGGAGCGCCCGTAGCCGCCTGTCGACCCTTATGCGCCGGGCCCTCTCCATCAAGGACGCGATGTCCAGGTTGGAGCCCTGCACTTTCATAATTGATTGGATGTCGTTAAGATCCAGGGGGCTGCCGGCCTTCAGTTTGAGTAGCACGAGGTCCTCCAGCGACACCACCCGCAGCTCCCGACCCTCGTAAGGGACGGTTATCGCATTCCGGACGGCGTCCAATTGGTATTCGTATTTGGCCTTGATCAATTGGATGGGGAGGTCTGAGGCGATGGTGATGAGGTCGCCACGTGGATCAAGGAGGTCGGCCCGGCTTAGGGAGACTTCGAAGCCCAGCCCTCTCAACTTCTTGGCGACGGCCGCCGCATCACCGTCGATGACGGCCAGGACGTCGACATCCCCTGTCTGGCGGGGGACCCCGTAGCAAGCGACGGCGTAGCTGCCGACGATACAGTAGGGGATTGCCAGGAAGTCCATGATCTCCGCACAGAGAATCAACGGGTCTTGCAAGTCGCCCTGACCCCTTCCTGGAGCTTCCTGGTCACCTCGCTCATTTTGACCAGCAACTTCATTTTCCGGGCCGCGGGCATCCTCGCATAGTGTAGGGCCACAAGTTCCCGCTTTCGCTCCCGGATATCGCTCATCTTGGATACCCCCTCTAACCGAGGCTGTTGAAAAACTCCGCCTGGCTTTGTCACGCTCGCCGCCCAGTGCTCACGTACCACCCAGTACGCTCTGCGCTGGTCGGCTTCGCCTTCCGCGCCATGCTCGTTTTTGAACAGCCCCCATTTTCTTCAACAGGCCCTAACCCCTATGGGTATTGTAATACCTCCCGGAAGTCCGGACAACAGTCGGCATCTTTTTGCGCTTGTCATTTTCCGGCGTCCGGCGGCGTTTAATCCATGCAGAAGAAAATCTTACAGGGAGGGATCGTCTTGTTTATGGGTTATCGTCGCCGGCTGGTTGCGGCCGTGACCGCCGCCAGCTTGCTCCTGCCCGGGGCGCTCCCGGCGCCGGCGCTCGCCGCGGGCCCGGCGCCGGCCGTGGCCGCGGCGGCCGCGGCGCAAAACAAGGTCACGCTGGAACAGGCCATCCGGATCGCCAAGAAGGCTTACCCCGGCGTCGGCAGGTTCGACGAGTTCAGCTCCGACTACAACGAATACGAAGGCCGCGGGGTATGGGAGCTGCGCTGGAGCAAGGAAGGAGGGGCGGGCGGATCGTGCAACATGACGATCAGCGCCGCCACCGGAGAGATCATTCACCTGGGCATATGGCAGAGCTCGCCGTCCGGGCGCTACAGCGGAATGCCCGCCTACACCAGGGCCCAGGCGCAGGCCGTCGCCGAGAAGGCGGCCCGGACGCTTCTGCCCGAGAAGTTCGCCCAGTGCAGGCTGGTGCCGGAAAGGCCCTTTGAGGAACCCATCATCTTCCCCCTGAAGGACCGTACCTACCCGGTGGTCTACACCTTTACCTTCGCGCGGACGGTAAAAGGCATCCCGGTTACCGGCGACGAAATCCGGGTGGGAGTCAACGCCGAGACCGGCGAGATGCAGAACTTCAACGTCAACTGGGAAGACAAGTTGGACGTGCCCGACCCCGCGGGCCGCGTTTCGGCCGACCGCGCGGCCGCGATCTTCACCGGCCAGGGCCTGGAGCTGGCCTACGCCTACTACGGCCCGCGCGACAGGGACACGGGAGAGCGTCCCAAGCTGGTCTACCAGGTGAAGGACGGGAACTTCATCCTGGACGCCCTGACCGGCAAGGTTCTGGACCCCAACGAGGGGCCGTACTATTTGGACATCGGCGGCTACGGCGGGGGAGGCGGGGAGCCGATGTACTCTCGCGTCAAGCAGGAGGAGCCCCTCTCGGAGGCCAAGCAGGCGGCGGTGGAGAAGCTCGGGCGGCTTCTGACCGCCGACCAGGCGCAGGCTAAGGCCGAGACGGCCTGCCCGCTGCCGGACGGAATGCAGTTGACGAGCAAGAACCTGATGGCCAACTGGGACGTGCCTGGAGCCAAGGTCTGGAACTTCAGCTACAGTAACAAGGAGAAGAAGCTTACCATCGAAATCCGGGTCGACGCCGCCACCGGCGAACTGCTGGGCTTTTCCACCTACGAGAACCTGGGCCCCGAGGACTACCTAAAGAAGCCCGAGGTGAAGGTCGGCGAAGACCAGGCGCGGAAGATCGCGGAGGACTACATTAAGCATCAGCAGCCGGAACGCGCCGGACAGGTCGTATTCCGCCGCTGCAACAAGGAGATCGGCCCGTGGGCCAAACGCGGCGACGAGAGCCCCCGCGCCTATTCGCTGGAGTACGCCCGTCTGGTGAACGGTGTCGTGTACCCCGCCAACGGCTTTAACGTGACCGTCAATGCCACCACCGGGGAGGTCACCGGCTACAGCATGCGGTGGTGGGACACCTCCTTCCCGGCGCCCGCCGGTCTCATCGACAAGGCCAAGGCGGCCTCCCTCTACCTGGAGAAGCACCCGCTGGCGCTCGAGTACGCGCGAGCCTTCGAGCGCTACCCCGACGGCCCCGACCGGCCCAAGTACTTCCTGGTCTACCACCTCTCCGGCTGGCCGATGGGAGTGCTGGACGCCAAGACCGGCCGGGAACTGGACAGTGAAGGGAAGCCGGTCGCCGGCCGCAAGGCCGAGTTTACGGACATCGCCGGCCACCCGGCCGCCAAGGACATCCAGCTCCTGGCGGACCAGGGCATTGTTTCGGCCGAGGACGGGCGGTTCCGGCCCAACGACCGGATCACGGGCGGCGAACTGCTGGCGTGGCTGGTGGCCTCCGCCGACCGGGACGGCTACCGGCCTCTAATCAAGGAAGACGACAAGCAGCTTATCGAACGGGCCCGCACCCTGGGGATTATCGCCGCCGGCGAGGATATCAAGGCGGCTTCCCCGGTGACCAGGCTGCAGGCGGCGCGCTGGCTGGTCAACAGCCAGGGCTTCGGGCCGCTGGCCCGCCACGGCGAGATCTTCAGCCTGGAGACCGCCGACGCGGCGGCCGTCTCCCAGGCCGACCGCGGCTGCGTCGCCGCCGCCCTGGCTATGGGTTACCTGACTCCGCAGGCCGGCGGCCGGTTCGGCCCCGAGGGTACGGTCACGAGGGGCGAGGCGGCATCTATGCTCGTCCGCGCTCTGACCGCCAAGTAGGTCGGCACCGGCGCGGCCAAACGGGCCCCGGGGTCTCCCGGGGCCTGTATTTTCTAGTACCCAAAAGGCAGAACGAACCTGCTCCCCGCCGGGGCGAAGCGGAAACGCTTACTTTCTCCGCCTCCCTTACCTTAACCCCGGGTCTATTCTCCTCCGTGCGCTCAAATACCTGGCTGGTCAGGGTGGTCCTCCGGTGGTCGGTTTCCGGCCGTTGCCCTGATCGGGCCGGCGTTCCTATATCCGCTTTGCCTTTTTTGCCGTGCCGGTGTTATCCTTGCCTTATGAAAGGAGAAACCGTCGTCCTGGAGACCGGCGACCTGAACCGTGACGGGGCGGGCGTGGGGCGCCGGCAGGGAAGGGTTGTTTTTGTTTGTCGAAACGCTCAGACCGCAGGGAGCCGGATCGTGAACCGGCTGCCCCGGCCGGGCGCGCTCTCCGCCTCCAGCCGTCCGCCGTGCGCCTCGACGATGCCCCGGGCCAGGGAGAGGCCGAGTCCGAAGCCGCCCTCCCGGCTGCGGGCGCGGTCGGCGCGGTAGAAGCGCTCGAAGATGCGGGGCAGGTCCGCGGCGTCGATGCCGGGGCCGTTGTCGGCCACCGCCAGAACGGCCTCCCCGCCGTCGCGGGCCACGGAGACCGTCACCCGCCCCCCGCCGTACTTGATAGCATTGTCCACCAGGGCCCATACCGCCCGGCGCAGGTAGGCCTCGTCGGCCGTCACCGTGACCGGGGTCACCGGTCCCAGCTCCACGGCCACCGCCGGGGCCACGGCCCCGGCCTCCTGCACCGTCTCCAGCGCCAGTTCGTCCAGCGCCAGGGGCGCGGTCTTAAGCGGCGGCCGCGCGTCGACGCGGGCGAGGAGCAGCAGATCGTTGACCAGCCGCTCCATGGTCTGCGCCGCGCGGCCGATGGCCCGGGACGACTCCGCGACGACCCGGGGGTCGTTCCCGCCCCAGCGGGCCAGGAGGTCGGCGTAGCTGCGGACCACGGTCAGCGGGGTGCGCAGGTCGTGCGAAGCCGCGGCGACAAACTCCCGCTGGCAGGAAAAGCCGTCCTCCAGGCGTCCGAGCATCGCATTGACGGCCTCCCCCAGGACGTAAAGCTCGTCGCGCGGTCCGCGCAGGGGGATGCGCCGGCTCAGGTCGCTGGCCGTGATGTCCCGCGCCGTGCGAGTCAGGGTCTCGACCGGCCGCAGCGCGGCGCGGGCGATGGCCCGCCCGCCGACGACGGCCGGCACCAGGCCGGCCAGCGCCACCAGGATGAAAACCCTGGTCAGGGTGGCGAGAAACTTCTCCTCCTGCTCCAGGGGGCGGATCACCTGCACGCGCACCCCGTCGGCGAACTGCCCGCCGACCAGGATCACGTCCTGATCCCCCAGACGCACCTGTACGGCCGGGCCGAGGTAGGCCGGGGCCCGCACGTCACCCTGCAGGGCGTGGGAGCGGTTCAACACCCGGCCGTCGGGCGCCGTGATCTGTACCCACAGCAGGTTACTTCCCAGAATGGTCGCGAACTCGGGATCATCCAGATCCATATGATTGTAGTCACCCTGCTCGTTACCCCCTCCCGTCAGGCGCTGGACGGTGGCCACCGCCGCCTCCGCCTCGCGCGCCGCCCCGGTGAAAAGGATATAGCGCACCCCCCAAAAGGCCACCGCCCCGCAGATGGACAGGACGGTCAGCAGGACCGCGGCGTACCAGAGTGTCAGGCGCCACGAAAGCGAGCGCACCCCTTCAGCCCTCCTCCCGCAGGGTGTAGCCGATGCCGCGCACCGTATGAATGAGACGTGTCGCGAAGGGTTCGTCGACCTTCGCCCGCAAGTAGCGGATGTAAACGTCCACGACATTCGTGTTCCCGTAATAGTCGTAGCCCCAGACGCCGTTGAGGATCATCTCCCGCGTCAGGACCAGCCCGGCGTTCTCCGCCAGGTAGGCCAGGAGATCGAACTCCCGCCGCGTCAGGGCGATCGGCCGGCCGGCCCGCTCGACCTGCCGGGTGTCCCGGCGGATCACGAGATCGCCGACCACCAGCCGATCCCCGACCCGGCCCGCGGGCGCCGCGCGGCGCAGGCGGGCGCGGATGCGCGCCAGCAGTTCCTCGATAGCGAAGGGCTTGGGCACATAGTCGTCCGCTCCGGCGTCCAGGCCGGTCACCTTATCCCCCGTGGCGTCGCGCGCCGTCAGCATAATGATCGGCACGGCGGAGCGCTCGCGCACCCGCCGGCAGACCTCGAAGCCATCCAGTCCGGGAAGCATGATGTCCAACAGGATCAGGTCCCAGCCGCCCTCGGCCGCCCGGGCCGCGGCCTCGTACCCGTTGCCGGCCGTCTCCGCCCGGTAGCCCTCGTGTTCGAGTTCCAGTTGCAGGGCCCGCGCCAGGCTGGCTTCGTCCTCGACGATCAGGATGCGCGCCGTCTCCGTTCGCTCGTTCACCGTCACTTCACCCCGACCGATTGTACACCCTGGAGATTAGAAAACGCTTAGAGTCAATTCTAATCCTTTTCCAATCCTCTTCTAATATCCTTCTCATCGTCCCGGGTTACATTATCCCTGCCGAGGAAAAACACCGGCAGGGAATCCAGGGAAAGGAGGGTTGACCGATGTGAGGGAACACCAACAGCGATGGGACAGTCCGGAACGAACAGTGAATAATACTTTAAAGGAGGATCACCATGAATAAGAAAATCCTGGCTTACGTCACTTCCGGCATGCTCCTGCTCGGCGGCGCGGGCGCTCTTAACGCCGCCTGGGCGCAGAACGCGCCGGCAAAGGCCGCCCCGGCTGCCGTCGCCCAGGAACAGCGGCAGGAGCAACCGTCCTATCGGGCCGGCATCCAGGTCGCCGACCCGCAGGACAAGAACGAGGAGCAGGCGAAGGACGCCGCGGACGAGGCCGCCGAGGCCGCGGCCCTGCAGGGGAAGGCCAAGATCAGCCCCGCACAGGCGCAGGCCGCCGCGCTGGCCGCCGTGCCGGGAACGGCGCTGGAGACCGAACTCGACAACGAGAACGGGAACCTGGTCTACAGCGTGGAGGTCAAGACGACCCAGGGAGTAAAGGATGTTAAGGTCGACGCCGGCGACGGCAAGGTCCTGGCCCAGGAGAACGCCGGTGACGAGGAAGAGGGCGGCAAGGCGGAGGACGGCGCGGCAGAGAGTGAAACTGACAACGGTCCGGACCACGACCAGGTCCAGGAAGAGGTCGAAGAGTAATCCGGGAAAGGTTCATCGCGCTGAATTGAACAGGCCCCGGGTACGCCGGCAGGCGGCGCGCCCGGGGCCCGGCCCGGACCATGGCCTGCAGCCGGGCCATGGCCCGCTCGGCGTGGTACTGCTGCCAGAAGCTCAGCACACCGCTCACGAAGACGATGACCAGCACAAGCAGGGCGTTGGTGGACTCCCGCAGGTAAAGAGCCAGCCCGACGGCGAAGAGCAGGAGCAGAACGATCGGGCTGGTGAACTGGGGCGTTTTGATCCTTGCGCAAGGCTACCCCTGTATGCTAATCTTGAATAAACCATTCTTTTCCACCCCATTATTTTCCACCACGCGTCGTACTCGGGCACATTCTCACCGACCTGCAGAGACCATAATATTGAATAGTCTGGGCAAAGGAGAACTCCGGGCGATGCGCGTTTTAATGGTTTACCCAAAATACCCCGACACCTTCTGGAGTTTTAAATACGCTCTGCGGTTCGTCGGCAAAAGGGCGGCATACCCTCCGTTGGGACTCCTCACCGTCGCCGCCATGCTGCCCGCCGCCTGGGACAAGAGATTGATCGACCTGAACGTGGCACGGCTGACCGACGCGGACCTCAGATGGGCCGATTATGTTTTTCTAAGCGCGATGGAAATCCAGCGCGGCTCCGTCAAGGAAGTGCTGGCGCGCTGTCGTTCCCTGGGTGTCAAGACCGTGGCGGGAGGCCCCCTCTTCACCGCCGAGCCCGAGACCTTCGCCGAAGTCGACTACCTGGTCCTGAACGAAGCCGAAGCCACGCTGCCCGCGTTTCTGGCGGACCTGGAGAAAGGATGCGCGCGGCACATTTACGCCACCGGCGCAAGACCCGACCTCTCCCTCACGCCGGTGCCGGCTTGGGAGCTGATCGACTTTCGGGACTACGCTTCGATGAGCATTCAGTTTTCCCGCGGCTGTCCCTACGACTGCGAATTCTGCAACGTTACCTCGCTCTTCGGGCGCAAACCCCGCTTAAAACAAAAGGAGCAACTGCTGCGCGAACTGGACGCCCTCTATCATTACGGCTGGCGGGGCAGCGTCTTCATCGTTGACGACAATTTCATCGGTAACAAGGCCCGGATGAAAGGCGAGATCCTTCCGGCCCTGATCGGGTGGATGGAAAGCCGCCGGCATCCCTTCACCTTCATCACCGAAACGTCGATCAATCTGGCGGATGACGAAGAGCTCTTAGACTTGATGCGGAAAGCGGGGTTCGTCCACGTTTTCGTGGGGATCGAGACGCCGAGCGAAGAGAGCCTGAAGGAGTGCAAGAAGTTCCACAATCTGCACCGGGACCTCCTCGCCGCGGTGAGAAAAATCCAGAATCACGGCTTGCAGGTGAGCGCGGGGTTCATCGTGGGCTTCGACAGCGATACCCCTTCCATTTTTGAGCGACAGATCAACTTCATCCAGAAGAGCGGCATCGTCACCGCAATGGTCGGCCTGCTCAACGCCCCCCGGGGGACGAGGTTGTTCGAACGCCTGAAGCAAGAAAAGCGGCTCCTGCAGAACTTCTCGGGTAACAACACCGATTACTCCCTGAACTTCATCCCCAAAATGAACCCTCAGGTGTTGCTGGACGGCTACCGCAGAATCGTCACCACCATCTACGCACCGGAACCGTATTATCAGCGGATCTGGGAGTTTTTCCGGGAATTCAGGCCTGCCAGAAGGGCCGGTATAAGGCACCTGCGTCTCTGCTACCTGACGGCCCTCTTCAAGGCGATGTTTTACCTGGGCGTTCTCGACAAGGGCCGGAAGCATTACTGGCAACTACTCATAAAGACGCTCTTCCGGCGCCCGCGTTTCCTTCCGGAGGCCATCACCTTCGCCATTTACGGCTTCCACTTCCGAAGGGTTTACTCCGGCCGCGGTTAAGAGCTTGCTTTCAGTCCCCTATTCGTCGGGTCAATCGGTGCAACACATCCGCATGCGGCTGAGCTGGCAGAGATTATTATCCGTTTCACACGTCGTTCGTTCCCGAAAAGAGTTACGGCAGAATGAACTTCTCCAGCGCCTCGGCTACGCCGTCGTCCTCGCCGGAGGCGGTGACGTAGTCGGCCCTCGCCTTGATTTCTTCCCGGGCGTTGCCGACGACGACCCCGAGGCCGGCGAATTCGAGCATGTCGAAATCGTTGTAGCTGTCGCCGATGGCCATTACCGCTTCGCGCGGAACGCCGTAATGAGCGGCCAGCCACTCCAGCGCCGCCCCTTTGGTGGCCTGCGGGTGGGAGAATTCCAAAAAGTGCGGCTTGGACTTGGTGACGTGCAGCACTCCCTGGTAACGGGGAAACATTTCCGCCATCAGCGCGTCGATGTCCCGCTCGTCGGCAATGGCCAGCACTTTCGTCGGCTCATTGTCCCCCAGAAACTCCAGGAGGTTGCCCACCGGGTGGGCCTCCACCCGGCAGAGCCGCGCGTACCGCTCGCCCCTTTCTGTCAGTTCAGCCATATAAAGACGGTCGTCAAGGTAGATGTTGATGTGGAAACCACGCCGCCGGATATCGTCGATGATGCTCCGAGCGAATTCGTTGGGGACGGTCCGGTGAATGTAGGTCTCCCCCGTATCGACGTCCCTTACCCAGGCGCCCTGGTAGGTGATCAACGGGCCCTTAAGCCCCAGCTCGCGCGCGATGGGCGCGGCCGAGGCATACATGCGCCCCGTAGCGAGGGTCACGATGACCCCCCGCGCCCGGGCGCGGGCAAGCGCCGCGCGGGCACGCGGCCCCACGTTCAGACTGCTGTTAAGCAGTGTGTCGTCCAGATCAATAGCTACAAGCCTGTATTTCAAGTTCGCCTCCATCTGCTGTCCGCGATTTCAATCAACTGCCAAGACGCTAAGCACGCCAAGTGTCTCAAGTCAGTTTTACACCGCACCATCCCCGGCGGTCAAGGCTAAAGCCCGGCGCTCGGTTTGACGATAATGTGGTTAAGCAGATTCGACATCTTGCTACATTTTTCCGGGGGTGGGTTTGGTGCGTTTTTCCGTCCGGTCAATGAAGACCAAGATCCTTGTTCCGCTGGCCGTGATCATCACCCTGGGCATCATCGCTACCATTCTTTTTACGGCCGAGCAAGTCAAAAAAGGAGCTGCGGCGGCAGCAACAGAGAAGGCCAAGGGAGACCTCGCCCTGGCTACGGCGCTGATCGACGCGCGTTATCCAGGGGCATGGTCCGTGCGCGACGGCAAGCTTTACAAGGGCGACGTCGTCATGAACGAAAACTGGGCCGTCGTCGACGAGATCAACCGGCTCACCGGCGATTCGTGCACGATTTTTCTGGGCGACACCAGAGTGGCGACCACGGTCAAGAAGGAAGGTAAGCGCGCCGTCGGCACCCAGGCAGCGCCCGAGGTAGTCGAAACCGTGCTGAAAAAGGGCCAGGGCTTCTACGGCGAAGCCGAAGTGGTGGGCGTGAAGTACCAGACCGCCTACGAGCCGATCAAAGACCCCGACGGCCGGATCATCGGGATGCTGTACGTCGGGGCCAACAAGCAGTTCGTCAACGATATCATCCGGGGCACGACCACCAGCATCGCCGTGACCTCCGGCCTCGCTCTCTTAGCGATCATCGCCGTGACTTTCTTCCTGACGAACTACGCGGTCAGCCCCGTAAAACATCTGATCAGCGGCGCCGGCCGTATTGCCGAGGGCGACTTCACGCAGGAAATCCGGGTCAAGTCCCAAGACGAGCTGGGCCGGCTCGCCGAAACGCTTAACCGGATGCGCGAACAGCTCCGGGAGCTCGTCAAGAGTATCGCCGGTACGGCCGAGTCGCTCGCCGCCCAGAGCCAGGAGCTTGCCGCCGCAACGGAACAGGTCAGCGCCACGGTGGAGGAAGTGTCCTCGACGGCCGAAGAGGTTTCCAGCGTTTCCGAGCAAAGCGCCGAAAACGCCCTGACCGCCGCCGACAAGGCTGAGCAAGTCCGGACGGCCGCCCGCAGCGGCAGCGGCGACGTCAACAACACCATAACGAAGATCAACCAGATCGCCTCGGTCACCCAGGAAGTCAATGCCGCCGTCCAGAAGCTTGGGACCATATCCAAGCAGATCGGCGACATCATCAACGTCATCACCGGCATCGCCGACCAGACTAACCTTCTCGCGCTGAACGCCGCCATCGAGGCTGCCAGGGCGGGCGAGCAGGGCCGCGGGTTCGCCGTCGTGGCCGAGGAAGTCAGGAAACTCGCTGAGCAGTCGGCCAACGCCGCCAAGGAGATCGGCGGGCTGATCGCCGAAATTCAGCGTGGCGTCGGCCAGGCGGTGACCGCCATGGAAAAAAGCGTCACCGAAGTCCGTGAAGGCGTGCAGACCGCCGATGCCACCGGCAAGTCGCTGCAACAAATCATCAGCGCCGTGGAAGAAGCCGCCAATCTCATCCGTGACATCGCCGAAGGGGCGAAGCAGACCAATGAGGGGATGCAGCAGCTCTCGGGCGCGACGGAACAGATCACGTCGGCCGTCCAGGAAGTGGCGGCCTCCGCCGGAGACCTGTCAAAGAATGCCGAAAAGCTGTCGGAAGCAATAGCCAGGTTCAGGGTGTAGCTCCGGAAGGCTGTTGATTCTCCTGGAACTCCCTTATGGAACTCCCTTAGCGAACAAAAAAGGCCTGGCGTCGAATACCAGGTCTTTTTCTTTGGAAGGGCATCAATCTTCAGAGGTGGTCGGGAGGCCCGCTCTCTTCACTCATCCCGCAGGAAGAAGCGGTACACCGCTTCCGCGACTTTGCGATTCATCCCCGGGACGGCGGCCAGTTCGTCGACGCCGGCCTGTTTAATGGCCTCGAGGGAGGGAAATGCCTTGAGCAGGGCGCGGCGGCGCGCCGGCCCGATGCCCTCGACCTCGTCCAGGAACGAGCGCAGTCCCTGCTTCGTCCGCTCACGGCGGTGGTAGGTGACGGCGAAGCGGTGGGCTTCGTCGCGCAAGTGCTGCAGGAGGTACTGGGCCCGGGAGTCCTTCGGGACGGGCAGGGGGTCCGGGTTGCCCGGCGTGAAGAGTTCCTCCTCTTCCTTGGCCAGCCCGTATACCGGAATGTGGCCGAAACCAAGGCTCCTCATCACCTCGACGGCCGCGTTCAACTGCCCCTTCCCGCCGTCGATCAGCACCAAGGACGGTAGTGGCAGGAACTTGGCCTCTCGGCTTTTCATCTGCCCGGTGTTGACCAGTTGCTGTTCGTCGACGGCCCTGGCAAACCTGCGTCCGACGACCTCTCCCATGGCCGCGAAATCGTTGGGCCCTTCCACGCTACGCACCTTGAAACGGCGATACGCCGCGGGATTGGGTTTCCCGTTTTCAAAGACAACCATCGAGCCGACCGTCTGGTGTCCCTGAATGTTGGAAATGTCGAAGGCCTCCAGGCGGGCGGGCGGCTCCGGCAGCCCCAAAACCTCGGCCAACTCGGCGACGGCCCGGTCCCCGCCCCGTTCCAGGCGCATCTGTTCCTGGACGAGAGCCGCGTTTTTGAGGGCCATGTCGACAAGTTCCTTTTTGCGCCCGCGGCGGGGGACCCTGACCTGGACTTTGCCCCCGCGCCTGGCCGTCAGCCACTCGGCGATGACCTGCCGCTCGTCGCCCAGGTCATGCGCCAGGAGGATTTCGGGCGGGACAAAGGATGCTTCCATGTAATACTGCTTGAGAAAGGCCGCCAGCACCTCGGCGTCGCTGCGGTCCCGGACGCCCCTCACCGTCATCTGCTCCTGCCGGAGCAGCTTGCCGTTCCTGATCTCCAGGACCAGGACCTCGCCCCGGTCGCCGTCGCGGGCCAGGGCGACGACGTCCTGGTCCTCCGGTTTCGTGGAAACGATGTTCTGCCGCGCCAGCACCTGGTCGATGGCCTGGAGCTGGTCCCTGTATTCGGCCGCCTTTTCAAAATCCAGGTCGGCGGCCGCCTCGGACATCTTGCGGTTGAGTTCCCGGATCAGCTCGTCGTGCTTCCCCTCCAGGAAGAGACAGACGTCCCTGATAATCCCGGCGTACTGCTCGGGGTCGGCCAGGCCGGCGCAGGGAGCCAGGCAGCGCTTAATATGGTAGTTGAGGCACGGCCGGGCGTTCCTGAAACGGGCCTGCGTACAGGAGCGGAAAGGGAACAGGCGCTTGATAAGCTTGAGTGTCTCGTGGACCGCGGAAGCGCTGGGATAGGGGCCGAAGTAGCGCGAGCCGTCCCTGACCTGGCGTCTGGTCACGAAGACCCGCGGGAACTCCTCGTTCACGGTGACTCTGAGGAAAGGGTAGCTCTTGTCGTCTTTGAGCACGATGTTGAAATGCGGGCGGTGCTCCTTGATGAGATTGGCCTCCAGGATCAGCGCCTCGACTTCGCTGCCGGTCACGATGAAAGAAAGGTCCGCGGCGCGGGCGAGCATGGCCTGGACCTTGTTGTTCTGCGCGCTCCCGAAATAGGACCGGACCCTGTTGCGCAGGGAGACCGCTTTGCCTACGTAGATTACCGTTCCTTTTGCGTCCTTGAAAAGGTAGACGCCGGGGGCGTCAGGGAGATGAGACGCTTTTTCCGCAAGTTTCACCGTATCTTACGCCTCTTGAGCTTAGACTTGGATATTAGATATTGGATGTTACCGGCATTAATGCTCATCGTTAGTGCCCTTCAGGATCGAGCGCAGGAAACCTCCGGTATACGAAGCATCATTCGCGGCCACCTGCTCCGGCGTACCCGTGGCTACTACGCGGCCGCCCCCGTCGCCGCCCTCGGGCCCGAGGTCGATGATGTAATCCGCCGTCTTGATGACGTCGAGGTTGTGCTCGATCACGACAACGGTATTCCCGCCGTCGACCAGGCGGTGCAGGACCTGCAAAAGCCTTGCGATGTCGGCGAAATGCAGCCCCGTCGTCGGCTCGTCCAGGATGTACAGCGTCCGCCCGGTAGGCCGCCGGGACAGTTCCGCGGCCAGTTTCACGCGCTGCGCTTCGCCTCCCGAAAGGGTGGTGGCGGGCTGCCCAAGCTTGACGTACCCGAGGCCGACGTCCTGCAGCGTCTTCAGCCGGCGGTGGATCTTCGGGATGGCGCTGAAGAAGTCGCAGGCCTCGTCGACGGTCATCTCCAGGACTTCGGCAATGGACCGGCCCTTATACTTCACTTCCAGCGTCTCCCGGTTGTAGCGCCGCCCCTTGCAGACCTCGCAAGGAATGTACACGTCGGGCAGAAAATGCATCTCGATCTTGATGATGCCGTCGCCCTGGCAGGCCTCGCAGCGCCCCCCGCGCACGTTGAAACTGAAGCGCCCGGGCTTGTACCCGCGCACCCGGGCCTCGGGCGTCAAAGAAAACAACTCGCGGATGTCGGTAAAGACATTGGTGTAAGTCGCCGGGTTGGATCGCGGCGTCCGCCCGATCGGCGACTGGTCGATGTTGATCACCTTGTCCAGGTGTTCCAGGCCCAGGATCTCCTGGTGCCTGCCCGGGTTGGCCCTGGCCCCGTTGAGCTCGGCGGCCAGCCCCTTGTAAAGGATTTCGTTGACCAGCGTGCTTTTGCCCGACCCGGAAACACCGGTCACGGCGACAAAAAGACCGAGCGGAAAAGCGACGTCGATGTTCTGAAGGTTGTGCGCGCGGGCGCCGGTGACCTCCACCCAGCGCCCGTCGGACTTGCGGCGCTGCGACGGTACGGGGATGGTCAGCCGGCCGGACAGGTACCGGCCGGTAAGGGACTCCGGCGTGTTGATGATCTCCTCGATGGGGCCGCTCGCCACCACGCGACCCCCGTCGCGGCCCGCCCCGGGACCGATGTCGATGACGTGGTCGGCCGCGCGCATGGTCTCCTCGTCGTGCTCGACGACGATCAGGGTGTTCCCCAGATCGCGCAGGTTGGCCAGGGTCTCCAGGAGCCGGGCGTTGTCCCGGGGATGGAGGCCGATGCTCGGCTCGTCCAGGATGTAGAGGACGCCCATCAGGCCGGACCCGATCTGGGTGGCCAGGCGGATCCTTTGCGCCTCCCCGCCCGAGAGGGTGCCGGCGGCGCGGTCAAGCGTCAGGTAATCCAGCCCCACGTTGATGAGGAACCCCAAGCGGGCCCGGATTTCCTTGAGGATGCGGCGCCCGATGATCTGCTGGCGCTCGGTGAGCCGCAGGTTCTCGCAGAACCTGGCCGCTTCAAGGATCGTCAGGGCGCTGACCTGGGCGATCGAACGGTCGCCCACCTTGACGGCCAGGGCCTCCCGCTTGAGCCGCGTTCCCCCGCAGTCGGGGCAGGGCCTGGCGCGCATCATCTGTTCGATCTCCTCCCGGACCTGGTCCGAGGTGCTCTCCCTGAACCGCCGGGTAAAGTAGGGGACGACGCCTTCGAAGGACGCCGTGTACTGCCTCTTGCGGCCGTACGTATCGACATGGGTGAAAAGCACCTTTTCACCCTTCGTCCCGTAGAGGATGATTTCAAGATGCCCGGGGTCAAGCTTCCGCACCGGGGCGTTCAGGTCAAAACCGTAGTGTTCGGCTAAACCCTCCAGGATGTGGTAGTAGTAAGACCACCAAGACCATCCGGCTACCGCGCCCTCGTACAGCGACTTGTTGCGGTCCGGGATCACCAGGTCCGGGTCCACCTCCAGCCGGACGCCGAGGCCGGTGCAGGTCGGGCAGGCCCCGAAGGGGCTGTTGAAGGAGAAGAGGCGCGGGGCGATCTCGGTGAAGGAGAAGCCGCAGTCGACGCAGGCGAAGTTCTGGCTGAAGACGGCCTGGCCGTTCTCGAAAAGATCCACCACGGCCAGCCCGCCGGTAAGTTTCACGGCCGTTTCCAGCGAATCGGCTAGGCGGGAGGCGATCCCGGGCTTAACCACGAGGCGGTCCACCACGATCTCGATGGTATGCTTTTTGTTCTTGTCAAGCTTGATTTCCTCGCCGGTTTCCCGGAGCTCCCCGTCGACCCGCACGCGGACGAAACCCCCGCGCCGGGCTTCATCGAAGACCTTGGTGTGCTCGCCCTTTTTGCCCCGCACCACCGGGGCCAGCACCTGCGCTTTCGTCCCCTCGGGCATGGCCATGATCTGGTCGACCATCTGCTCGATGGTCTGGCCGGCGATGGGGTGCTCGCAATTAGGGCAGTGGGCCTCGCCAATGCGGGCGAAAAGCAGACGCAGGTAGTCGTAGATCTCGGTCACCGTGCCCACCGTGGACCGGGGGTTCGCGGAGCGGGCCTTCTGGTCGATGGAGATGGCCGGGGAAAGGCCCTCGATGTAGTCGACGTCCGGCTTGTCCATCTGTCCCAGAAACTGGCGGGCGTAAGAGGACAGCGACTCGACGTACCGCCGCTGGCCCTCGGCGTAAATAGTATCGAAGGCCAGGGACGACTTACCGGACCCCGACAGCCCCGTAATCACGACGAGCTTGTTGCGGGGGATCTCGACGTCAATGTTTTTCAGGTTGTGGACCCTGGCGCCCTTGACGATGATCTTGTCCAGCATTCAGTTATCGTTTTCTCTCCAGTAATCCTGATACCGCTCCCAGATTTCCGGCCTTTCCAGGTCGCCGGCCAACCCGCAGACAATCGGATCGAGGTACCGCCGGTCCAAGCGGGCTCCGATGCGGTTGATTATTCCCCGGACATCTTGCTGATCTTGACTGCGCTCGGTAAGGAACGGCGTGCCTGTCGAGAAACCGTGCCACCCTGACCAGCGTACCCTCAAATCCGGTCACGGCAAACTCTCACTTTCCCAAGCTTCTTACGCATTATACGGATGCCGGAAACACCGGAACGGCTGACGCGCTCGTTCTCGGCGTGAAGACCGAGCCACAGGTCCATCATTTCGCCCACACGGCGCAAACGGACAGCAGTGTCGCCGTTGTCCGGAAGCCCCGTCCTTTCCCAGGCGGCGAACCTTTCCCATTGCCGCCGCCGCTCCAGCCATTGTGACTTATGTATTCTCACCCTTTCGTTCACCTCGAAATCCGGCTTTTTAATTCCATTATAACCTATATAACCTATCCCGCACCTGCTGCTGGTGCCCAAGGACGGGCGCGTGGTCTAGCCGCGGAACTGCAGCCGCAGCTCGATGAGGGCGTCCCGGATCTCGGCGGCGCGTTCGAAGCGGTACAGGACGTGAATAACTACATGTTATCTTAGCTATGAAGGAAAGTGATAATAGGTCGTCGAACACTGCGTGATACGATTTTCGACCACACCTAAAACCGCAAGGGGAGGCCTTTTCGCAATGATCCCGAAGATCTCCAAGGACAAGACCGTGCTGGAGGTTCTCAAAAACTACCCGGAGGCGCGCGCGATATTTGACAGCTATAGCAGGCAATACGACGTTTGCATCACCTGCACGGCGTTGTTCAGCACCCTCGAAGAGCTGGCCGTGATCCGGAACATTCCTCTGGAAAAGATGCTCGCCGATCTGAACGAGGCCGTCGCCGGTCTCTGAGAGCAAACCGCCGCCCGGCCGCGACGAGGGTTGCTCCCGGCCCCCGGAGGGGATCGGGCCCCCTACATGCAGGCGATGCGGTGGTATCTACCGGCTCAACCATCTGGCGGGGTAGTGATCACCGTGGCCCGGCGCGACAATCGCCCCGCGGTTTTGTTTGGATAACGCGGCGTCCAAACCAAGGACAACCTCCTTGAGCGCCTGCATTTCCCGGCGGAAAAGGAGGGAGTCGGTGTTCGTGCTCGTCATCATAAACTTCGGCAGGTTAAGGAACTCCCGCTCCTCCGGACGCAGGCTCTCCACAAGCAGCAGGTAATCGCCCGTGAAAACGAGCCCCGACCCGGTACCGACAAAAAAAACCTGGCCGGGGACGTGGCCGCCCGCGCTTTCCAGCACCTGAAAAGTCTCGCCGCCTACCGTGAAGGCATCGATGACCCGGAAACCGCCCAGGAGACCGTGTTCGCCCGTGTCGTACGCCGACCAGTCGTCCGGTGCGCGGTACCTCGTAAAGGTGTTGACCAGCACCGTGAAGTAATGATTCAGTTCGGTCAGCGGCGAACCGCTCCCCCAGGCCCGGTTTTCGTTCTCCAAGACGCCGCGGACCGCCGGGTGAAGGAACACGCGGCTGCCGAACTCGGCGGCGAAGTAGCCGCTCATCCCCGCGTGATCCGCGTCGGCATGGCCCAGGTAGATACGGCTTACGCGCGCGGGGTCCAGCCCGTTTTCGCGCAACATCCGCTTCACGTCCTCGTAGTATACACCATAGCCGCCGTCCACCATCACTATTTCTTCGGCGCTTTCCAGGAGGTGAATATTCCCCCCGGTCGGGAGACGAAAAGCATGGAAGACAACGCCTCCCAGAGGAAGCGCCGGGAGCCGGCGATAGGAAAAGGCGGAACCGGTTCGCGAAAGGGATGCCGAGGCGAAAACCAGCACATTGGTGAAGACCTCGCCCGCTTCCAGATCCTTGCCCGCCTCCCGGCTGAATCTGGTCAGCGCCTCGGACATGCGCCGGGACGACTCCACAACCCCCTTCAGCCGCTCCGTATCCTCGCCCCCCAGCAGCCTTTTCAGTTTAAAGAAAAACCGCTCCACAAGATTGAGACCGATGATGTTTTCGGTTTCTTCCCGCTCCGCGCCCTGATAGTGCAACCCGTAATAGTAACCGTGCTCGTTGAGGTCCTGCAGAAGTTCGCCTATCTCCCGCGCGTTTTCCGTGATAAGAGTGACCGTTGCCGCCGTCTCGCAAACGGCCTCATCGTATGCCATGTGGATGACATTGGCCTTATGGTCACGGAGCAAAGCGGCAAAGTCGGCCAGGGTGCCCGGTCGGGGCTGCAGAGACACCCGTATTTTAAGGATATTCCGGGTGTCGAGCACACCGATCTCCGGGGAGGTCGCATGCGCCTCGCCGTCGAACATGCCCTGCTCGTTCAGGTCCCGGCAGGCCTCCTGTAACGCCCGGAGGTTATCGCTCCTTCCCTCAATCATCACCCGGTTCGGATGCGCCGACCGGTTATAGTAAAAGGACGTGATATTCACCCCGTGACCGCCGAAGACGCCGGCCAGCGTCGCCAGCGAGCCGGGGCGGTCGGCCACAAAGACCGTCGTCCGGCAGAGGTAGTCGTCCTCGTCGCCTGACACAAAGCGGTAAATGCGGAACAGACTATGGCACACCGTAACATCCCTCCGAAAGGCCTTTTCCCCCAACGGCGGAGCCCGCCCGCCGTTTCACTCAAGCTGTTGCCGCCGGTGCAAGGGCCACCATCCCCGCTGTTCTAATCTCCATTACACCCCATGCGACGGAGTAAGGGCTTCCTCCGCCGCCTCGGTCACCGGGCGCGTGGTCTGGCCGCGGAGCTGCAGCCGCAGCTCGATGAGGGCGTCCCGGATCTCGGCGGCGCGCTCGAACTCCAGGTGCCGCGCCGCCTCGCGCATCTCCTTCTCCAGCTTCGCGATCGTGCGCTTGAGTTCGGTCTTCGTCATCCTCTTCGCCGGGACGGCGTAGGCCTCGGCCGGCTCGGCGGCGTGGGTGGCCTCGATGACGCCGCGCACCGCCTTTTTCACCGTCTCCGGCGTGATGCCGTGTCGGCGGTTGTATTCCATCTGCAAGCAGCGGCGGCGCGCGGTCTCGTCCAGCGCGCGGCGCATGGAACCGGTGACGGTGTCGGCGTAGAGGATGACACGTCCATGGATGTTGCGCGCCGCCCGTCCCGCCGTCTGGATCAGGGAGCGCTCGGAACGCAGGTAGCCCTCCTTATCGGCGTCAAGGATGGCGACAAGGCTCACCTCCGGAAGGTCCAGGCCCTCGCGCAAAAGGTTGATGCCGACCAGGACGTCGAACACGCCGAGGCGCAAATCCCGCAGTATCTCCATTCTTTCCAGGGCGTTGATTTCGGAGTGCAGGTAACGGACCTTGATCCCCATTTCCCTGAAGTAGTCGGCCAGGTCCTCGGCCATGCGCTTGGTGAGGGTGGTCACCAGCACCCTTTCCTTCTGCGCCACCCGCTGCCGGATCTCGCCGAGGAGGTCGTCGATCTGGCCCCTCGTCGGGCGGACCACCATCTCGGGGTCGACCAGGCCGGTAGGACGGACGATCTGCTCGACGACCCGGGCGCTGTGCTTCAGCTCGTACGGACCCGGGGTGGCCGAAATGTAGACGGTCTGCCCGACGTGGGCGGCGAATTCCGCAAAGGTCAGCGGCCGGTTGTCAAAGGCCGACGGCAGGCGGAAACCGTGCTCGACAAGCGCCTCCTTGCGGGAGCGGTCTCCCTCGTACATCCCCCCGATTTGCGGGACGGTGATGTGCGACTCGTCAATGACAACCAGCATGTCCTCGGGGAAGAAATCCAGCAGGGTATAGGGGGGTTCGCCGGGGGCCCGCCCCGTCAGGTGCCGGGAGTAGTTCTCGATGCCCTTGCAGTAGCCTACCTCCTTTAGCATCTCCAGGTCGTAGTTGGTGCGCTGTTCCAGGCGCTGGGCCTCCAGCAGCTTGCCGGCGGCGCGCAGCTCGGCCAGCCGCTGCTCCAGCTCGGTCTCGATGCCCCGGATCGCCCGCTCCAAGCGCGGCCGGGTGGTCGCGTAGTGGCTGGCCGGGAAGACGGCCACATGGTCGCGTTCCCCCGTAATCTCGCCGGTCAGGACGTCGAACTCCAGCAGACGCTCGACCTCGTCCCCGAAGAAGTCGACGCGGATGGCGCGCTCGGTGGCCGAGGCAGGGTAGATCTCCAGGACGTCCCCGCGCACCCGGAACCTGCCCCGCGTGAAGTTGGCATCGTTACGCTGATACTGGATGTCGACCAGCTTGCGCAGCACGGCGTCCCGGTCCGCCCGGGCGCCGCGGCGCAGGGAAAGCGTAAGGCTGCGGTACTCTTCGGGGTCGCCCAGACCGTAGATGCAGGAGACGCTGGCGACGATGATTACGTCCCGGCGTTCCAGGATCGCTGAGGTGGCCGAGTGGCGCAGCTTGTCGATTTCCTCGTTGATGGAGGCGTCCTTCTCGATGTACATGTCCGTCGCCGGGATGTAGGCCTCGGGCTGGTAATAGTCGTAGTAGCTGACGAAATACTCCACGGCGTTGTCCGGGAAAAAGTCCTTGAATTCCCCGCACAATTGGGCCGCCAGGGTCTTGTTCGGCGCGATGACCAGGGTCGGTCTCTGCACGGCCTGGATCACCTGGGCCATGGTGTACGTTTTGCCGGACCCGGTCACGCCCAGCAGAGTCTGATGCCGGAGGCCTTTTTCCAACCCATCGACCAAACCGGCAATAGCCCCGGGCTGGTCGCCGCAGGGCGTGAAATCCGAAACCAGTTTAAATGGAGGCATTGTACCACCTCAACGCCTATTATAGCGCAGACGCCCGACGCAAGTAAGCCCGGCCCGCTCCTCTCAGCCATATCCTTTCTTGACAGGAAACGACAGTTTGCAACAGGAACTTCTCCCCAGATGTCGAATCCTCTTTGTTATGCAGAAATGAGGAGGAAGGATGAGTGGAGCTTAGCCTGGCTGAAGCAGTGTTTCAGGGCTTTCCGGAAACGGTCGCGGTCTGGCTTTTGGCTTTTGCCCTTCTCGGCATCCCCTGGCGCGCCGGGCCGGTGCTCCTGTTTGCGGCTCTCTCCCTCGGGACGGTCGCCTTCATTCGATCCCTGGACGCTCCTTTCGGCCTGCATACCCTGGTCCTCACGGCGGTGCTGGCCGCTGCCCCTGTAATCGTGTACCGCGTTCAGGCCCACCGGGCCGTCATAACCGCTCTTGTCGTTTCGACGGCGCTTGCCGTCTGCGAAATCATCGGCAGCGGGGTCAGCCTGGCGGTGCTCGGCGCCACTCCCGAAGACATGGCCGCCAGTGAGGTCATCAGCATCGTCACGGGCCTGCCCCAGGTCCTTATGCTTCTTTTCCTCGCGGTGCTGGTCAGGACGCGCGGAGAAAAGCTCCGCCGCCGCCTTGGACTGTGACGGCCGGAAAGGAGCGTACACCACTGCGCATCGAGGACAGTCCCCCCCTGCAGAAATATGAAAACGCCCTGCGCAGCCAATACTGGACGGGACATTTTTTCTTCATGGTCGCCGTCCTGTCGGTGGTGGCAACCCAAACGGCGCCGGCAACCTCCTGGACGGTTTCCTTGCGGCCGCTCATGGCCGGCTGGGCGATCATGCTCGCCCTCACGGTGATCCTGCAGCGCAGCATCGATTTGTCGGGCTGGTCTCCGGTCCGTCCATGGCCGCTGAAAGGAGTGCTCTTCGCCGCCCTCTCGGCTGCAGGCTTGCTGGCGATCATCGCCGTCACGGGATGGCACGCCAGCCCCTACAAGGCTCTGGTCATCTGTTCCGCGGTCTTGAGCGCCCTGCACTTCGGGTGGCGGATAAGTTTCCTGACCGCCTTCCTGGTGATGATCCCGCACATGTTTTTTGACCAGGGCAATATCGAAACGAATCTGACGAAGGCAATGGGCGAGGATTTCTTCCTGCTGGCCGTAAGCTGCACCGTCGGCTGGCTGGTCGGCAGCATCAACGAGATCAACCGCAACCTCGCCCAGGACCTGGTCAAGGAGCGCTCTTTTCTTGAAACCGTCATCAACGTTTCACCCAGCGGCCTCTTCGTGCTCGACAGGGACGGCGTCGTGATCTACGCCAACAAAACAATCGACGCCATGCTCGGACGCAATATCGCGGGCTTGAACGTCATCGACCTGCAGGACCTCGGCCTTTTACTGGAGGAAGATACCGGCGAAACCCGGGAGCACATACGGAAGGGCATACCCGTGACGGGTGTGCCCGGCCAGCTCATCCGCGGCGACGAGGTCCGAGAACTGGAAGGGGACTATATTCCTCTACCCTCGTTCAATAATGTCGAGGCCGTTCTGGTCATCGCCCGCGATGTCACCGAACGGCGCCGCGCAGCGACGTTATCGACCGTGGGACAGATGGCCGCCGGCCTGGCTCACGAAATCAGGAACCCGCTCACCGGCATCCGCGGTTTCGCGCAGCTGATCGCCGAACGCGACACGCGTGACCCCATCGAAAAGATCATCCCCTATACCGAGACGATAATCCAGGAGTGCGACCGGGTTAACAGGCTGCTCACCGAATTCCTGGCCTTCGCCAAGCCCAAGGACACGGTCATCAAGCCGCTGGAACTGAACCTGGTGGTCATCGCGGCTGCCAGCATGGCCAACACAACGGCCGCCATGTCCGACACAACCCTGGAGATCGAGCTGGGCGGTATCCTGATGATCAACGGCGACCGCGACAAGCTCATCCAACTGACGCTGAACCTTTTGCACAACGCCATCGACGCCGCCGGCTGCAACGGCCATGTAAGGATCAGCACCGGCCTGGAAAGCGGGCAGGTCTTCCTGCGCGTCGCCGACAACGGCCCCGGCATCCCGGCGGAGATCCGGGAGAAAATCTTCCAGCCTTTCTTTACCACCAGGGACGAGGGGACCGGCCTCGGGCTGGCCATTTCCGAGCGCATCATCCGAGAGCACGGGGCACGCATAGAACTCCACTCCAGCAGCAAAGGCACGACGTTCACGGTCTGGTTCAAGGCGGTCGATGAATTGCCTCCCAGCGCCGGTGAAGATTAAAGGGCCTCTCTTACCCTGATAAGAGAAGCCCTTGGGGTCAGCTACCGATTGTTACTCGTTTGCCATTTATATCGGTAATTACAGCAGCGGATTCACTCCAGGCATACTACTGGCTGCCACTGCCGCCGCCTTGCCCGCCTTGCCCGCCGCCTTGCTGGCCCCCGCCCTGGCCGCCTTGTTGCCCGGCAGGCATGCTCTCGATCTTTTTAATCTCTCCCGGAACGTTGATTTCCATGGTTTTACCGTCCTGAGTAGTGATCATGACTTTGGTCTGCTGCCGGCCGCCGCCCTGCTGCCCGCCGCCGCCCTGGCCCCCGCTCTGTCCGCCTTGTTGACCGCCTTGCTGCCCGCCGCCGCTCTGTCCGCCTTGGCCGCCCTGTTGGCCGCCGCCTTGGCCGCCCCGCTGTCCGCCCTGCTGCATCCGTTCGGCAAGCAGGAACATGTTTTCCTGGGTAATAAGGCGGACCGGGATAATCCTGGTAGGGACCCCGGACACTCCGTTCGTCGTCTGGGCCTCAAAATTCCACCTGCCCTCGCGGGCGACGGCCTTGGCGGCGTCGAAAGCAAAACGGCCGATCATCTCGGGCATGACGTCGATTTCGGCGTCGTGCTGCCCCGCCATCAAAGCCTGGGCGGCGGTCTGGTCGGCGCCCACGCCCGCTGTCAACACCTCCCGGGTCTGCCCGCGGGTGCGCAGGACCTCCACGGCGGCCACCGCCATGCGGCTCTCATTGGCCAGGACGGCGGCCCAGTTGCCGACGGCAAGCGCCTTTTCGACCGTCTGCGAGACCAGTTTGGGGTCGTAACGGGGATGGCTCTCGACAGTGACGGAGTACCCGTTCTCCTCAAGCGCCGACCGGGCCGCATCGGTGATCTCCCGGGCCATGGGGTCCTGCGGGTCGCCTTGAAGGATAAGCACGTTGCCCCCGTTCGGACCCCGCTCGTCAACGACGAAACGGGCCTGAAGCTCTCCCGCCAAGCGGTGGTTGGAGGCGATGTAGCCCTCGACGGGCTCGTTGGGCGGCAGGGTTTCCAGGGCGATGACTTTAATCCTGTTCATCTGCAACTGCCGGACGAGAGCGTCGCCCCCCACCGGATCGACGAACTGGATGACGACGGCGTCGACCTTCTTTTTGATCAGCTCCTGGACGTCTCTTTCCTGCTGGAGCGGATCACCCTTGGCATCGAGCCAGGTCACCCTGATCCGGTCCTTTTTCGCGGCTTGATCAACCGCTTTCTTCATGGCCTGGGTGCCGTCGCGCCGCATATCGGCTACGGCGAAGGCGATCTTAGGCGGCTTCTCCGCCGGCTTACGTTCAGCCTGCTTTTTGCCGGGACATCCCGTTAAAAACAGGCTTATAATTATAACGCCCGCAAGAACGCGCATCCATTTCATTTCCATCACCCTTCTTAGTATGTTTCTCAAAGGGTGATTAATGCTGTATACCAACACCCTACATTATGGCACAAAATATGAAACGCCTACCTATAATACCTATAACAACAAAAAAATGGTCTCTATTGACCATTCACTGGCAGATACAAAAACACTGTTTCAGCCATTCAGAAGGGATTCGCCTCGCCGAATCCATCCCAATCCAACATCTAACTGCCAACACCCAACTGCCTATAAAGATCCCGTACCTTCTGGATGTCCTCCCAGACCGGGCGCTTCTTGCTCGGGTCGCGGAGCAGAGCGGCCGGGTGGTAGGTCGGCATGATCCGCACGTCTCCCCTTGCGATCCATTGTCCCCGGCACTGGGTGATGCGCGCCTTGGAGTCGACGAGGTACTGCAGGGCCGTGCTCCCCAGGAGGACCACGAGGCGCGGGGCGATGATCTCAAACTGTTTCTTCAGCCACGGCATACAGGCTTCGGCCTCGGCCGGAGTGGGCACCCGGTTGCCGGGGGGACGGCACTTCACGACGTTGGCGATATAGACTTCCTCGCGGCTCATCCCGGCGGCGGCCAGGATCCTGTCCAGGAGCTGGCCGGCGGCCCCCACAAAGGGCCGTCCCTGGCGGTCTTCCTCGGCCCCCGGGCCTTCTCCTATGAACATCAGGCGCGCCGCGGGGTTCCCCTCACCGAAAACGATATTGGTCCGTCCCTGGCTGAGAGGGCATTTGCGGCAGCCTTCCATTTCGGCCTTAAGCTCTTCCAGGGTGAACGGGCCCCGCATGTCCGCGAGAGTTAGCTGTTCTATCGCAAAGTTAAACAAATCAGTCACCTGCCATCGTCAATTGTGTCTGGTGCTTAATGCTTAGTGCTAATCATGGTGGTCATGGTGGTGGAAGTGGAGGTGCTCGTGCCCGTCGGCGTGGACGTGGGCATGGTAGTGCTCGTGGACGAGATTGGCCCGCAGGAGCAGTTCCCGGTTACCCAGGATTTCGACCGGCGAGCCGTCGGCGAGAAGCCGGTGGTCCTCCCCGAGAACCAGCACGCGCCGGGCCAGGGCCGGAACGATGTCGAGGTCGTGCGTGGCGATGACGATGGTTTTGCCGGCGGCGTGCAGCTTCTGCAGGAAGGTGACGAGCCAGTATTGGCTGCGGGGGTCGAGGTTGGCCGTCGGTTCGTCCAGGAGAAGGACCTCGGGATTCACAGCCATAACGGCGGCCAGGGCTACCTTCTTCTTTTCGCCGCCGCTCAAGCGATAGGGAGGCCGGTTGCGCAAAGCCTCGAGGCCGAAAAACGCCAGCACCTCTTCGACGGTCCGGCGGACGGCGTCCTTGGGCATTCCCAGCTGCAGGGGGCCGTAGGCCACCTCGTCCCACACGGTGGGGCAGAAGAGCTGGGCGTCGGTGTTCTGAAAGACGAAACCGATCCTGCGCCGGAAGACATGGGCGAAGGCCGCCTCGCGCAGTCGTTTCTCGGTCAGTTCCTCCCCGAAGGCGTACACCGAGCCCGACGTCGGCCAAAGGAGAGCCGCCATGATTTTGAGCAGCGTGGACTTGCCGGACCCGTTGGCCCCCAGCAGTGCCAAGGCTTCCTTGCGGGGGACCCTCAGACTGATGCCGTCCAGGACGGCTTGTCCGGCGTGGTAGGCATAGCTGACGTTTTCGAGGCGGTAAACCTCATCGGACAAAAGCCTCACCTCCGACGAGCAGGAAAACGGCCAGGCCGGCAACAAGAGCGAAAGCTCCGTCGCGCCAGCCGAGCCTGAAGTCCTCCAGCGTGCGGGGCTCGCCGGAGTATCCCCTGGCCTTCAAGGCCTGGTAAACCTCGTCGCTCAGGGTCAGCGACCGGCTGAGGAGCGTGGCGATACTGCGAACGGCAAAACGGCGGCGCTCCGGCAGGGCGGCCGGGTTGATCGCCCGCGACTCCCGCGCCGTCACGAGATCGAGGACGTTTTGCAGCAACAGGAACAGGTAGCGTAAGGACATTTCCAGGAGCATCACGATGGTCTGGGGCACGAACAGGGCACGCAGCGCCCGGAAAAGGTGCCCCCATTTCGTCGTCATCGGCAAAAGCAGGGCCAGGGTCGTGCAGGCCGCAACGCGCAGAACGGTCACCAGTACGCGGTTGATGCCTTCCGCCGAAAGGTAGAGCTCGTCCGGCAGGGCCAGGGGCCCTAAAGCTACGGGATGTGAAGGCCCCCAGACGGTGACGACCGCCGTCCCCGGGGTGTACCAGCTCAGCATGAGCGGCAAGGCCACAAAGCCGCCGAAAAAAAGGGCCACCGGCCACGCCCTGGTCAGGACGAGGGCCGGAGGGATGCGGGAAGCAAGGGCCAGACCCAGCACAAAAACATAAAACAGGACCAGGAAGCCGAGGCTCTCGAGGGTGACGGCCGAAGCAATCAGCGCCACCACGGCCCCGACCTTGACGCGGGGGTCGATGCCCTGCAAAAGGCCGGCGGCGTCGGCCCGCCTGTCGGCCAGAAAATCCTCCCGCACGACGTCCGTGATCCTGGCTACCGTCCCCGCCAGGAAACTCCCGCGCCGGCCGGCGGGAACGGAGGCAGGACGGTATTCGGCCTGCAGCCAGGCCGGCAGCTCCCGAGAGGTGGGATGTGAGAAATCGGAAGTGAGTTCCTCACTTGCATCAGGGGTCACGGCATCACGTAAGCTGCTCACCTCTGTCTCACACCTCTCACTCCATAAGGGCAACCAACCAGATCTGGCATATAGCGGTGTTCAGGTAAATCGAAGCGTCTAGTTACATGCGTTCAAGAATAATGCGGTGGTCCACCAGGGCCATCTCCACGACCCTGGCCTTGACGATCTTGCGGCGGCCGAAGATGTCCTCCAGCAGCAGGCCGTCCTCGTAGGGGACGATCTTGTCTACCGCTTCGAGCAGCAGCTCTTCCCTATCGCCATCGCGCAGGTAGGCATTGGCCTCGCACATAACGCAGCCTCCTTTAGCGTTAGTCGTAAGTGTACGGGTAGATAATTGGCTTAGTCCTAATTATAACTTAGAGCTGGCGGCATTAGGCCCTAAGCACCAAGCATTAGGAATCGGGGTTAAGGACCCTTCTTCCCCCGGCTCTTATCCTAACGCTTATAGCCTAATGCTTATGCTCAATAACTATCCTACCACAAATAGAGCGCCGCGGAGGAGTGGAAACCTCCGCGGCCGGCACCAAACCTTTCTAAAAATTTCAGCTTTTCAGCCTGTTCCAAAGCCTTTCCAGGCCGCCGGGGCGAAGCTCGAGAACGCGCTCTTCATCGCCTTCCGGGACGGTCAAGACCCCGAACCTGCGGCCGGAAGGCGCGATAACGACCTGCCGCCGGTATGTCCGGCCGTCTTCAAGGTACCCCACCTCTGTCGTTCCCCCGCCGGCCAGGGCCGCCTGCAGGTCGGCGCGGCGGAAGACGGCGATGCCGTTGACCTCGGTGATGACGTCGCCGGAACGAATGCCGGCGCGCCAGGCGGGGGAATTCCGTTCCACGTCGAGCACCCCCACCCCCTCGTAACCGGGAACGTACCGCGGCTTGGCCCCGAACTCCCCGCGCTTGCCGATGTGGATGGTCAGTTCGTGGCCCAGGGGCGAAAACAGCGCCGCCAGCCAGACGAAACCCTGGTTTTGGGCGGCCAGGTAGGACAAGGCAAAAAGAGTAATGCTGAAGCCGGTGAGATGGACGGCCGATATGCGGCTCCTGGCAACGGGCGTCCGGGCGAGGGCGATGTCCGAATACCCCAGGGCGGCCACCACCGGTAGCATTATGTAAACAAGATTGTCGGGATTCCCGGGCACGCTGGCGGGAATCAGCGGCCACCAACCCGGCATTTGCACGCCCTCAGCCCCTTGGGGCAGGGCGCCCACGACGAGCAGGGCCACGATGGGGATGGGCCAGAACTTCTGCAGCGTGAAAGCGCCGACGATCCGGTCCCTGGTTAGGCGGACGTAAGCCGGCACGGCCCCGATGTGCCCGCTGAACAGGATCAGCACGGCTTCCACAAAATGCAGGATGGCGACGAGAGCCATCACCTGGGGAATGTCGATGGCCGGAAAGCCGAAAAGGAGATTGGCCAGGGCAAGCAGCCCCCCGCTGTAGGAGAAACACAGGAAGCGGGGGTGGATAAGCATCAGGACGATGGCCAGCGGGAGCAGGTATTGAAAGGCGGTCCCGTTAAGGGTCAGCCCGGTCAGGACGATCAGGAGGCTGCCCACGATCCCCCCGGCGAACCCGTACGCCGCGGCCAGGGCGGTATCGGACAGGACCTTGTTGCCGGCCGCGCCCAGGAAGTTTCGCCGCAGCTCCGCCACCCTGCCGTACTGCAGGGCGACCAGGGCCATCACAATCCAGAAAACCGGATGGGTCAAGGCCGCCAGCATTCCCAGAAACACCTGGTGGAGCGCCCAAGTGAACGAAAACATGATTCACTCCCGGGACGTTCTTTATAATTTACAGTTCGCTCTTCAACACTTCCAACGCCTTATCGAGCTGAACATCCCTCGCGCTCCCCTCCGGCTGCTCGACGACGACGTCCGGCTCGATGCCCTTCTTGTGGATGTCGGTCCGGTTGGGCGTCAGGTAACGCGCGGTAGTCAGTTTCAAGCCCGCCCCGTCTCTCAAGGGGAAAAGGTTCTGCACGACGCCCTTCCCGAAAGTCCGCGTCCCGACAAGGGTGCCGGCTTTGGTATCCTTGACGGCCCCGGCCACGATTTCCGCGGCGCTGGCACTGTCCTGGTTGACGAGCACGACCAGGGGCAGACCCAGCTTTCCGGGCTTGCCTTCGAAAACCTCGTCCTTCCCGGAGCGGTAATCGATGTAAACGACAGGGCCTTCGTCGATGAAAAGGTCGCTGATTTCGACGGCCGAACCGAGATTGCCGCCGGGGTTGTTGCGCAGGTCCAGGATGAGGCCTTTAAGGCCCTTGGACCGCAATTCGGATAAAGCCTCATGGACCTCGGGAGGAGTCTGTTCGCTAAACTGGCTGACGCTGATGTAACCGACGCCCGGCTCAAGGAACTTGTATTCGACCGAAGGAATGGTGATCTCCTCGCGGGTAATGGTGAAGCGCAGGGGCTGTTCGTAGTTTTCGCGCTTAACGACCAGACCCACCTTTGTCCCGATGGGACCGTGGATCATCGCCACAGCCGTTTCCAGGTCCATTTCGCTGACCTTGAAGCCGTCGATCTCGGTGATCACGTCGCCTTCCCTGATCCCGGCCCGCGCCGCCGGCGTCCCCGCAAAGGGCTTGATGACCAGCAGCCCCTGGCTGCGCATGCCCACCAGAATGCCGATCCCCCCGAAGGACCCCCTGATCTGTTCGCGAAAACGGGCATGGTTTTCCGGTTCCAGGTAAGCCGAATAAGGATCGTCGAGGGACCGCACCATGCCGTCGATGGCTCCTTCGACCAGGGTTCCGAACCGGACCTGGCCGATGTACTCGGTCTCGATCAGTTGCAAAACGCGCAGGAGGTTGCCGATTTGCTGGTAGTTCGTCACCACTGTGTAAACGGTTAAAGCGGTGCAGACCGTGAAAAGAAAAGCCAGGCCGGCCAGTAAAACACGCAAGCCCCTTGATCCCCGCAAGCAGCACACCACCATCTTTGCTCAGTACGCCTATTATACTATAACAGGCCCCAAGAAATTACAACCAGCCAATGAGCTGGTTGTAATTTCGGCGTTCAGCGCTCGGCATTCGGCATTCAGACCGAGCTGGGACACGGTCCTAAACGTAGTTATGCGGGTTGACCGCGTTCCCGTTGACCCTGACCGTAAAGTGCAGGTGCGGGCCGGTCGACCAGCCGGTGCTGCCCACGGCGCCGATCCTCTGCCCCTTGACGACGACCTCGCCCTCACTTACGCTCTGCCGCGAGAGGTGGGCGTACATGGTCGTCAAACCTCCCCCGTGGTCGAGCATGATGACCTTGCCGTAGCCCTGCAGCGTCCCCACGTAGATCACCGTCCCCGACTGCGCGGCCACCACCGGGGTGCCGGTGGGCGCCGGGATGTCGATCCCGTCGTGAAAACGCTTTACCCTGAGAATGGGGTGGATGCGGTTGCCGAAGTCGGAAGAAATACCGGTATACCCCGGCAGCGGCCATGTGAAGGGACCTTCGGCCTGAGGCCCCTTTCCGGCGCGCTGGCGGGCGATCTCGTTCAGGATCTGCTGTTCCTTTTTCTCCAGCTCGTCCAGCTCGCGCTGCAGCCGGGTAAGGTCCTGCCTGGCGACGCTCAAAACGTTGGCCTTTTCTCTCTGGCGTGCGGCCAGATCCCGATAAACACCTTCCTCGGTCTGCTTGAGAGAGGCGATCTCGGCTTTCTTCTCCTCAAAAGCCCGCTTCCTTTCCGCCACCGCGTCGCGCCGGGCGGCCACCTCGGCCACCAGGTTGGCGTCCCTGCTTACGATGCAGGTGACATATTCGGCCCGGGAAACCAGGTCGCTGAAACTCTTCGCCGCCAGCAGGAATTCGAGGTAACCGGTGCTCCCGTTCTCGTAGAGGTTGACCACGCGCTTCCTGAAAAGGGCGTCGGTAGCCCGCAGCTCGGCCTCCGTCTGTTCCAGATGCGCCGTGGTGTACGCCAGGTGTCTTTCGGCTTGGGCGAGAGAAACCTGTAAGGCCTCGAGCTCCCTGGTCTTTTGGTCAATGGAGCGGTCGAGCTGGGCCAGCTGCCTGGTGTAGGTGGAAACGGTACCCTTCTGCTGTTTGACCAGGCGCCGCTGCTCCTCCAGTTTCTGGCGCGTTTCCTTGAGCTGGTCCTCAAGGCTGCCCGCGCATGTAGCCGCCAGCGGCCCCGCAACGATGGAGGCGATAGTAATAGCTATTGTAAGAACACACATCCATTTTCGCAACAACTGCCATGCCCCCTAATCCCAGCGCCCATTGCTCAGTGCCCAGTGCTATTCCCAGTGTCCAGTGCTCAGCACCAATCTAAGTGCTCATTGCTCAGTGCTCAACGCTCAAGTTACACATTAAGGAACTTCCTTATGGAAACCATGCTCCCGAGCCCCCCCATAATCAGGCCGAGGAGAACCAGCCCCGTAAAGACGGGGACTAGGAGCTGAGGGTCGTTGACGAGCTCCAAAAAGAAAAGCGAAGCGGCTTCCACCTGCAGCGTCAGGTAATAATAGCCTCCCGCCAGGAACGCCGTCGAAACAAGGGCGCCGATCAAGCCCACGGCCATCCCCTCCATCAGGAAGGGCAGACGAACAAACCAGTTGCTGGCCCCGAGGAACTTCATCACGCTCACTTCCTGCTGCCTGGCCACCACCGACAGCCGTACGGTCGTCACGATGAGAAAAACGGCGGCCACGGCCAGCAAGCCGGCGGCAGCCAGTGAAACAACATTAAGCCAGCGGGTGATGGCGATCAGCTTTTCGACCCAGCCCTGGCCGTAGCGGACCTTTTTTATCCCGGGCATTTCCTGGATTTGTCCGGCGATCACCGGCACCAGCTCGGCGCGCTCGGCCTTGATGCGGTAGCCGTCCGGCAGCGGGTTGTCCTCTTCAAGTCCGTCGAGGATGTCCTTGTTTTCCCCCAGGGCCTCCCTCATCTCCTCCAGGGCGCGTTCCTTGGACACGAACACGCAGGACTGGATACCGGCCAGTTGCCGGATGCGCTGGTCGAGAAGCTCCTTGTCGGCGTCCTCGACCAGGAAAACGTTGATCTCGACGCTGGATTCGACCGTCTTCATCAATTGGCTGGCGTTGATGGCGACAAGGAGAAAACTCCCCAGGATGCCCAGGGAGACCGCAATCATGCCGGCCGAGGCAACGGCCATCCAAAAGTTGCGGGTCAGGGCCTGGATCGCCAGGCGCAGGCAGTAGGTCAGCCTATTGAGCATACCCGTAACTCCCCTGTTCCTCGTCCCTTACAATACGGCCCTTATCCAGGGCCACAACGCGTTTCATCATCTCGTTCACGATATCCCAGGCGTGCGTGGCGACGATGATCGTCGTCCCGGCGGCGTTGATCTGCTCCAGGAGGCTCATCAGATCCCTGGACGTCTCGGGATCGAGATTGCCGGTAGGCTCGTCGGCCAGAATAACAAGCGGGTTCTTAACGATGGCCCGGGCGATGCAGACCCGCTGCTGCTCGCCGCCCGACAGCTGGTGCGGGTAAGCCATGGCCTTTTCGAGCAGACCGACGCGGGCCAGGACCTCGGGGACCTTGACGCGTATCTCCCGCTGGGAGGCGCCGAAAACCTCCAGGGCCAGCGCCACGTTTTCAAAAGCCGTCTTCTGGGGCAGAAGCCTGAAATCCTGGAAGATCATGCCGATACGCCGGCGCAAGGCCAGGACGTCGCGGCCCCGCATCCGGGCCACGTTCTTGTCGTTGAAGAAGAGCTGGCCCGAGGTCGGGAGCTCTTCCCGGAAAATCAGCTTAAGGATGGTGGACTTGCCGGCCCCGCTGTGGCCGACCAGGAAAACGAACTCCCCCCGCTTGATGCGGAGGTTGATATCCTTAACGGCCTCTACCTTTGAGCCCGGGTAAATCTTGCTTACGGAGTAAAATTGTATCAAAATGCAATGCCTCCGGGGGATTTGTGACGGTTGCCGTACCGAAGTTCTTCGACAGGATCTCCAAGATTCCTCTAGAAAAGGGGCTAAAACCCAGAAACAAAGCCGGGTGGTTGCAAGGCGGCTTGCCGCGGCAATCTGTCCGGCTTGTACAGCATAAAAGTATATGTCCTAGCCCTTGCGGGCCACGACCTCTTTTACGGCCGCCAGAATACTGGCCGTGGTGAGACCGTACTTCTCCAGCAACTCCGCCGGCTTGCCCGACTCGCCGAAGGTGTCCATTACCCCGACGCGCTTCATCGGCACGGGGAAGTTTTCGACCAGGGTCTCGGCGACGGCGCTGCCGAGCCCGCCGATGACGCTGTGCTCCTCCGCGGTCACGACGGCCCCGCTGGCACGGGCCGCCTCGACGACAGCCTCGACGTCGAGCGGCTTAATGGTGTGCATGTCGATCACGGCCACCGAGAGGCCCTCTTCCGCGGCCAGTTCGGCCGCCCGCAGCGCTTCGGCCACCATGATGCCGCAGGCGATGACCGCAGCGTCGTTCCCGGAACGCAGCTTAACGGCCTTCCCCGGGGTAAAGCTGAACCCCTGATCGTGGAGGATGGGGACAGCCGAGCGTCCCAGGCGGATGTAAACCGGCCCGTTGATGTTCACGGCGGCCCGTACCGCGCCGTAGACCTCCACCGCGTCAGCCGGCACGAAGACCGTCATGTTGGGGAGGCTGCGCATCAGGGCGATGTCCTCGACCGACTGGTGGGAGCTCCCGTCCTCGCCGACGGTCAGGCCGGCGTGTGTAGCGGCGATCTTGACGTTCAGCCTGGTGTTCGCGACACTCTGGCGGATCTGGTCAAAAGCCCGCCCGGCGGCGAATACGGCAAAAGTGCTGCAGAACGGGATCTTCCCCGCGGCGGCGAACCCGGCGGCCGTACCAACCATGTTCGCCTCGGCGACGCCCATATCGAAAAAGCGTTCCGGGAAACGCTTCGCAAAATCTATGGTCTTGGTCGACTTGGCGAGGTCCGCGTCCAGCACCACGACATCGGCCCTTTCCTCGCCGAGCTGCGCCAGTGCCTTTCCGTACGCCTCGCGGGTCGCTATCTTTTCCATCTCTCACACAACCTCCCCGTCTTTATCGCTGTAATTCTGCGAGAGCTCTTTCCACCTCTTCCGGCTTCGGCGCCACGCCGTGCCACTCGCACTTGTTTTCCATAAACGATACGCACTTGCCCTTGACGGTCCTGGCGACGATTGCCGTCGGGCGGCCCTTGGTGGCCCTTGCCTCGTCGAGGGCCTGCAGGATCTGGCCCATGTCGTGGCCGTCGATGACGATCACGTGCCACCCGAAAGCCTTGAATTTGTCGGGAATCGGCTCGGGGTTCATTACCTCACGCACCGGCCCGTCGATCTGGAAGCCGTTGAAATCGACAAAAACCGCCAGGTTGTCGATCCTGTAATGGGCGGCGGCCATGGCGGCCTCCCACACCTGGCCCTCCTGGATTTCACCGTCCCCAAGAAGGACGTAGACCCTGTAATCGCGGCCGTCAAGCCTAGCGGCCAGAGCCATCCCGTTGGCCGCCGAAAGCCCCTGTCCCAGGGAACCGGTCGACATCTCGACGCCGGGAAGCTTCTTCATGTCCGGGTGTCCCTGCAGGCGCGAACCCAGCTTGCGCAGGGTGGCCAGTTCCTCCACGGGGAAATACCCCCGTTCGGCCAGCGCCGCGTAGAGAACAGGCGCGGCGTGCCCCTTGGAAAGAACGAAACGGTCGCGCTCGGGCCAGCCCGGGTTCTGCGGGTCGAGGCGCATCTCCTTGAAATACAGGGCCGCGACGATATCGGCCGCCGAAAGCGATCCCCCCGGGTGTCCCGACCCGGCCGCCCCCAGCATGCGGACGATGTGCCGCCTGATCTCGCGGGCTCGTTCCTTGAGGCTCCCAAGGATCTCCTGGTCCATCTTTCCTAACCTCCGTTGCTTTACGTTTTTCCGGGTTCGAGTCGTTTAAAGCCTTCACCGAAGACCTCCCGCACGTCGGTGACGACGACGAAGGCCCGCGGATCAATCTCGTGGACGAGGTCCTTCAACCGGGTGACCTCGCTGCGGCTCACCACCGTCAACAGCACGTCCCGCTCCGCGCCGGTGTACGCTCCTGTCCCCCGCCAGATCGTCGCCCCCCGGTCCAGCTCGGTGTTGATTTTTCCGGCGATTTGATCGGGGTATGAGGAAATGATGAAAAAGGCCTTGGTAAAGCTGATGCCCTCCTGAACGGTGTCGATGATCCAGGCCGTAACGAAAATGGTGATCAGCGCGTAGAGCGCCAGTTCGTAAGACCGGAAGGCTATGCCGGCGGCCAGGACGACCGAAGCGTCGATCAGGAAGAGCAGCTGGCCGACGTTGATGCCCACGTAGCGCCGGACGATAAGCGCGGCAAAGTCGGTGCCGCCCGTCGTTCCCTTCGAGCGGAAAACCAGGCCCAGCCCCAGGCCGACCAGCACGCCGCCGAACAGGCTCGCCAGCAGCGCATCCCGGGTGGCCACGGGAAGGTAGGGGGCCAGCCCGTCGACGAACAGCGACAAGGTCACCGTCCCGTACAGCGACCGGAACCCCACCTGGAGCCCCAGCTTGTACAGCCCCCACAGGAAGAGGGGGACGTTGAGGGCGAGGATCGTAATACCCACCGGGAAGCCGACCAGATGAAAGATGATCGTGGCAATGCCGCTCACACCCCCGGCCGCAATCTTGTTGGGCACGAGGAACAGGTCGAGCCCCAGGGCGGTGAGGAGGACCCCGAGAGTGAGTATCAGGTACTCCCTGGAGTTGCGCACCAAGACCTTATGTACCAAAATCTAACCCCTCGACTTAGAATATCCATCCTTGCCAGTATGCACTCTTATTCTTTTTCCTCGACAACGAATCCTTCCTGACGACAAAAAGGCAACCCTTCGGCTGCCTTTTTGTCAGGTTTTCGGTTTCAGGTGTCAGGGCTCGGGTGGCAGGCAACACCCACCAGGCAAGAAAGAAGCCCGGCGCTTAGCGCCGGGCTTCTTTTCTTGCCTGGTGTATAAGGTAGGCCTTGATGAAATCGTCGATGTCGCCGTCGAGGACGGCGTTGATGTTACCCTTCTCCACCTTGGTACGGTGGTCCTTGACCAGAGCGTACGGGTGCATGACGTAAGACCTGATCTGGCTGCCCCAGGCGATGTCCATCTGCTCCCCGCGCAGCGCGGCGATTTCTTCCTCGCGCTTGCGCAGTTCCAGCGCCAGCAGTTTCGACTGCAAAAGTTTCATGGCCGCCAGGCGGTTGGCCAGCTGGGAGCGCTCGTTCTGGCATGACACCACGATGCCCGTGGGCAGGTGGGTGATGCGCACCGCCGAGTCGGTCTTGTTGACGTGCTGGCCGCCCGCGCCCGCCGAGCGGAAGGTATCGATGCGCAGGTCGTCGGGATTGATGTTCACCTCGGCCGTCTCGTTAACCTCGGGTAGGACGTCAACCGAGGCAAAGGAGGTATGCCTCCGGCCGCTGGCGTCGAAGGGCGAAATCCGCACCAGGCGGTGGACACCCTTCTCCGAACGGAGATAACCGTAGGCGCTCAGGCCGGAAATCAAAAGGGTGACGCTTTTGATGCCGCCCTCATCGTCGTCGAGGATGTCCAGCACGCTGACCTTGTAACTGCGCCGCTCCGCCCAGCGGATATACATACGCATCAGCATCTCGGCCCAGTCCTGGGCCTCGAGCCCGCCCGCCCCGGCGTGCAAGCTTAAGATGGCGTTGCGGTGATCATAGGGCCCCGCAAGGAGCAGCTCTATTTCCATCGACTGGACCTCCCGGTCCAGCCGGTCCAGCTCATCCTGCACCTCGGACGCTATGGCCGCGTCGTCCTCGTCCTCGCCGAGGGTCAGCAGGGTGGCCGTGTCCTCGTACAGCTGTTCGAGTCTCCGAAAATTGTCCACGGCGTCCCGCAACTGGGCGACCTTCTGCGTGATTTCCTGTGCCTTCTCCGGGTTGCCCCAAAAATCGGGGGTCGCCATCTCCCGTTCCAGGCGCTCAATCTCCGCTTCCTTGGCGGGGAGGTCAAAGAGAGGCCTTGAGGTCGCGCAGGCGCCCCTCAAGCTCTTCCAATCTGTCTCTTAATTCCGGATACATTGTCTCTCCTCACGATACTTATGGCGTTAGTCGATATGTAAACTCAGTGACGATAGATTTGGACGTAGGACTTAGGACGTAGGATTTGGGACTTAGGAGGGAAACACAGAGAGCTTACTCCCCACCTTGATCAATTTATAAAACCAGGAATCAGGATAAACATAGTCTACCAGTACCGCCCTAAAACAGAACTCCCTCCATTCCCAAATATGTCCACATCCGTTTTACGTCCTGTCCCCTTACGCATACGTCTTACGATGTCCTATGTCTTACTTTCCTACGTCTTACGTCTTATGTCCTACGTCTTAAGTCTACTCGCGGCCGCAGCACTTCTTGTACTTCTTGCCGCTCCCGCAGGGACACGGATCGTTGCGCCCCGCCTTTTTCTCCTTGCGGACGGGCTGTTTCGGACCCTCGTCCTCGCCGCGGTTCTCGATCACCTGCCGGCGCTGCTCTTGGGCCGGAGCCACCCGGACGCGGAACAGGAAGCGGATGACGTCCTCCTGGATGCCGGCGATCATGTTCTGGAACATCTCGTAGCTCTCGAACTTGTACTCCACGAGGGGGTCTTTCTGACCGTAGGCCCGCAGCCCGATCCCCTCGCGTAACTGGTCCATGGCGTCGAGATGGTCCATCCACTTCTCGTCGACGACGCGCAGGATGATGACCCGCTCGATTTCCCGCAGGGTTTCGGGACCCAGTTCATCCTCGCGCTGCCGGTAGGCTTCGCGCGCCTGTTCCAGGAGGAACTCCTTGAGCTCGCCGCGCTTCATGCCGGCAAGGTTCTCCGCGGTCAGGCGGTGGTGAGGCAGGAACACCTGGGTCGCGTATTCAAGAAGTCCCTCGTAGTTCCATTCCTCGGGATGAACGCCCTCCGGGGTGTAGGTCTCGACGGTCCGTCCCACCACGTCTTCCATCATCTGGTCGACGGCGGCGTGCATGTCCTCGCCGGTCAAAACCTGGCGGCGCTGGCGGTAAATCAGCTCGCGCTGCTGGTTGATGACGTCGTCGTACTCCAGGACGTGCTTGCGCATGCTGAAGTTGCGGTTTTCGACCTTCTTCTGGGCACTCTCCAGGCTTCTGGAAATCAGGCCGTGCTCCAGGGGCACGTCTTCCTCGATCTTGAGCCTGTCCATGAGCCCGGCGATGTTGTCGCCGCCGAAAAGACGCATCAGGTCGTCGTCCAGGGCCACGAAAAACTGGGACGAGCCCGGATCGCCCTGGCGGCCGGTGCGGCCCCGGAGCTGGTTGTCGATGCGCCGGCTCTCGTGGCGCTCCGTCCCGATGATGTGCAGGCCGCCGAGGGCCACGACCTCGTCGTGCTCCCGGTCGGTGATCTGCTTAAACTCCTGGTAAAGCTCCTGAAAGACCCGCCGCGCATCCTGCACTTCGGGCCTGCAGGGTCCCGCCTCGGCGGCTTCGGCGATGATCTCGGGATCGAAGCCCCGCTTGCGCATCTCCTGCTTGGCCATGAAGGCCGGGTTGCCTCCGAGAAGGATATCGGTGCCGCGGCCGGCCATGTTGGTGGCGATGGTGACCGCGCCTTTGCGCCCCGCCTGAGCGACGATTTCGGCTTCCTTCTCGTGGTACTTGGCGTTCAGCACCTGGTGGGGGATGCCCCGCTGGCGCAGCATCTGGCTCAAGATCTCGGATTTCTCGATGGAGATCGTGCCTACCAGGACGGGCTGCCCTACGGCGTGACGCCGGGCGATTTCGTCGACGACGGCCTGGAACTTGGCCCTCCCCGTCTTGTAAATCACGTCGGGCATGTCGGTACGGATCATCGGCTTGTTGGTCGGGATGACGATGACATCGAGCTTGTAAATCTTACGGAACTCCTCTTCCTCGGTGGCTGCCGTGCCCGTCATACCGGCCAGTTTCCCGTACATCCGGAAGTAGTTCTGGAAGGTGATCGTCGCCAGGGTCTGCGACTCCCGCTCGATCCTGACGCCTTCCTTGGCCTCGATGGCCTGGTGCAGCCCGTCGCTGTAACGGCGCCCGAACATCAGGCGGCCGGTGAACTCGTCGACGATGATGATCTGCCCGTCCTTGACCACGTAGTCGACGTCGCGCTTCATCAGGGCGTGCGCGCGCAGGGCCTGGTTGAGGTGGTGCATCAGCTCGATGTTGCGGTCGTCGGCCAGGTTGTCGATCTTCAGCGCCTTTTCGACCTTGTCGATGCCCTCCTCGGTGATGGTCACCGTGCGTGCCTTCTCGTCAACCGTATAGTCAACGTCCGGCTTAAGCCTCGGGACAAGCCGGGCGAAGGTATGGTACAGGTCGGTCGGCTTGTTGGACTGCCCGGAAATGATCAGCGGCGTCCTGGCCTCGTCGATGAGGATGCTGTCCACCTCGTCGATGATGGCGTAGTGAAGCTCGCGCTGGACCATCTCCTCCGGGTTCAGGGCCATGTTGTCCCGGAGGTAGTCGAAGCCGAACTCGTTGTTGGTCCCGTAAGTGATGTCGGCGGCGTAGGCCTGTTTCCGCTGGCTGTGGTCCAGGCCATGGACGATCAGGCCCACGTTGAGCCCCAGGAAACGGTACACCTGTCCCATCCACTCGCTGTCGCGGCGGGCCAGGTAATCGTTCACGGTCACGATGTGCACGCCGCACCCCGTCAGGGCGTTGAGGTAGGCCGGCAGGGTGGCGACAAGCGTCTTGCCCTCGCCGGTTTTCATCTCGGCGATCCGCCCCTCATGTAGGACGATGCCGCCCATCAGCTGGACATCGAAATGGCGCATGTCCAGCACGCGCCTCGACGCCTCGCGGACGACGGCGAAGGCTGGGGCCAGGATGTGGTCCGGTTCCGCGCCGTTGGCCAGCCGTTCCCGGAATTCGACGGTCTTGGCCGCCAGTTCCTCATCCGACAGGGCCTGCATCTCGGGTTCGAGCGCGTTTATTTCTGCGACATCCCGGCTCAGCCGCTTGACCTCCCGGGCGTTGTCGTCGAACCAGTTCTTGATAAAACCGATCAACGGTGATACACCTCGCCATTTAAACGCCCGCATGCATGGATGCGGCATTCGCACAAATTAAGGAACCCAGCGGTTCCTTCAATCTCTTTATTTTAGCATTTGCAGCAGGTCATTGCAACCAAGCGGCAGACAAAAAATGGCAGCGGGATTGCATAAAAAAGCGCGCCTCTCGGCGCGCTTTTCTGTTCCGAAGTACCTTTATTCGGGCTCGATCAGGCCGTAGTTGCCGTCCTTGCGCCTGTACACGACATTGACTTCCTGCGTTTCGGCGTTGGAGAACACGAAAAAGCTGTGTCCCAGGAGATTCATCTGCATCACGGCTTCCTCGACCTGCATGGGTTTGATGGCAAAGCGCTTCACGCGCACCACGCGGAAGGGATCTTCCTGCTCCTCGGCTTCCGCATCCCTGGCCTCCGCCGTGCGGAGTCTCTTGCCCAGGCGCCCTTTAAACTTCTCGACTTGTTTCTCAAGCTTTTCAACAACGAGGTCGACAGAGGCATACATATCGGGTGTCGCTTCTTCGCCGCGCAGGATCATGCCGTTAATGGGGATGGTGACTTCAACGCGATGCGAGTCTCTCTCCACCGAAAGCGTTACCTGGGCGTCACCAAAATTGTTCAAGAGCTTGCCCAGCTTGTTGAGGCGTTTTTCCACATAGCTTCTTAAGGCGTCGGTGACCTCTATGTTTTTGCCGCGCACGTTGACTCGCATTTTGCTCTCACTCCTTTGGCTCGAGTTAATCTATAGTATTCCCTCCCATAGAGGAATATCCTGCGTTGGCATGTGAAAACAAGTCTGTCGAAAAAAGGTTTGGCGAACGCCGTATCCGATGGGAAAAACCTGTGGATACAGTGGATAAACCTGTGAATAACAGGCTTTTCAGGGCTCCATATTGTGGACAAGGCAATTTATGGTGTAGGCATTTGTCGAAGGAACCATAATTCAGTAAAGATAGGTCAGCGGTTGCCCCCGGCGAACGTAAGACCCAGGACCCGCCCCGCGCCCGCCCGTTTCAAGGCCCGGGCCGCGGAGGCCATCGTACTCCCGGTTGTGAAGACGTCATCAACGACGACAACCGTGCGTCCTCTTACGAAGGACTCGCTCCCGGACGCCACGGCGAAGGCCCCGGCCATGTTGCGCCTCCGTTGCGCCCGGCTCAAGCCGGTCTGGGGCGGGGTTTCGCGCGCCCGGACGAGAACTTTGGCTGCCGGCAGCCCGGAAAGCCCGCCGAGCGCCGCGGCCAGCAGTTCGGCCTGGTTGAAACGGCGCTCCCGCAGGCGCTCTCTCCCCATCGGAACCGGGACGAGCAGTTCGGCCTTCAGGTAGCCTTCCTCGGCCTGGAAAGTCTTGAGCATCAGTCCGGCCATGAAAGAAGCGAGGTGCCGCCGGCCGTGGTACTTGAGTTGGTGTACGGTCTCGCGGGCGCGGCCCTCGTAAGGAAAGGAGGCCCTGTTGAAGACGAAGGGCCAGCTCTGTCCCGGGCATTCGTCGCAGAACCCCGCCAGGGAAACGACGGCAAACCGGCCGCACACCGCGCAGCGGGACGACCCGGCGGCAAGCGCCGCCAGGGACTCCACGCACTCCCGGCACACCTCGCCGGCGCCGCCCCCGCAAAGGGGACAAGCCCGGGAAAAAGGGAAGACCAGGTCGACCAGGCCCGTCCATAAATCGCGCCACAGCGTTACCAGTCGTGCAAGCCCCCCGTCCCCGCCCTGGACCGGTAGCCGGCGGCGTCCCCCGTCGCCGCGGCCGCGCGCAGGCTCTCCTCGGCATACGCGAGCAGCGCGTCCGCCGTCTCACCGTCGCGCGGGTATATGGCCGTAGCCGAGCGGAGCGAGACCGCACACTCGCCGTCTCCGGCACGGAAAGAACGCTGCTCCACGGCCCGCCGGAGACGCTCCGCCGCCTGGGCGACCTCGATCTCGCCGGCCTCCGCGAAGAATACGGCGAAGGCGTCATCCCCGTACCTTCCCACGGGGAGGCCGGGGCCGCAGCGCCGGGCGATCAGGGCGGCCACCTGCTGCAGGACGGCGTCGCCCGCCTCGTCCCCGTAACGGCGGTTAATCCGGGCCAGCCCGGCGATTTCCAGGAGGAGGGCCACCGCCGGCTTCTCTTCTTCGCGGCACTGCAGGAGCAGCTCGCCGGCCTGCTGCAGGAACGCCTGCCGGCCGGGCAGCCCCGTCAGGGCGTCGCATCCCGTCAGGGTGGCGACCCGGTCGTAAAGAAGCGTGTTATTGATGGCCACCGCGGCCTGCCCGGCGATAATGGTGAGGATGTGCAGGTTGCGCTCGTCGTAAACGCCGGGGCGCCGGGCCCCCACGACAAAGACTCCGGAAACCTGGTCCTCGACCAGCAGCGGAATGATGATCAGCGAGCGCAGGAACTGGGGTAATCCGGCCTCGCGGGCCAATCGTGCGTCCCCGCGGGTATCGTAAACGACGACGGGCTCTTTACCCTGGATGACCGGAGCGGCATACCCCTCGTCGGGATCGAGGGTGGATTCCTCCAGGTCGCGGCTGAAGGGGCTCCTGACGGCGCAGCAGCGGAAGAGGCCCGACCTGTCGTCCCAGAGGTAGACGGCCGCCGTGTGGTAGGGGATGATCCTCCTGGTCTCGGCGAGGATGAAGTTCAGGAGCTCGGTCAGGTTGACGCTGGCCCCCATGCGCTTGGCCACCTCGTAAAGGACGCTGAGCTCGCGGTTGCTGAGCTCGAGCTTCACTGTATGGCGGAGAAGAAGCTGCACGCCCAGCGCCGGCAGAAACAGCAGGTAGGCGGCGGTCGGTCCGATGTGGGTATAAATGATGCTGGCCAGGTAAGCCAGGGGAATAACGAACAGGTAGGTGCCGGCGTCCCAGACCAGGGTGTTGTACCAGGAGATACTGGGGAAGGAACGGCGGCGGGGAGCGATGTAAAGGTAGACGAGGACGTGGTTGGCCACCAGGTGGCCCCCGGCGAAGGCCAGCACGGGCAAAACGTTGGACGGGGCGAAACGCTCCCCGGAGGCGCCCCCGAGATAATCGTAAGCCAGGGCGCCCGCAGCGATAGCCAGGGCGCACTGCGCGGCGTTGAAAAGAGTCGTGCGCATGGGATTGCCGCGGTTGACGATGCCCTGGCCGAACAAGGTCGCCAGGGCCCCGACCCACGCCGCCGCGGGAAACCCGAAGAGGAGAAAGGCAGCCAGCACGACTGCAAACCCGCTGGAAAGCTGCCCGTGCGGAAAGGAGACGACGAGCCATTCGGACAGCACCCCGAGAGCGATCAGGGTCACGTACTGGACGGCATAGTCCAGGTCGACGCCCTGAAAAAGCCCGGCGAGCAAGTAAAAGCCCCCGCCGATCACCAGCCACAGGTAGAGGATGTGCACCACCGTTCCAGGCCGCAACCGACCCACCTCGGGGAAACATTTCGACAAAAATCACCCGTTCCCTCCAAAAACAGTAAAAGCCGCCTCGTACAGCGGCTTTATACCGGTCTTCAGCGCTCAGCATTCAGCATTAGGATTAGGGGTTTTAGACAAGCAGAGGGGGCTATGCAAAGCGCAGCCCCCTATTTATCTGAATGCCGAGTGCTGAGTGCCGAGCGCTATTAAATACCGGCATCCGACTTCAGGGCTTCCACCTTGTCCAGCCCCTCCCAGGGGAGGTCGAGGTCGGGACGCCCGAAGTGGCCGTAAGCGGCGACCTGCCGGTAAATCGGCCGGCGCAGGTCCAGATCTCTGATGATCGCCCCGGGGCGGAGGTCGAAGTTCCGGTAAACGATCTGCGCGAGCTTTTCCTCGTCGATGCGCGCCGTGCCGAAGGTATCGACGCGGATGGACACGGGCTCGGCCACGCCGATGGCGTAGGCCAGGTGTACCTCGCACTTGCCGGCCAGACCCGCCGCCACGATATTCTTGGCGACCCACCGGGCGGCGTAGCTGGCGGAGCGGTCGACCTTGGTCGGGTCCTTGCCCGAAAAGGCCCCCCCGCCGTGACGGGCGATACCGCCGTAAGTATCGACGATGATTTTGCGTCCCGTCAGGCCGGTGTCGGCGTGCGGCCCGCCGAGAACGAAGCGGCCCGTGGGATTGATGTAGTATTTCGTCCGTTTGTCCAGGAGTTCCGGGCCTATCACCGGCTTGATCACGTAATCGATGACGTCCTCCTGGATCGTCTCCTGGTCGACGTCGGGGCGGTGCTGGGTCGAAACGATCACGGTATGCACGCGGACCGGACGGCCGTTTTCGTATTCGACGGTGACCTGCGTCTTGCCGTCGGGACGGAGGTAGTCCAGGGTCTTATCTTTCCGGAGCTGGGCCAGCCGCCGCGCCAGGCGGTGGGCGAGAGTGATCGGCAGGGGCATCAGTTCCGGCGTTTCGTCGGTGGCGTAACCGACCATAATGCCCTGGTCGCCCGCCCCGATTTCCTCCTTGAGCACGCCTTGGGCGATGTCGGGCGACTGCTCGTCGATGGAGGTGATCACGGCGCAGGTGTCGCAGTCAAATCCGTACTTGGCGCGGGTGTAGCCGATCTGGCAGACCGTGTCGCGGACGATCCTGGGGATATCGACGTAACAGTTGCAGCTGATCTCCCCGGCCACAAAAACGAGACCGGTGGTCACCAGGGTTTCCGCGGCGACCCTGGCTTCGGGGTCCTTGGCCAGAATGGCGTCGAGGACGGCGTCCGAAATCTGGTCCGCCACCTTGTCGGGATGTCCCTCCGTAACGGATTCCGAAGTGAAAAGATGTCTCATTGGCAACCCTTCTTAACGAAATCTGTTGAATACTGCAAACAATTCTAGCAGAACCGGTAATTGGTGTCAACGAAGCGTGCTCCAAAGCTTCGCGCTGCGAAGCCGCCGGCTAGGGAACGACCAGTTGCTGGCCGGGGTAAATGATTGTTGAACTGAGGTTGTTCGCACGCATGATAGCCTCAACCGTCGTCCCGTAAAGCCGGGCGACGGCATAGAGCGATTCCCCCGGCCGGACGGTATGCACCCGGTCTCCCCCGCCCGGCCGGGGCTGCGCGGGGGCGGGATTGAACACGGGATGCGGCGCGGAACCGCTGGAAACGACGACAATCACCGGCGAGCCCACCGCGACAACCGGGAAGATCGTCTCCACGTCCCTATTGTACATCCGTACGCACCCGTTCGATACGGCATGCCCGATGGATTGCGGGCGGTTGGTGCCGTGAATGCCGTGGCCCTGCGTGGTGAAGCCCAGCCACCGGGAGCCGTAGACGCCGCCCGGGTTGACGATTTTATTGAGGATACTGAACGTACCGACAGGGGTCGGGGTGGCCGGCTTGCCCACGGCGACCGGGAAAGGGCCCAGCGAGCCGCTGCCCCTAAACACCATCAAGCGCCGCGCCCCGATGTTGATGTTGACTGTAGCGGTAGAATCCAAAGCGTTGACGGGAGCGCCGCCGGCGGCAGCGGTCAAGTCGTTCGGTAAAACGGTTGTCCGGAACAGTTCTTTCCAGGTCCTGTCGTCTATTTCTCCCGTAACGGGAAGACCCTTGCGCGATTGAAAGTCGCGCAAAGCCCGGGATGTCCCGGGTCCGAAAAAGTTGACAGGATCGTCAACGGCAAAACCCAGGTCGTGCAACTGTTCCTGCAGGTTGCCCACAAGCAGGTGCGTCATCCCCGGACGGATGATGCCGGTGCCTTCGGATGACATGTGTCCACCTCCAAAAAAGAAGTTAGAGGTCTGACTCGAAGAAATCCTACGGATTTCGCACAATCTATCAGTCAGAGGGTTTCTAGACCATGTTATTAGGCGGGGCGACGGGGGGTCACAGGGCAAAAAAAAATCGCCTGCCTGGCGCACGGCGGGCTGCAATATGGAGATTAGGAGTTGGCAGTCAGAGTGTATCGGCGAAGCGGCAAACCGATCGTCAATAATTATCAAACTGACCTTGAGCTGATAACGTCACTCTATATGGTACCTTCGCACTTTGAGCTTGATGTCGTCAGCCAGCTTGGCCAGCGTGTTGGCCGCGGCCGAGACCTCTTCCGTCGAGGCGCTTTGCTCCTGAGCCGTCGCCGCGATGCGCCCCATCCCGTCCGTTATTTCCTGCGACGCGGCCGAAGCGGACTGCAGCCGCACGGTGAGTTCCTTGACGCGGGAAATGATCTCGCCGAAAGCCTCGTTGACCATCCCCACGACAGACACACCGGACTTGACCTCCTCCCTGCTGCTGGACATCGCTTCGGTGGCCTTGGCGGTTGTCGCCTGAATGGAGGCGATCAATTGACGGATGCGGTCGGCCGCGTTCCCCGACTGCTCGGCCAGCTTGCGGACCTCGTCGGCCACGACGGCGAAACCCCGGCCCTGGTCGCCGGCACGCGCCGCCTCAATCGCGGCGTTGAGCGCCAGGAGGTTGGTCTGGTCGGCGATCTGGGTGATGAGGTCGGTGATCTGCCCGATCTCGATCGATTTTTGCCGGAGGTTGTCCACCGCGGACGTGGCGCTCTGGGTCACCGTCTGGATGGACTGCATGCGGTCCTTCAACTCCACCACGCTCCTGCTGCCCTCGGCGGCGTGCTGCTCGGCCGTAACGGCGGCGGCGGTGACATCCTTGACTGCTTCGGTAACGTGCTCCACATTGGCCGCCATCTGGCTCATTGTTTCGGCCACGTGACCGGCGCCGGCCGCCGTTTCCTCCGCTCCGGCCACGAGCTGGCTCGCCGAACCCTTAAGGACCTCCGCGCTGCCGTCCATAGCCCGTATGGTGGCCCGCAGGACTTCCTTAAGGTCATTCACTGCCACCGCCAGGAGCATGAACTCGTCCCGTCGCGGCATGACCGCCTCGTCGGCCGCCAGGTTCCCCTTGCCGATCTCCCTCAGCTTTTCCCTCAGAATGTTGATGGGCTTGCACATCTGGTACGCGGGCGCGATGGTCAGCGCGCCGATAATCGCCATCGTACCAAGGACGGTCAGGTAGTAGATTTGCTGCCCGGCTTCCAACAGGACCGACCTGCTCAGGACGGCAAACGCCAAAAATACCGTTAATACGGGAGCCACAACAAGCGCGGCGAAACGAAAGTAGGTCGTCTGGTACCAGGCGATGCTGTTGATGGCCTGATAGGCGCTGCACTGCAGGCATTCCGACAGCTTTTCGTCAACCGACGCGTTGAGCCTGCCGCCGCAGTAAGTCCCCTCGAGACGCCAGCAGCGCCGGCCGAGCCCCTTCACGTAAGCCGAGCATTGCATCCTGCGGTCCTCCGGACAGTTGAGTATCTCCCAGCAGTTAAGTTTGGCCATCAGTCTCCCTCCACCGGGCAAGAGCCCGCTCTTTGAGTACAAGCATGTCTAGCATGATTATCGACGAGGCAAACAAAAAATTGATCTGTCTTTTGTAAAACCGCTCCGAACAAATTCGAAGCCCCCGTCAATAGAGGGCCTGTGGCAAAACCGAATTTACAGGCCTTCTATTTCGACCAGCACGGCGTCGACGCCGATTTTCTTGACCTGCGGCCAGGGTACGACGATATCTTTGTCGCGCAGCACGCCCATAAGCCTTTTCCGGCCGCGCAGCACGATGGCTTCAACCCTGCCGGCATCGTTCATGATCATGTCCTTGACCGGGCCGATCCGCCTGCCGTCGGCAAGGTTGATGATCAGCCGCGAGCTGAGATCCGTAGCCTTAAACATAGGAACCCACCCCCGTACACAAACCATCATATGCCGCTTAAGCATGGATGGTTACAGGCGCTCGCTTGCGTACACCCGACGACTGACGACCCAGCACTCAACTGATTACTGAGCGGCTTCCTAACACCAACTTGGCACAGAACCAAATAAAGTGACGACCGAATTCACAGGCTCCGTTTGCGCAAGCTGCCCATGAGCTGTCGCGACGTGCTCCGCAGCATCTGGATTTCCTCAAAACCCAGGGCGCAACAGGCCATGAGGTAAGCGACGACCCCCGCAGCGATCCCGGCGCCGACCCGCAGAGCCAGTCCGGCCGTCCCCGCAGGGAGGCCTGAAGTAGCCAGGGTCTGGTCGACGGCGTAACTCGCAAAAGCAAGCACCGCCGAAGCCACCGTAACCTTGGCCCCGAACAGCAGCCAGGAATAGTGCCACAGGCCCGGCAGCCGGCGGTCCAGGTAGTAAACGAGGAGGACGGTTTGCAAAAAGGCCGACAGCGAAGCCGCAAGGGCCAGGCCGCCGTGCAGAAGCGGTCCCATTAAAAGCAGGCTGAGGATGATATTGGCGACGATGTTCACAGCCAGCAGCTTGACAGGGGTCTTTGTATCCTGGAAGGCGTAAAAAGCCCGCGTCAAAAGGATGTTGGTGGCGAACCCGACGAGCCCCACGGCGTAGAAAAGCACGGCTGCGGCCGTCATAAAGGTGGCCCTTTCGTCGAAAGCCCCTCTTTCAAAAAGGAGCTGGACGATGGGCGTGCGCAACACCATCAAGCCGGCGCTCGCCGGAACGATCATCAGGACAATGACGCGCAGGGAACGGCGTACACCGCCGAAAACCTCGCCGATCCTGCCCTCGGCGGCCCACTGCGTAAGCATCGGGAAGACGGCCGTGCTGACGGCAAGGACAAACAGGCTCACCGGAAGCTGGATCAGTTTGTAGGCAAAATTAAGAGCGGAAATGCTCCCTTCAGGGAGCAATGAAGCCAGGACTCTGTCAATAATGAAGTATGCCTGGGTGACGGAGATGCCCAGCGTTACCGGAACAACCAACCGCAGGGCCTTGCGCACTCCCGGATGCGACCAGTCAAAACTCAGGCTGAACCGGAAGCCCGCACGCCACAGGGGCGGCAGCTGAATAAGCGCCGACAGGACCATGCCGGCCACCGTGCCCCAGGCCAGGCCCTGGATGCCGAAGATCCCGCCCAGCAGCGCGGCCGATGCGATGATTACGATATTATTGAGCGCCCCGCTGAAAGCCGGGATGCCGAAGATCTTGTTGGCGTTGAGGAAGGCCGAAAACAGCGTGGCCAGTCCGGAAAAGACCAGCATCGGAAAGACGATCCGCGTCAGCTCGGACGCCAGCCGGCTGGTTTCGGGCGCCAGGCCCGGCGCGATCACCTTGACGACAAAAGGAGCCACGACCACGCCGGCGAGGGTAACGACGGCCAGGAGCAGAAAGAGCAGGTTGACGACGGTGGCTGTCAACCTCCAGGCTTCCCCGGTCTCGCCCCTGGCCCGGTACTCGGTGAATACGGGGATGACCACGGCCGCCAGAGCCTGCGACAAAATGGCGAAGACGATCGTGGGAAGGGTCACGGCCACCAGGTAGGCGTCGGTGACCGCATTGGCCCCGAACTGGTCGGCGATGACCATCTCCCGTACAAAACCCAGAAGACGCGAGAGCAGGTTGAAGGCGGCGATAACTATGGTCGCCTGAACGATCAGTTTACCGGACAACCGGTTTCACGCCCCATCGTTTCTTTCCCGTCAGTTGCAGTATTACCAATAAAACCGCCGATTCTCCATCCCTTAGCGTTCTTGGCGTACTTGGCGGTTATTTTTGATCCCCGTCTTGGCGGTGAACCGTGTCCCGTGTGCCCGGCGCCCGTTAAAGCCCCGCAAATTCCCTCATCGCCTGGTGGATACGCGCAAGCTCCTCCGGAGAGCCGGCTTCGGCGTAGATGCGAAAGACCGGTTCGGTCCCGGAGGGGCGGATGAGGACCCAGGCCCCGTCGTCGAACAAGAGCTTGGTGCCGTCCATCGTCTGGCAGCCGGCGACGGCCTTGCCCCCCAGTTCCCGGGGAGGCTCCCCTTTAAGTTTTTCCAAGACCTCGGCCTTTTTCGAGGGCATGGTGTGGACGTCGACGCGCCCGCTGTACGCCGGGCCGAAACGCCCGGCCACTTCCGCCAGCAGGCGGCGCAGGCTTTTGCCGTGCACGGCCACCATCTCCACGGCCAGGAGGCCCGCCATAATCCCGTCCTTTTCCGGGACATGCCCCTTGACGGACATGCCCCCGCTCTCCTCGCCGCCCACGATGCACCCGTCCATCAGGCACTGGCCGATATACTTGAAACCTACCGGCGTCTCCCTAACCTGGTAACCGTAAGCCTGCGCGATCCGGTCCAGCATGTGGGTGGTGGCCACCGTCCGGGCCGCCGGACCGGCCATGTCGCGCACCGTCAACAGGTGATAATAGACCAGGGTCAGCAATTCATTGGGTGAAATGTAGCTCCCGTCGGCATCGATAACCCCGAGGCGGTCGGCGTCGCCGTCAAGCCCCAGGCCGAGGTCGTAGCCGCCGGCCAGCACGCGTTCGCGCAAGAGTTCCAGCTTTTCCTTGCTGGGGTCGGGCAGTCTCCCGCCAAACAAGGCGTCGCGGCAGTCGTGCAGGGTCTCCACCACCACGTCCAGCCGGCGCAGGATTCTGTCCAGGTAGCCGCAGCCCGCGCCGTACAGCGGATCCGCCACAACCCTGAGCCGGGCCTCGCGTATCGCTTCCCCGTCTATCAAGGTCATAACGTGACTGATGTAGTCGTCCCGGGGGTCGATGAAACGCAAGAGGTGCTGGTAACCCTCCTTCCGCCTCAGCTCATCCAGGCGCCAGGGCTCGTCTGGCGGCGCGGCATCCCCTTGCTCGTAACGGCGGATGTTGGCTTCGATCTGCCGGGTGACCTCGGGCAGGGCCGGGCCTCCGTACTCGGGGATGAACTTGATGCCGTTGTACTCGGGCGGGTTGTGGCTGGCCGTCAGCATAACGGCGCCGGCGGCGCGGTAACGGGTAACGGCAAAGGCCGTGACCGGAGTGGGCATGGACCTGACGCCGAGCATCACCGGCATTCCCCGCGCCAGGAAAACCCCGGCCGCCGCCGCGGCGAAGTGCTCGGAGAGAAACCGGTTGTCGTACCCGACGACGATGCCCCGCGGGCCCAGTCCCCGGCCCTCTAAGTAGTCGGCGACGGCCGCCGCCACGATACGCACGTTCGCGAAGGTGAAGTCCTCGGCGATGATGCTCCGCCAACCGTCGGTGCCAAACGCTATCTTCGCCAATCAAAAACCCTCCTCACAGAGACTTTTCTAATTTTTACCCCGCGTGGGAAGGCTTATGCGTTTGAACGACGCACTGTCTGGCAATAAATGGGTTTAGAAACGCCAAGTTTCAGGAAGGGGTCAAACCATGCAATCCGAAGCCCTGCAGCGGCTCGACAAACGCAAGAAAATGCTCGAAGAATACCTCAAGAGCCTTAAACAAAAAAGAAATACACAAAATACGCACACCCGGGCCGGCGACGAAAACGTTAAAACCTAAAGACCGTTCCAAAACAGCATCGGCTCCGGGCATTAAGCTTTTGGGGTCAGGCATTTGACCGGGCGGAACACCTTTATATCCTAAAGCTTGGTGCCTAATGCTTATCGCCGGTTAAGAGGCCGATGGCGCGCAACGTCTGCGCCAGGCCCGTTTCGAGGTCGTACTGGGGCGCCCAGTTCAGCTCGGAGCGGGCCTTGCTGTTGTCCAGGTAACTGTGGCGGATGTCGCCTGGGCGCGCGGCGGCGAACGTTACGCTTGGAACGCGGCGCGTCAGGCGTTTGAACATCGTCACCAGTTGGTTGACGCTGGTGGCCCGGCCCGTACTGACGTTGAGCACCTGGCCCCCGGCGGAAGAAAAAGCGGCCAGGTTGGCCCTGGCGACGTCGTGGACGTGGATGAAGTCGCGCGTTTGCTCCCCGTCGCCGAAAACGGTCAGTTGCTCACAGCGGCGGATCCGGTCGGCGAAGACGGCCACCACGCCCCCCTCTCCCAGGGCATCCTGGCGGGGTCCGTAAACGTTGGCATAGCGCAGGACGGTGAAATCCAAGCCCCAGTGCTTTCGGAAAACGGAAAGATACATCTCCGCCGCGAGCTTGGAGATGCCGTAAGGCGACAGGGGGTAAACGGGATGGTTCTCGTCGATGGGCAGGTAGCAGGGTGTACCGTAAACGGCGGCCGACGAAGCGTAAATCACTTTGCGGACGCCGGCCGCCAGGCACATTTCCAACAGGCGGATCGTCCCGATAATGTTCACCCGGGCATCGTGTCCCGGGCGCTGCAGGGAAACAGGCACGCTGGCCTGGGCGGCCTGGTGAAACACGACTTCCGGACGGAAGGCTTCCAGTTCCCGCTGCACGGCCTCCGCGGCGATGTCGAGGAGCACCAGGCGGGCCCTCGGGTTGACGGCGTCGGGCCGGCCGCGCGACAGGTCGTCGATCACCAGGACGTCGGCCCCCTCGGCCACGAGTGCGTCGACAATGTGCGAGCCGATGAAACCGGCCCCGCCGGTCACGAGCGCCCGCACTAGCGTTCGCCCCCGCAGACGACCGACTGCAGGTAGGCGAGGAACGGCCCCCGCAGGTCCGGGCGGCCGAGGGCCATCTCTACGGTGGCCTTCAGGTAGCCGAGGTTTGAACCTACGTCGTAGCGCCGGCCGGAAAAGGCGTAACCGTACAGCGCCTCTTCCCGAACGAGCTCGCGCAGGGCGTCGGTAAGCTGGATCTCTCCGCCAGCCCCCGGCCCGGTCCGGGCCAGGAGGCTGAAAATGCGGGGCGGCAGGATATACCTGCCGATCACGGCCAGTCGGGAAGGAGCCTCCTCGACCGGCGGCTTTTCCACCAGGTCCTCGATGACGTAGACCCCAGGCCGCAGGGCCCGGCCCTTGATGACCCCGTACTTGCTGACGTCGGTCTCGGGAACCTCTTCGATGGCGATAACGCTTCCCCGTACTTCCTCATAAAGGTTAAGCATCTGCTTCAGGCAGGGCACCTCACTGACAACCACGTCGTCCCCCAGCAGGACGGCGAAGGGTTCGTTGCCGACAAAGGCTTCGGCGCAAGCCACGGCATGCCCGAGGCCCCGGGGCTCTTTCTGCCTGACGTAATAGATGTTGGCCAGCGAACCGATCGCCCTGACCGTCTCCAAGGCTTCGACCTTGCCCTTTTGCTCGAGGAAATGCTCCAGTTCCGGGGCGTGGTCGAAGTGGTCTTCGATGGCCCTCTTGCCGCGGCCCGTAATGATGAGGATGTCCGTAATCCCCGAGGCCACGGCCTCCTCAATGATGTACTGGATGGTGGGCTTATCGATAAGCGGGATCATTTCCTTCGGCTGCGCCTTCGTAGCCGGGAGAAAACGCACGCCTAAGCCCGCAGCCGGAATAACGGCTTTTCTGACCCTCATCATTATTCAAGGCACCTCCCGCACACAATGCTGGGCTGGCATATAAAAAACGCTCTGGCGAGCGTCAAACAGATTTGCTGGCATTTGCGGTCTTAAAATTCGGATTGCTTTGTCTGTACGGGTTCTGTCCTGCGGGCCCAACCCTCGCCCAGGATGCCGGCCTTGTTGGCGAGGCCGATCAGCAGGGTGGCCACCACCAGGAGCAGGAGCATGCCCTGGTCGGTGCTGAGCACGGTCAGCAAGACGGCACTGGCGCCAAGGACAAGATTAACCCCGTAGACGGTCAGCACGGCCCGACGGTGCGACAGTCCGGCTTCGAGCAAGCGGTGATGCAGGTGCTGCTTGTCGGGGTAGAAAATGGGCTGGCGGTTACGGTACCGGCGGAAGATGGCAAAGGCGGTGTCAAACAGGGGAATGCCCAGGATGACGATCGGAATCAGGATCGAGACCGCCGTGGCGCTCTTGGTGAGGCCCATGATGGCCGTTGCCGCCAGCGCAAAACCGAGGAACATCGACCCCGTGTCGCCCAGGAAGATGCGGGCGGGGTGGAAGTTGTAAGGCAAAAAGCCCAGGACGGCGACGAACAGGATCAGGCTGATCACCATGGCCGCAATCTGGCCCTCGGTCCAGGAGATGACGGACATGGTGAGCGCGGCGATAGCCGCAATGCCGGCGGCCAGGCCGTCAAGCCCGTCGATAAGGTTCACGGCGTTGGTCACCGCCACCAGCCAGAAGACGGTCAGCGGGATGCCCCACCACCCGAGGGCGATCATGCCGCTGTGCACGGGGTTCGTGATGAATTCCACCTGCAGGCCGAACGGGATCACGCTGAGAGCCGCCACGACCTGCCCCAGCAGTTTCACCTTCGGCGTCACGCCCCGCGTATCGTCGAGGATGCCCAGGGCTACGATCAGGGTCGATCCCGCCAGCAGGCCCAGGACTTCGCCAGTCAACTGCTGAGTGACGAGAATGACAAAGACAAAAGCCAGATAAACAGCCAGGCCGCCAAGACGCGGCATCGGGCTCGTGTGCATTTTACGCCGGTCGGGCAGGTCGATGGCCCCGACGCGCCCGGCCAGGCGCATCACCAGCGGCGTGCACGCGAGACTTAAGGCCCCGGCCATTAGCAGAGGGACCAGAAGACCGTCCAATTATTCTCCACTCCTGGACAAACAATCTGCACACAGTTTACCGGAATACCGAGAAATTGACAATCCTCGCAGGCAGGCGCATGAAGGCTTAAAAAGGGCGAATCGCTGATTATGGGGCAGCTATTCGCGCCTAGACGCCCGCTGAAGCTGCGGCAAACAGCAATTCAGCTTCAGCCGCCGTTTCTTCACCTACAAAGGCCTTGCCCCGGCATTTGCCGATTTTACCGCGCAGCTTCAAAATCTCTACTTCCAGGCGAAGCTCGTCTCCAGGAATAACCTGGCGCCGGAACCTGGCCTGGTCAATCCCGGCAAACAAAGGCACCTTGCCGCGGTATTCGGGCAGCCGCAGCACCGCGACGGCGGCGACTTGAGCCAGGGCCTCGATGATCAGGACGCCCGGCATCACGGGATGGCCGGGGAAATGGCCCTGGAAGAACGGCTCGTTGACGGTGACGTTTTTAATGCCCACCGCCCTTTTCCCGTCCTCGATCTCGACAATGCGGTCGACGAGCAGAAACGGATACCGGTGGGGAATGACGGCTTGGATGGCCCGTATATCAAGCATACTTATCCCTCCAAGACTAACGGTTGCCGCTGCATTATTATTATTTGCCTATTTGCCGCCGGCCTTTTTGACCACCTTCCAGCCCGGCGGCTCCATGGCGGGAAGCCGGGCGGGAGCCGCCAGTCTGTCAAACAGGCACCAGGCGGCAATCAATACCAGTCCGATCAGGGCACCCAGCCATAGCCCGTTGAACACCCGGATCAGAGAAATCTCCAGGGGCGTGTGCAGGTGGGCGAAGGTCATTACGGCCGAGATCTGCCCGATGGCGGCGAGCAGTACCAGGACCAGGTAACGCGCGTTGCGGTAACCGGTGTAAAACAGCAGCAGCAGGAGCGGGTGGCCGATGAGGAATTCCTTTGTCCGAGGTCTTACCGCCAGGGCCTGGTCGAGAAAAGCCCTGACTTTCAGCTCCAGCGGCAGGACCAGCGTCCCGGCGTCGTTCCCCGTTCTCAGGAGGTAAACGAGGCCGAAAGCGGCCAGGACCGCGCAGGCGACGGCAAACTTCACCAGGATGGGCTGGTTGAGCATCGACTCGACCTGTTGCTTGAGGTCTGCAAGCCGCCGGCCGGAGGGCAGCAGGAAGGCGAAATAGAGGGCGACGAGCAGCAGCGGCAGCAGGTGGGCCAGTTTGACACCCGAGAAAGCGTCAAGTTTCAGCATGTAGCGCGTTCCCGCCAGGGTGCCTACCAGCAGCACAGCCCCCACCAGCGAGAGACCCGTGGCCGCCGCTAAGCGGAGCAGGCTCTGCCAGGGGGATGTGCCCTGCGGCCTGACAAAGGTGATCACGCTGAGAGTCGGAAAGACAGTGGCCGCGCCCAGGGCCATCAGCTTGGCGCCGGCCGCCGCGCCCCCGTAACTCATCGCCGCCCACCCCAGGGCTGCCGCCGTTCCCAGCACCAGCCCCAGGCGCCGGAAACCGAGGCGGTCCAAGAGCAACACCCCGCCGGCGATGACGCCCAGGCCGACCAGGAAATTCAGCCATAGCGGGTAGTTCCAGCCGGGCATCCGGGAGGCGGTCCCCAGGGTCAGACCCTCGGCTTCGAGCCGGGTGGCGATACCAGAGAGGAAAGCCGCGTTTTCCGCCAGCACCCCGGTTCCACCCGCGGCAGGGTCGAAGAAAAGACGCACGACCAGGAGCCTGACGTTGCGCTCGGTGGCGGCCAGAACGTAGCGATCTGCGGCCCGCCTGACGTCGTACTTGGGCATTTCCTCGACGGCGATGGTGTGCGTCAGGACGGTGCGCTGGGCGAGCCGGCTGCCGAGGTTCTTCAGCCCTACCTGGGGGTAGAACTCGATGTCGGCCACCGGAACGCCGAGCTCCTCGAGGGCTTCGGCCAGTTCGTCGATATACGCCGGGAAGCCCGGGAGGGAAAGGTCGTTAAAGGCTACGGCCGAAAGGCCGGGTATGTTCCTGAGGTATTCCCCCAGGGCGGCAATGCTTTCAGGGGTGGCGCCCTTCCACGACCTGACTTGAACTACCGTCCTCAACCCCGCGTCGGCAACCTCTTGCAGCGGCTCACGGGGGAAACCGGTACCCATGTCCTTGAGCTGGGCAAACGGGACCGGCAGGACGGCCAGGTAAGGCCCGCCGGTATCCTCGATAAAGACGGCCCCGGGCAGCCTGGTCCGCATGAGTTCCTGCATCTGGCGGAACGTGTCCCGGTTCCAGATCACCAGGCAGGTGCTGCCGGGAGAGACCTGCCCGACCGCCGGACCTATGGCGGGATAACGGACAAGCTCGCTGCCCCGGCAGACTTCGAAAAGACCGCCCACACGCCCCTCTTCAAGGGACGGTTCCTTGAAGAAGACGGTGGTGACGCCGGCCTCCTTCAGTTCCGCCAGTACCTCGCTGAAGGGCCTGCCTTCGGCCGCGGCCATGAAGGCGGCCTCGTCATAGAACACGGCGATCTCGACCTGGTTGAAGCCCCGCTCGATGCCGATCCTCTCCCGGGCCAGGTAGCAGCCGGCCGCGACGGCTGCCAGGATCACTGCCGCGGTAAGTGCGTAGAGTATGCGCGTATACATCTGTTCGTGTTCCTCCTAGTTCCCGACGGGGGGCAGCGTCCCCCAGTCAGGGATGGCGCCGCCGTTGCCTGTCTGCCCGCCCCCGCCGGCGGGACCGCCGCCGGACGGCGGGGGTTCCTGGGACTGACTGCCGTCGTCGGGCACGATGATCACCGGAACCTGATCGGCGGGAGGCGGCGCAGGTTCATTGCCGGGATGCTGCTCAGATGCCGGGGGCTCGGGTTCCTTGACCGTTTCCTTTGGCGCCGCCGGCGCAACAGTGCTTGGAGGCGGCGGGGGGTTTATGTCGGCCACCTGTTCCCCGTTGACAAGCCGGGCCGCCACGTCCTTGGCCAGCGCGGGATCGACGTACCAGTAACTGCCGCCCTTGATCTCGGCGGGGTAGCCCGGAAGGGTCGCCGACACCATTTCCAGCCCTTCCATCTGGCGGGCCACTCCCGCCCAGCGGGCCATCTCACGGACGCTCATATTCGTCTGGATACATTTACGGAGCTCGGGCACCAGCTTGGGCAGCTTGGCGATCGTTTTGGTCTGCATCATTTCCTGGGCCAGCGCCTTGAGGAACTTCTGCTGTATTTCGGTACGGGTGATGTCGCCCATGGGGTAATCCCTGTAACGGACGTACATCAGGGCCTTCTTCCCGTCGAGGCGCTGTACGCCTTTTTGCAAGTTGATGGAGTACCCGTCGCTTTCGTGGTGGCGCATGTCCTGCTCGACGTCGATGGTCACGCCGCCCAGGATGTCGACGATCCTCTCAAAGCCCTGAAAGTCGGTGACCATGTAATAGTCAATGGGCTGGCCGATCAACTCCGTAACCGTGCGCTCGGCCAGTTCGGGCCCGCCGAGAGCCGTGGCGGCGTTGATCTTATCGGTGCCGTAACCCGGAATCTCCACCCGCGTATCGCGGGGAATGGACAATAAGGCCACGCGCTGCTTCTCGGGGTCGGCGCTGACGAAAAGAATGGTGTCGCTGCGGGCCATTTTCTCCCCTTCCCGGCTGTCAACCCCCAGGACGAGCAGGTTCATCCGGCCCTTAACGACGCTGTCCGGATCGTCGCTGTCGCTTAACCAATCAGGAAAAAGGTAGGGGATGATGACGTTGGCCGCAACCCAGTAAACTCCCGTAAATACCAGCAGTACGGCCAGCACGACGGCGGCCAGGCGCTTACCATTCAGCTTACGCATATTTCTCTCGCTTCCAAAAACGTTCTCGGTGTCTACTTCAATTCAACGGAACCCCTGTACATAACCACGACGGCAGTGGAAGCCTTCAGCCCGCGCCCGTCCTTGGGCACCAGCAGCAGGTGGTTGGCCGTCACCGCTTGGCCGGCGGCAAGGTTTGTCCCCGAGGTCAGGTCGGCGATGCCGCTCCGGCTGGGGTCCGATACCGTGGCCTTGCCCGCCCGGACGATCAGCTCGGTCCCGCCCCTCGCTTCCACCGTCTGCCCCGGCGCGACGTTGTCAATTCTCCAGCCGCCCCCGCCGCCCTGCTGCCCCAGGAGCTTATTCACGTATTCTTCAACAAAGCTCTTGGTCACCAGGGGGTCCTGCGCGCTGCCCGGGCCCGAAAGCGCGGCGGCGGCCTTGTATCCTCCGAGGAACAGGCAGCCCCCGGCGATGATCCCGATTACCGCCAGTACCGGAGTACGACGCATAGAGAAACCCCTCCCTATCAGATCAAATTCAGCGCCAGCTCAGCCGTCAGCCGCGCCTCCTTGCGCAGGGCTTCCACCCTTCGCGCGACCTGCTCCCTGAGCGCCTCCGAGTTCTCAATCACATATTCCACCTGGTCCTGCAGTGCGCCGAGCGTGAGCCCCTCGACCGGGACGGCCGTCGGCAGCCCCAGGCGCCCGAGGAACTGCCCCACCTTGGGGTCGTAAGCAATGGCGACAGGAGGCACCCCGGCCAGGGAGGCGAACACGAGAAAGTGCAGCCGCATCCCGACGGCCAGGTCCAGATGGGCACACATCCCAGCCAGTTCTTCAACAGACATTTCGCCGGCGATGACCTTGACCCCTGCCTTCGCCCGGGAGGCGACTTCCTGGCAGACTTCACGGTCGACGTCGCGGTGAAACGGCACGAGCACGACGCGCCACCCTCGGGCGTCCAGCCAGTCGGCTAGACCGGCGATCGCGGGAATAACCGTTTCCCGCCCGGCCCAAGGGCGGACCGAAATGCCCGCCAGCTTTCCCGGCTGAAGACCCAGCCCGGCCAGGACCCGCCGGCCCTTTTCCAGCCATTCGGGCTTGAGTTCCAGGCCGAGCACCGGGTCGGCCGTAACCTTGACCGGCGGTTTGTTGACTCCGACGGCTTTCAACAGTTCCCTGGACTCCTCGTCCCGAACGGTGATCATGTTCACGCGATTAAGGACCGCGCGGGTCAGCGCCCTGCCGGCCCTGCTCCGCAGGGGGCCGATGCCCTGGGCGTAAAGAAAGATCTTGCGCCCCATAAGGCGCGCCAGGACCATCAAACCAAGGTAATACTGCAGGCTGGCCAGGCTCGTCGTGTCTTGCAGGAGCCCTCCCCCGCCGCTGACAAACAGGTCGGTATCGCGCATCGCGCCGGCGACCGCCCTGGGGTCGGCGCGCCGGACGGCAGCCACGCCGTAAGTCCGGGCGGTATGCGCCGGATCCTGGGACAGCACCGTGATCTCCACGTCCGGCCGCCGGGCGCGAAGCCCGTCGACCAGCGCGTAGAGGATGGCCTCGTCACCGGCGTTGTGAAAGCCGTAGTATCCCGAGACTAGCACTTTGGGCGGCAAGTCAGCTATCATTCCTTCTTCGTTGCTAAACCGTTGCCTGCTCCTATTTGGACTTAGGACATAAGATGTAAATATAGGGAGTTAGCAGTTATTTCTAACATCTAACTTCCTACGTTCTCTACGTCTTACTTCTTACTTAACTTCCTACGTCCTATGCCTTGTTTTTACGCCTTGGAGCGGTTTCTTCGTCCTGGAGTACGGTAACGCCACAGTACCATTAGTATAAACTTCGGGAGCACCATTTGCCGGCGCCAGCGGCGGGGTTCCCGTAATAACCTTCCCAGCCACTCGAGGTGGAGCTTCCGGAGCCAGGCCGGGGCCCTCTTCACCTTGCCGGCCAGGACGTCGAAGCTGCCCCCCACGCCCATCACCACGGGCACGCCCAGATCCTGGAGGTATCTGGCCCCCCACAGCTCCTGCTTGGGCGCTCCCAGACCCAGAAAAAGCAAATCCGGGGCGGCGGCCCGCACTTTTCCAATAATCCTGTCGTCTTCCCCAGTTTCAAAATAACCGTGGTGAGTCCCGCAAATGACCAGGGATGGCCAGCGCTCCCTGGCCTTTTCGGCGGCCTCCTCGGCCACCCCCGGGGCGGCCCCGAGCAAAAAAACGCGCCACCCTTTCGCGCTCGCCCTTTCCAGCAGGGCCAGCATCAAGTCGATCCCCGTGACGCGTTCGGGCACGGGCCGGCCGGCCAGCCTGGCGGCCCAGACGATGCCGACCCCGTCCGCCGTGACAAGGGCGGCGCCGTTGGCGATGTCCAGGAGCAGGGGCTCCCTCTGCGCCCGGTAGAGATACTCCGGGTTCATGGTTATAACCTGGCTGGGATGCCCTTTTGTGACAAGAGCCGTGACCACTTCCAGGGCTTCGCGCATGCTCAGGGCGTCGATGCGCGCGCCCAGCAGGGATGTCGTTGGCATTTAGGCCTCCGCAAACTGTCTTGTAGCAATATCCTGGACTTCTTTCGACCAGAAGCCGGACTTCCCTGCCGACAATTAATGACAAAGCGGAAACGAGAAAAGTTAGAATTCGGCAACCGCCGGCGCGCCGCCGGGCTTACCGTTGGGAGGAGCGTGTCCCATCCCGGACTCGGCCGACCGCCGGGCGGCTTCAACCCTGCCCTTCGTCAGCACGACGACGGTGGGCAGAGCCAGGACGGCAAAGAGGATGGAGAAGACAAAGGTATCGTTGATGGCCAGGACGGCGGCCTTTTGCTGCAGCATCCCCCAGAGAGCCTGCGGGGCGATGAGGTGGGCCATGCCGCCCAGTCCCGCATTTCCCAGGTGAGAAGCTATCTGCTGCTGGGCGATAACGTTGCCGGGCAGCGCCGGGTCCGTGGTTTCGGCCAGGCGCGCCGCGTGAAACACCTGGCGGTTGGTCATGACATAGGTCAGAACGGCGATGCCGAAAGAGGCCGAAATCTGGCGGAAGACGTTGCTGATTGCGGAAGCTCTCCCGACCATCATGTGCGGGACGGCGTTCATCCCGGCGGTCATCACGGGCATCATCGTCAGTCCCAGGCCGACGCCGCGCAAAACCAGCCAGGACTGAAGCTCCCGGATCGACGAGTTGACGTCGAGCTGTCCCAGCTCGTACGTCGTCCAGATAAGGAGGATAAGTCCGAATGCGGCCAGGGGCGTGGCCCCGACCTTGTCGAACAGCCTCCCGCTGATGGGCATGATGAAACCGCTGATCAGGGCCATGGGCATGATTATCAGGCCGGTCTGCATCGGAGTGTAGCCCTGTACCGACTGGGCAAAAATGGGCACCAGGAACACGGTGGCGAACATCGTGATGGAGATCAGGCAGGTCGCCAGGATGCTGACCGCAAAGATCCCGTTGCGCAGGAGCCTGATGTCCAGCATAGGCTGGGGCACGATCAGTTCCCAGACGGCGAACAGGGCCAGAGAAAAGAGGGCGACCGTGAAGAGGGTGACGATATACTGGGATCCCCAGCCCTCGCTCGGCCCCTCGCTCAAGCCCAGGAGGACGCAGAAACAGCCTATGCCGCAGAGGATGAAGCCCGGATAGTCGAACGTCAGCCCCTCCTGGCGCTCCGTTTCGGGAACGAACAGGTAGCTCAGGTAGACGGCGATGATCCCGACGGGAAGGTTGATGTAGAAGATCAGCCGCCAGGAGAAGTTGTCGACCAGGTACCCGCCCAGCGTCGGGCCGATGGCGGGGGCGACGGTCATGGTCAGGCCCCAGATGCCCAGGGCCATGCCGATTTTTTCCCGCGGCACGATTTTGTAGATGATGGCCATGGACAAAGGAATGACCATGCCGCCGCCGATGGCCTGGAACCCCCTGGCGACCACCAGGGAGTCGGTATTCCAGGAAAACCCGCAGAAACCCGAGGAAACCGTAAAGAAGGCCAGGGCTAAGATGTAGATCAGCTTGTAGCCGTACCGGTCGCCGAGGTAACCCGTGATCGGGATGACCACCCCGCCGACCAGGAGGTAGATGGTCATGACCCACTGGATCTCGTCGAAGCTGCTGTTGAAAATGGCCATGATCCGGGGCAGGGCCACATTGACGATGCTGGCGTCCAGGATGCCCATGAAGGTGCCCAGGACAAGCACCAGCAACGGCCCCCACGGGACTTTTCCGTCGGGAACGGCCCCGTTTTTAATAACCGCACTGTTAACGGACATGGATCCTTACCTTTACATTCAGGCCGAGACGCAGGTCCCCGCCGTGGGGGTCCTTAATGAGGATCTTGACCGGGACGCGCTGCACCACCTTGGTAAAGCTCCCGCCCGTGGTGCGCGTCGGCAGCAGGGAGAAGGTGGAGTTGGCGGCCTCGCCGATACTCGCAACCGTCCCGCGGAAAACCCGGCCGGGAACCCCGTCCACCCACAGGTCGACTTTCTGGCCGGGGCGGACCTTGGCCAGCTTGGTTTCCTCGATGTTGGCGGTAACGTAAACGTCGGCGGGGTCGGCAAGCATGATGACCGACTGCCCCGGGGCGGCGACCTCGCCCGCGTTCCCGAGCTTTTTGATAACCACGCCGCTGATCGGCGCCCTGATCACGGCCAGGTCGGGGTTGGCCCCCGGGGCCAGGGCCACGTCGTCCTGGCGGGCCACGACTTGCCCGGCCGCCACCCGGTCTCCCTCTTCGACCGAGACGTCGAGCAGCTCCCCGCTGATGCGGGGGGCGACCTTGATAATCGTCCCGTCGATGTAAGCGTCCTCGGTGATCACATAGTTCGCGTTCATGTACCAGTAATAGAAAGTGACCCCGCCCAGGGCGACCAACATGAGGACAGCGACTGCTCCAAAAATGGCTTTACCCTTCTTCACGCGCATTCCCCCAAATCACGCCGGATTATCGACGGTCCCGTTCAAACGCCTCACGCGGCGCCGGACCTTTTGCCCCATATCATCCAGGATGCTGTACATCGCCGGGACCAGGAGCAGGCTGACCCCCGTCGAAAACACCAGCCCGCCGATGATCACCGTGGCCATCGGCGCCGACGACTCGCCACCCTCGCCAAAGCCCAGCGCGAGGGGCAGCATGGCCAGGCAGGTCGCGGTGGCCGTCATGAGGATCGGGCGCAGCCGGACCGGGCCGGCCAGCCTGATCGCCTCTTCGCGCTCGATGCCCCTGCCGCGCAGGATGTTGATGTAGTCCACCAGCACGATAGCGTTCTTGACGACGACGCCGACGCAGACGATGACGCCGATGAAAGCCGCTACGCTAAAAGTCCGTCCGGTCAGCAAGAGACCCAGGACCATCCCGGTCAGCGAAACCGGTACGGAAAACATGATCGCCAGGGGCGAGAGCAGGGACTCGAACTGGATGGCCATCAGCATGTAGACCAGCAGGATGGCCAGGACGAGCGCCAGGCTCAGATTCCCGAAGGCCTCCATCATCTCCTCGGCGGCCCCGCCGTACTCGATGTGGTAGCCCGGCGGCAGCGGGATGGTGTCCAGCTTCGCCCGGACGTCCTTGATCACGCTGTTCAGGTCACGGCCGGCGATCTTGCCCGTGATGGTGGCCGTGCGCACCTGGTCGTAGCGGGTGATCGTAGACGGCCCCTCGCCGACCGTGAAAGCGGCTACGTCCCGCAGCGGGACGCTTTCACCCATCGGGGTGACGATGACCAGGTTCTCCAGGTCGGCGTAGTTTCGCCTGGCGTGCTCGGCCAGCTGGACGCGGACGTCGATCTCGTCGCCGCCGACGCGGTAGCGCGTGGCCACTTCACCGTTCATCGCGGCGTTGACCGCCGAGGCCACGTAGCCTACGCTCAGGCCGTAAGCGGCGGCGCGCTCCCGGTCGACCTCGACCCTGATTTCCGGCCGCCCCTCGTTCAGGTCCGACTCCACTTCCCTGGTCCCATCCACGGCGCTGATCAGTTCGACGGCCCTATCGGCGATACGGTCGAGGGTGGCGAGATCGTCACCCTTGACCCGTACCTCCAGGCCCCCGCCGCTCATGCCGCCCATCATTCCGGTATCGCTTGTGACCTTGAAGTCAGCCCCCGGGATGGCGCCGAACCGCCCGCGCAAATCCTCGGCTATCTCCCCGGCCGTCCGGTCGCGCTCGGCCTTGGGGACGAGCATCAGGTCGATGGTCGCCTGGTCGGAACTGCTGCCTGCAATGCCGGCGCGTTCCTCGTCCGTGCCTACGCCAAGGGTGATCATCGTGGTCTCGACCTCGGGAATATCCTGTACTATCCGCTCCACCCTGGACACCATCTCGTCGGTGGCCGCCAGGCCGGTACCTTTGGGCATGCTAAGGCGGATGGACACCTGGCCCTCGTCGACAGCCGGCATAAACTCGGCGCCGACGGCGGGAATCAGCAGCAAGCTGACAAAGAAGAGCAGGGCGGCGAGCCCCACCACGCGACGGCGGCGGCGCATGCCCCATGCGAGCGCATGGCCGTACTTCTCGCCGAGGGCGTCGATTAAGCGTCCGAACCTGCGCAGGACCCGCCGGACGGGGCGCGCCCCGGAAAAGTCGTCGCCCTTCCCGTTGATGACCAGCATACGGGCGGCCAGCATCGGGATCAGCGTAACGGCGACAACGAACGAGGCGAAGATGGCGAAGCCGATCGTGGTTCCCATCGGGCCGAACAGCTGCGAGGCCAGGCCTTCCACGAAAATGATCGGGACAAAAACGGCGATGCCCGTAGTCGTCGCTCCCAGCACGGCGCCGCCCACTTCGCTGGCCCCGAAGGTCGCCGCTTCAACCATACCCATGCCGTTGAGGCGGTGCCGGTGGATGTTCTCAAGCACGACGATGGCGTCGTCGACGATAATCCCGATCCCGAGGGCCAGTCCTCCGAGGGTCATCATGTTGAGCGTCCCGCCGCTGAAGTAGATCAGTGTGAAGGTAGCGATGACCGCGAAGGGGATGGACGTAGCGATGATCAGCGTCGAGCGCAGGCTGCGCAGGAACAGGAAAATCGAAAACACCGCCAGCAGCCCTCCGGCCAGCAGGTGGGAAACCATGCTGTTAATGGACTTTTCGATGAACTTCGCTTGGTCGAAGGCCGCCTCAAAGCGGATGCCGCCGGGGATCTCCTTCCGGAGCTCCTCTACGGCCTTGCGGACCTCGCGCACCACCTCGACCGTGTTGGCCGTCGGCTGCTTGGTGACGATGACCGCCACGCTGGGACGGCCGTTCATCCTGCTCACGGTAGCGTTTTCCTTAAAGGTGTCCTTGACAGCGGCAAAGTCCGCGAGCCGCACGGGCACCCCGCCGGCGCCTTGAACGACCGTTCCCTCGATATCCTTTAAATCGTAGAACTCGCCGGGGACACGGATAAGGTAATCCTTGCTCCCCTCCAGGACCTTCCCCGCCGACTGGTTCAGGTTCTCCATGCGCAGGGCCTGGACGACCTGGCTCAGCGAGATGCCGTAGCCCTGCATGCGCGCGGGGTCGACAAGGACCTGGATCTCCCGCTGGTTTCCGCCCTGTACGGCCACCGAGGCCACGCCCTCGATTCTTTCGAGACGGGGCTTCACGACGTCGTCGGCCGTCCGCTTCAGGGTTTCCAGGTCCAGGCTGCCTGACATCCCGTAGATGGCGACCGGCATCATCGACAAGTCCCAGGCCGCCACCATGGGGTTCTCGGCGTCGCGTGGAAGATAGGGCTTGTAAATATCAACCTTTTCCCGCATCTTCAGGGTGGCGAAATCCATGTCGGTGCCCCAGTCGAAGCCGACGTAAACGGTGGAGCTGCCGGCCTTGGACACCGAGATGACGTCGGTCACGTTCTCCACCGTGCCGACCGCCTGCTCCATCAGGTCGGTGACCGTCCGCTCGACCTCCTCGGGTCCCGCCCCGGGGTACTGGGTGAACACCGCCGCGTAGGGCATCTCCATATCGGGCATGAGGTCGATAGACAGGCGGGTGAAAGACACCCAGCCGAGCACCAGCACGGCCAAGACAGCCATAGTCACCGCCACCGGCCGCCGCACTGAAACATCTACGATTTTCATGCTTTAACCTCTGTTATTTGTTGTCGCCGCCAGGCGCGTTGTCGCTTTCCGCAATGGTTACCGGAGCCCCGTCAACGAGGATGTCCTGGCCTGTTACGATCACCCGGTCGCCCGGGTTCAGCCCGGACTCGACGGCGATGCGCCGGCCGTCGGAAGCACCCGTCCGGACTTCCCGCATCATGGCCTTGCCGTTTTCAACGACAAAGACGATCGTTTTGCCTTCCCTCGAAAGCACGGCGTCACGCGGGACGAGCACCTTTTCGTCGGCCTCGGCGCCGAGGTCGACTTCGGCGAACATCCCGGGCTTGATCAACTGTTTTTCGTTTTTGAGCTCGATCTTCAGGTTGTACGCCTTCGTCCGCGGGTCGGCCACGGGGCTCAGGTGGGTGATTTTGCCGCGCAGGGGCTCGGCCGAAACGGCGGCGATCTTCACCATCACCTCTTGTCCGATCTTGAACCTGTTGATCTGTTTCTCGGAGGCGCCGCACTCGACGTAGACGCTGTCGAGGTCGACGATGGTCACGACGGGAACGCCCGTCATCGCCATTTCGCCCGGGTCGGCCGTCCGCGCGGTAACCACCCCGGCGGCGGGGGCGGTGAGGATGGTGTTCTCGTAGTTCGCCCTGGCCTGGGCCAGCTGGGCCGGCGCCGTCCGTTCATAAGCTTCTTTAGCCAGTTCGTAAGGTTTCTCGTACATGTTCTCGAACTCGGCCTGAGAAATCGCTTCCTGCTGCAGCAGGAGCTTGCCGCGCTCGTAGTTGACCTTCGCCGACGCGTAGTTGATCTCGGCGGTGCGCAGCCCGGATTCCGCCAGGGTTACGGCGGCCGCCGCCTCGGGAGCGTCGAGCCGCAGGATCACCTGCCCGGCCTTGACGCGGTCGCCCACGTCGACGAGGACCTCGGCGATCTTGCCGGGAACCTTCGGGACCAGGCTGATGTCCAGTTTGGCCGCCACTTTGCCGGTAAGGACGTCCCCCCTGGTCAACCGTCCTTTTTCCGCTGTGGCGACTACGACCGGAGTGACGGCGCTGTCCGCCGCCGGCTGCTCGTTTTTTCCGCAGCCCCCCAGGATTAGGACCGCAAGGCCCAGGACTACAAAAACCGCCAGAGCTCTCTTGAGTTTCACGTCAACCTCTCCCAACATAAAAATTCGTTAGCGGAGTATCTAACTTTCCGACGTCGACGTCTCCTTCGCATTGACAACCTCCAGGAGCCGCTCGCAGATGGCGACCAGCTTCTCGAGGTCCTCAATCGGCAGGGCGCCGAAATACCCGCGCATGGTCTGAAGCCACTGCTGCTGGGCGTTCTGCAGCATCTCTTCGCCTTCGGGCGTCAGGGTCAGCCAGACCAGGCGGCGGTCCTGCTCATCACGCTGTCTGCCTAAAAGCCTCATTTCAACCAACCGGTCGGCGGCTGCCGTGATGGCGCTCAAGGAAACACCCAAATCGTCGGCCAGGGTGGACACCTTGACCCGGCCGTGCACGCCGACGCGCTTGCAGACCATGAACTGGCTCATCGTGATGCCTTCGGGGACGTGCTTCCCCAGCTTGAAATGCATATGGCGCATAAGCTGACCCATTACTTCGTCGATCTTCTGCAGGCACTCATCCAGGCGCTCGTTCTTCAAGGACCTACCTCCCAATATTTTATTAGTTAACGAACTGAACTATTTATTAAATTAATCGTAGGCTACACCATCCCTCCCGTCAACCAAAAAATTCTCCCCCGGGGTCCCCCGGGGTCAGACTTATCGATAGTTATCGATATGCGATAAAAAAGAAAACGAGGCGAATAATCGCCCCGCTTCGGGGTCAGGCCTCAAAAGTTCAAAAACTACTTCAGCCACTCTCCCCTAACGCCGTTTACGCATCAAAACAAAAACGAGGCGAATAATCGCCCCGCTTCGAATTCATCCCCGGGGTCAGACTTATCGATAGTTATCGATATGCGATAATTTGGTGTCTAAAAAAGAAAACGAGGCGAATAATCGCCCCGCTTCGAGGTCAGGCCCTCGGATAACTTAAAGCCAAGCATCAATCATCATCGCCAGGAAGAGGATGCCCAGGTACGGACTCGAAAACTTAAAGAGCAGCCAGGCCTTTTGGGGAGCGGGGTTGAGGTAGACGTTCACCGAGAGGGCCAGGGCAGCCAGGCCGAGGATTACCGCCGTGACCAGGTACAGCGCCCCCCAGTCGCCGGTGAAATAAATGCCCACCGATACCAGGGCCATAAGGATTACCGTCATCAGCAGACAGTGCAGGGCCTTCTTCGGCTCGGTCACGACGGGGAGCATCGGAACCTTGACTCTGGCGTACTCGTCGCGATAGAAAAAGGCCAGGCTCCAGATATGGTTGGGGATCCAGAGGACAACCAGGGCGGCGACAAGCAGGGACAGCAAGTTTACGCTGCCGGTGACGGCAGCCCATCCGAACAAGGCCGGAAGCCCGCCGCTGAACCCGCCCAGGATGATGTTCCAGGTGCTGCGGCGCTTCAGCCAGAGGCTGTAGATGCCCACGTAGCCGAGCATGCCGCCCCACAGGCAGAGCCACGCCGCAAAGTTGAGGCTCCAGGCGAAGGCCAGCGATGCCGCAAAAAGCGCCAGCCCCCAGTAAAGAGCGCGTACGGGAGGGTAGATCCTGCCCGAAGGGATCGGCCGGTGGCTCGTCCGGCCCATAACCGCGTCGATGTCGCGGTCGACGTAGCAGCTTACGGCGTTGGCTCCGGCACAGGCCAGGGTGACGGCGAGGGTCGCGACCAGGAACTGGCCCCAAGTGAAGGGGTGACCGGCCCGGGCCACGACCATCATCGCCACGGCGGTAAAGACCAATAAAGCCACGGATACGGGCTTGGTGACCTGAATGTAAGCCTTGATTATTTCGCCTGAGCTTAAATCCCTCGCCGGCGTAATGACCGGGGAAGTACCGTTGAAATTAACTGCAGCCTTGTCCTCCATCGCCAGGCCCCCCAGACTGTTATGCTTTTGCTGCAAGCCATAGCGGGTTATAATTCGCTACCATGCGTCATGATTCCTTTACCCTTTGCATTCGGATATCTTGTCATATTCTGCACTGGAACCTGACCGCCAAACCGTGCCCCAGCGCCAAAACGGCGTCCCGGTCCATAAAATAGAGACCGGGAAACAGGCATTCGAATCTTACAGCGTTTTGAGACAAGAGGCCGAGCCTGACCATTCTTCCGTCGATATAAAGCTTGTACAATTCCATAAATGACTTGTCAAGGTCTCGAACAACGGGGGTTTCTACGGTCCGCCGGTTTCTGAACGGCGCTTGAGGAACGGCGCTTACCTCCGCGGACAGCGGGGACTCCAGCCCCGCCCCGTCAATCGCCGAAACCCTGAAACGGTGCAAACGCCCGTTGACCAGCCCTGTGACAGTGCAGTTTGTCGAACCTACCGGCTCACTGTTCCAACAAGCAAAGGATTCACCCTCCGGGGCAAAGTAGACGTAATAACCCACAGCCTGTTGCACGGCGTTCCAGGCTAAGGTAACGCTTCGGTTCCCGGAGGAAGCCGAAAGCCCCGCCGGAGCCGGGGGAGGCACCCTTACCGGAGTAAAGCTTGTCGGATTGCTCCACTCCGACCAGGCGCCCCGGCTGTCCCGGTACTTTACACGCCACCAGTAGGGCTTTCCATACTGAAGCACCGGTTCCCCGTTTTGATTCTCTAAAGGAACCATGAAACTTGTAAAAGCACCTACCTCTCCTGAATCGTAGTAAAGCTCTCCCTGGCAGCTTTGATCGCCGTATACCTGCCAATGGGAAGCCGCCAAGGTATCACCATACACATCGTCCGCATCTGTAAAAGCCGAGGCCTGTAGAAGCGGCGTCAGCGTGGATACTTCGACGCCGTTAACCGGTGAAGAGTTGACCGGTTTAACAGGAGTGCGGTTGAGACGAAAAATCTTCATCCCCTTTGCACCGTCGGCCAAGTATATGCAGCCGCCCGCAAAACGAACCTTTAAGGCTGTACCGTCGGTGTCGTAAGAGGCAACTACTGAGGGTGAAGCAGGGACTGAAACATCAACGACCGTTAGCCCCTTATTGTTGTCAGCGATAAAGGCATAGCTACCGGATACGGCAACCCCAACGGCGAGGTCGTTCGTCTTTAACACTACATCCAAGGAGACCGGGTTGGTCGGGTCTGAAATGTCAATCACCCGCAGGCCGTTCGAACCGTTGGCCAGGTAAGCATAATTGCCTGCCACGTCAATGTCGTAGATCGTGCCAAGGTTCTCACACCTTCCCTTAAGCACAACAGTGCCGGGCACCGAGGCATCAAGAATCCGCAGCCCGAAATCCCCGACGATGTAAACAAGGTCACCGGCGGCGTCAATGCCGGTGATGGAGCTGGAGACAGTGTAGGACCCCATAGGGTTTTGTCCAAACCCGCTCTCGTTGTGATACACGACCTCCAGGGTGCTTCCCCGCGCTGCATATACCTTGTTGTCCGGCCCGCAACAAACACGGGAATAGTTCGTACCCGAACCGAATCGATGATATCTAAAAGGTGATGTGGTTACAGTCGTGTCCAGCGCGTAAAGCCCGCTGTTGCTGGAGCCATAACTTGCAGCTATGTAACACCAATTGCCGGCGAGGTCCACGTCAAGGATGCTCGAGCCCTTTGTCCAAGACCACTCCCTCCCCGGGGCTGAAGGATTACTGATGTTTATTATATGCAGTCCCCAGCCCTGCGCGGCAAGGTAGGCATATCCATCCTCAAGAACAAGGTCTAAAACCGTTCCCATCTCTGCTGATGCGGGTAGCGTTCCAACCGGCTGCACTTCAACGTGATCATCTGCGTAAGCTGTGGATATCTCTACGAAGACCATAGTAACGAGGAACAGCAAGACTACGATTGTTTGCAATTTCCTTTTCTTGAAGCTGTAATCCAAGACTACGCCCTCCCTGCCGGCTTTTTGCCGCACTTTTCTCCCTATTTTGACATAATGCTACTTTTTCCTTTCTTAAGCTATACTTTACTTTATTACTGCATTACTTTACTAACTTTACTAAACTAAAGGCCCCGACGGAATGCTTTGTCACCTCAAATGTGAGGGTCAGACCCTCACATTTGAGCGATAGCCCGGGAAACAAAAGCGAGAGCAAAGGAAAACGTCGACGGCCAGCGAATTTAAGAATTGGCCGTTATTCGGCTTCTGACACTGCTATTCAGCTCCTGACAAGGAAGTATTTGATTGCTGAGGCGGGTTCTCTTGTCGACTTTGATCCTCTCGATTTGCCTGTTTGTTATGATGTCCGTTCCGGGGGCGTTGAGCGAACCCCCCGCTGAAACACTGCAGGCCGATGTCATCATCTACGGCGGGAGCTTCGCTTCCTGCGCGGCTGCTGTCCAAGCCGCCCCGCTTCTGCCGCCCGGCCGGTCCATTCTGATGATCGTCCCGGAGAGCCGTCTGGGTTCGGTCGGGACCGTGGGGGGTCAGAACTTCTTCGACATCCGCCGCTGGAACGGCGAGATCGTCACGCGGGGGAGCTTCATCAAGTGGTTCAACGCCTACGGCCAGGGTTACCCCCCCGAGGCCATGGCCCGGGCTCTGCAAACCGCCGTTACCGCGGGTAACAAGGTCAAGATTCTTTTCAACTGCGAGATCGAGGAAGTGTCGAAAAGCGCTGACGGGCGGATCGCATCACTGTCCGTGCGCCCGGTGATGCGCAACCCTGAAACCCTCAAGGTCTTATGGGCCGGCCGGGCCTTTACCGTCAAGGGCGGCATCTTCATCGACGGGTCCGAAACGGGGCGGCTGGCGCGCCTGGCAGGCGCCGGGCATACCGTCGGGCGGCAGGACGCCGGCGGCGACATGCACCAGCAGGCCGCCACCCTCATGTTCCAGGTTCGGGGCATTAACCCCGCCGCCGCGAGCGCCTACCGGAACGCCGCGGGGCAGGCGGAGTTCTTCTTTTACCAGGACGTCGACGGGAGCGGGCTGGGCTGGGGCGGCAAGGAGTTCGTGACGCGCGATCCCGTGATCGGCGCCTACAACAGCGGCGGCCACCGCTTCCGCATCAAGGGCTACAACGTCGCCGAGGACAGCGAAAAGGGCACGTGGTGGGTCAACACCCTGCTCATCCACGAAGTAGACGCCAGGAAACAGGAAATCGACCGCAACACGCCTCGGTGGCCTTCCCCCGACATCCCCGGCACGCTGAGCGCCGACGAGGCGCTGGCGCAAGCGCTGGAAGAGATCCGCAGCGAAAGATTTCTTACGGCCCTCCGCCGTTTTCCCGGATTTGAAAAGGTTGAACTGGTGAGGGATGCCGACGGGCGCCCTGTCACGGGCAAAATCCTCTACCTGCGTGAATCCATCCATTGCCTCGACAAGAGCGGGGCACACGCGCTGACGGGAGAAGAAGTGCGCGGCGCCGGAAACGCTTCTCTTGAAGGAGTCGACCAGCAAAACTACGCGACCCGCGTGGGGCTGGGCTGTTACTACATTGACATCAACGCCTACCTTAAGTCGGAACCGGCCCAGATTCTGGAGACGCCCTACAACCCGGTCTACATTCCGGGCGAAGCGGTGCTGACGCCGAACGTACCCAATCTCCTGGTGCCGGGCTATGCGCAGAGCACCGACTCCACTGCCTGGGCGGCGATGCGCGTCATCCCAAACTTAAGCGTCTGCGGCGACGCCGCCGGGGTCATCGCCGCGCTGTGCGTCAGCCATTCGGAAACCCCGGCCCAGGTGCTGGTAAACCGCGTCTCCACCGTCCAGCAGGCCATCCTGAATCTGGGCGGGCGGATCGACAAAGGATCAAACTCCTAACGCAAAAACCTATCCGCTTGATTATAAAGAATTTTGGGCCTTTCGCCCGGTCAAGTGAGAACCCGATTCGACCGATAGATGTAAGAGATAAACTTTGAGGCCTGAAAGCAATGGCTACTGCCAAAGATGGGGTTTGCCAAAAACGGGGTTACGAACAGCAGGAGGGGATAGTGTGATACGTTGGATACGTTGGCGAGCTTTAGGGAGAACCGACATGTGGAAGCGGACGGCGGTCGTTTTGACACTCTGTGTAATGCTGATTCTGACGCTGGCTGTGGGTACAGCGTTTGCGGGGGTTATCACCAGCATCCTTGTCGATGGCGATTCGACCCCTCCCTATGTTTCTGCGAGTAATACAATAACGATCGAGGTATATACAACCAGCGACGGCGACGTTAAAGTCGGGTCGGTGGTGACTTTTATCTACGGCAGTACTGAACCGGAAATTAAGGTACCCGGCGTCACGGCTAGTAAACCAAGTTCCACCAAGTGTGTCGTGGACAACTACCCCCTGAAGCCGGGCGTCAACTCCATCACGATCACCGCCAAAGTAGATGGCGTAAGCGAAACCAAAAAACTGACCGTCACCTTCCCCAATGCACCGACTGAAGGAGCAACCTTCTCTGTTGGAGATATTACTACGCAAACAAAGGTCACGGCATTTAGCGGGAATATTATTCTGGATCTCGGAAAGGGCAATTACTTGGTGAACTTTGGAAGTCTGGCCGGCGATCAAAGCCTGGCCATAAGAGTTGACGACCTTGACCTTCCAAAGTCCTACTCCCCCAGCGGCTTCGTCTGCATCAGTCCCGTATATGAAATAGACTCTAATGGAAACACCCTCGGTGCCCCCGCCAAGCTGACCGTCAAGTACACCGGCATCGGCGCCGAGCCCGACCGGATCACCGTCTTCCGGAGCGATGACTACGACTTCAGTAACAGCACCGATATAAATTTGGGCGGCCTGGTTAACAAGACGGCGCGAACAGTGACCATCCCGTTGGAAGGGACGGTCGACGGGTACTACGCCGTGTTTATCTCGGTCGTTGGAGCCCAAAACTATACTGACTTACCGGCCGACGGCTGGTACTACCACCCGGTTTCGGCTCTCTTCGCCAAGGGGGTTATGAAACCGGCGAATTCAAGCCCCGGAAACAATCCCTGGGGATATCTCGGCGTGGGAGGATCTGATACCTTTGGTTTAAGTTCCAGCCTTAACATTTGCCGGGGCGAGTTTGCGTACATAATCGTTAAAGCTCTGGGGCTTCCGCTTATTGACGTAAGCACCTCGACTTTTCCCGACGTTGACAGCGGCCTGAGCGGGGAGTACGAAGATGCCATCGAAACGGCCGCCCGCAACGGGCTGATCGCCGGTCTGCCCAACGGCAACTTCGGCTGGGATGCCACCCTTACCCGCGAGCAGGCGGCGGCCATCATCGCCAGAGCTACCCGGCTGACCCTCGTGACAGACGAGCAAGCTGTCGATGCCGTTCTGCAAACCGCCTTTGCCGACGGAGCCGACAAAGACGTAAGCGATGGCACGGGCATCTCCATCTGGGCCCGCCCCTCCGTCCTGGCCTGCTACAAGGCCGGCTACATCGGCGGTGTTCCTAGCGCAGGCGGTAGCGTTGAGTTCCAGGGCGGCGCTTCCCTGACCAGGGCTCAAGCCGCCAGCCTGATCCACAAAATGATGCAGAAGATGAAGCTCCTCTAGGCAAACGTGCCAGGCACTTAAGTTATTAACTTACGTGCTTGGCACCTCACGTTAGCGCCAGACGCGGCGCATTTGGAAAAGCTCTTGGATGTAGCCCCAAACGGACACGGGCGAGACAATCAACTGGTAAACGAGCACGTAAGCCAAAAGGCCCAGCCTGTTTTTCCTGACACGGAGATCGAGGCGGCCGAACACTTTTTTCTGGTAGTTATACATGATCAGGGTCATGGCGACGTTGAGCGGCAGGACCAGAAGGGTGTACGGCCCGACAATGTAATACTTGCCGAAACAGGCCAGTACCAGGCCGGGGATCCACACCAGCGTGTAAAAGAAGTCGATCACCGGGATCACCAGATCCACTCCGGTCAGGAATTTCTTCAAATAGGTCGGCTGCTGCCAGGGATAGACCGTCCTGATACCCTCGAACATCCCCCTTGCCCAGCGACTCCTCTGCCGGAAAAAATGCCGCCCGGTGCTGGGAACAGTCGTAAAAGCCACAGCCGTCGGCTCAAAGTACACCCTGTAGCCGGATTCGAGCAGCTTCCAGGTAAGTACGATATCCTCCCCGATGGCGTCCAGCCACCCGCCGGCCCGGCGCACGGCCTCGGTTTTGTAAAGGCTGAAAGCCCCCTGGGCGACCAGCGTGCCCTGGTAAAGACCCTGCATCCGCTTGATCGAGGCGATGCCGACGAAATAGTCCCATTCCTGGACCCTCGTCCAGAAATTCTCCCTGCTGTTCCGGACGAGGACGTGACCCGCCACGGCGCCCACATCGGGAGGCGAGGACAAAAGCCTGGCCATGATGTGTTTCACAGCCAGGGGATGGAGCAGCGTGTCCGCATCGAGGGTCATAAAGTACGGTGTCTTGACCTCGGGCAATCCCGCGTTGAGGGCGAAGTTCTTCCCCGGTCTCTCCTCGCGCAGGCACACAAAGTCCAGCTTCAGCTCCTCCGCCGCCGCCCGCGCGACATCCGTCGTCCCGTCCGTCGATCCGTTATCGACCAGGATCACCGCAATCGGGCCGCGATACTCCTGGCGGGCGATGTACCGGAGAGTCATCCCGATGTTCGGCGCTTCGTTGCGGGCGGCAATCAGAATTGTCACCGGCAAGTCGGGGTCGGCCACCTTGAAGGGGGGCTGCCGGTCAAGCAGCAGACCGACGGCGAGAAAAGCGACGAGGTATCCGGGCGCGTAGGCGACAAAGGTGATAATCAGCAGCGCCGGGAGAAAGCCCACGACCTGGCTCAGATCGTGCAGCCAGGGCTGGGAGAGGATTACCGATATAGCAACCCAAGTAAGGGCGCCGGCCTGGGTGATCCAGAACTTAGCCGTCACCGGCACATACCTGCGAGCAGGCACAGTAGGCCGAACGCCCGGTGCCCGGCCTTTTACCGGGGTTGGAGTCGGAGTCAGAGTCGGATCGGTGTGGCGCGTAACGGGATGTTGTCTCATGCGCTCGCACGTTCTCCGGTAGAAATAGGTACGGACGGACTGCCTGTCTGCGGTCAGGGATTGAGCTTTCCAACAGCTCAGCCTATGTAGATGTTAGCATACCGTCGCAGCCGAAAACATTAGCAAATTAATAAGGATTTAGCAACAAATAACAGAACGAGCCCCCCTGAAAAGGCTCCGTGAAACGCCTTATCTCCCAGGAAAACAGTCTGTTGTTACCCATCGGCTCGCTGGAGTTTTTGAACTTTTGAGACGTGACCCCGGTAGGAAGGCGTTAGCGGTTCGTTAGCGGCTTAGCGGAGCTTTTGAACTTTTGAGGTTTGACCCCGGAACTTGCTGAAGTTCCGAAAAGACATCCGCCACCATCTCATAGTGTCGGTCCTGGTGGACCAGGACGCAATTATTTGAAATCGCAAGTGCGGCAATAATAACGTCCATCGTTGGTACCGTAACTCCACGCCGGCGCAGCGAAAAGGCCATCCACGATGCCTTTTCCCATGCTTCAGCACCGGCCTCAACCTGCGGCAAAGCGCCCAATTCATCACGCAAATACCGGTACTGCTCCTCGGTCCTGGCCCCGGTCAGCAGTTCGAGCATTACCACCGGCGCTATTACCACCATCTCACGCTGCAGGGCATCCTTCAACCAGTGTTGGATCTCAGCCGGGCCATCTCTGCGCAGCCCCAGAATCCAGATGGACGTATCAACAAGGTAAAGCCGCTTACTCATCTTTGCGCAATTCCTCTAGCTCGTCCAGCATTAATGCCAGGTCTTCCGTCCCTATTCTCTCCGTAAGCCTTGCCAACCGTTGACGCCGCACGAAATCCCTAAGCGCAAGGTTGATCACTTCCGTCATCTTCTTGCTGCCTGCCAGACGCATCGCCTCATCAAGTATGGCCCTATCGACATAAACTGTTGTTTTCATTTGCCATCACCTCTTGCCATTATTCTACCCATATCTGTGCTGTCATTCAATGGCTGTGAAGATAACCCTTGACACCCAGGACCTTGTGTATTACCTTACTTGTAAGGACTTCTTACAGAAAGGAATGTGAGCGGATGGACGAACAGTTCGAGGTGATCAAGGTCACCGCCAAGGGCCAGATGACCCTGCCTGCATCCGCCCGCAGGCTTTTGGGTATCGAACGCGGCGACTACCTCGCCGTGCACGTTCACGGCGATGAGGTGATCCTGCGGAAAGTTGCACCGCTCAAAAAGGCCAGCCGAAGCGGCGCGATTTTCAGCCTCATCGGTCGGGGCGAAGGACCGCCCGACCTCGCTGAGAAGCATGACGCTTACCTGGCGGCAGCCGAGGAGGAACGCCAGGAGTGAAGGTTCTGGTGGACTCCGGTGCTGTCCTGGCCCTCATCAACCGCCGTGACCGCTGGCACGAAGCCGCCCTCGCCACTCTGAATGACCTTGTCCGACGGGAAGCGCAACTGATTATGACCAGCTTCCTGATCGCCGAAACGCACGCCCTGCTGCTGGCGCGGATGGGGCGACAGCTCGCACGGGAATGGCTTCTTTCCTACGACTGGAACCTCATCCACGTCTCGCCCGGGGATGCCAGGCTTGCTCGTGAGATCATTGCGCGATACCAGGATAAGGACTTCTCATATACCGACGCCACGAGTTTCGTCGTAATGCGGCAGTATGACATACCCGTAGCCTTCACCTTCGACCGGCACTTCGACCAGTTCGGTCTGGGCGTCGTCGGGCGATCATAGGAATACCTTTTCGCTCCGGCGGTCAATTCTTATCTCCGGATTCTTCGCGCTCTTGGCGTCCATTGCCGTTCCTAACAACATTCTTTTACAACATTCTGCTTTCTTGGCGCCCTTGGCGGTTAAATGGTCGGGCGCTTCGCTCCCTCCGCATTCGGCAATCGGACTTTGACGGGATTCGCGACCACGAATCCATAATAGTTGAGTTAATAAGTTAAGTGTCTGGCACCATCAGCTACCTGCCGGTACTGTCCTTATCGCAATTCTTCCCTACAAATCAAATAGGGTAAACCGCAAACCTACCGCTCGTAAACAATAAAAACTCAGGGTCGCCCGTAACTACCTGCCAGGTAGTCCCGCGGCGTGCAGATCCGCACGCCGGCGACGGCCTGGTTCCGGTAGCGGCCGAAATGGCGCAGGTCACCGGTCAGGAAATGCGTCGCCCCCGCCGCGATCGCCGCCAGGAGCAGCGGCCGGTCCTTCTCCGGCAGCATTGCCGGACAGGACGCGTCCGGCGGCGCTTCGGCCACCACGCTCACGTCACTCAGGAGTTCCGCCAGCCGCCGCCGCTGGTCCGGGTGACGCAGGTTGCGCCGCGCCTCCTCCACTGCATAGCCCGAGGTCAGTAACGTGACCTCCCCGCTCCGAGCCAACTCCCACAGCCGCAGCAGGCCCCGGCTGCCGTAGGCGGCGGAGAAAAGCACGTTGGCGTCCAGGAACAGCCGAGGCATCTAGCGCGACCGCGGCCTTTCGTGGGGGATTTTCTCCGGGTCGAGCCCGAGCCGGCGGACCTCATCAACCGCCCGGTCGTAGTCCTCGGGCGTGACGGCGTTGTTCAGGAGAAACTCGGCCTTGCGTTCCCGGGTGTAGATCTCGACCGGCAGAACCGCCGCCGGGCGCAGCAGTACCCCCTCCTCCCGCGCCTCGGCCACCAACAATGTGCCCTCTCGCAGGTCGTAGATCTCCCGCAGAGAGGACGGGATGACCACCGTGCCGCGCTTACCCACGCGAATCGTCTCCGGTTCGCCCATCCGATCTCACCTCCGCACTCGGTCTTCTTCTGATAATCAGAATATCAGATCACGATCCTGGGGTCAATGGCAAGGCGGCTGCAAGAACACCAATGGCAAAAGGCAGCTCCCCCAAATTTACCTATTCCTCGGGAGCCAGAGGATGGATACCTTTTGCTCCGCCGCTCTAAACTCAGGGTCGCCCGTAACTACCTGCCCGCCTGTCTTCTCCGCCAAGGCCAAAGCAAAACAGTCCGCATAGGCAATGGCCATCGTTGCCTTGTAACGGGCTGCGCGTAGTGCTTGATCGCGGTCGACGTCCATCGGATCTATCGGCAGTGCCTCCAGTATCGCCAGCGTGGTACTTGCCTTTTCAAGACCTGCCGCCCGTTCGACGATGTAGGCGACCTCACCAAGATTGATCACCGAAAGTAAAAGCTTCACGGTACCGGCCCGTGCCGAAGCTATCAGCTCATCCACCTGATCCGCGCCCGTTTCCTTCTGCAAGTAGGTCAGGAGCGCATAACTGTCAAGGATGTATGTCTTCACGGGCGCGTTCCTCCCTGCGAGAAGCAAGCAAGGCGTCTACCAGGTTATAGCCTTGCAGGAATCCCTTGGCCACCTTGTCGGGATTGTCGGGCAACGGCACCAGGGACAACACGCCGCCGTAATCTACGAAGGCCACCCTTGTCCCGGGATGAATTCCATACTTTTTTCGCAACTCAGAAGGTATAACTAACCATCCTTTTTGTGATACCTTAGCCGTCTGAACCATCAATATCACCCCACTTGTATAACTACCCTATCAAGAGTATAACCGCTTGGGATACAAAACAGCAACACCGAAGTCCTACTAACTTATCGCAAAAGGCGGCTCCCCCGCGCACGGGAGAGCCGCCGAGGCTCCCCGGCCCCATCGGCCGGCACTTTCAAATGTGAGGGTCTGACCCTCACATTTGACTCTCTGCGCTCTTGGCGTCCTTGGCGGTTAAGTTGAAAGCCCCGGTGTCTTCCCCGGAGAGATAAAAAAAGCCCCGCGGCAAGGGGCTTCTTGTCAATCCGAGGAAAAGTTAATAAGTTCGGTGCCTGGCACCATCAGCTACCATCATGGGATTATCTATGTGCGAAAGTTGAGTACTTAAGTACTTAAGTTAACGTCAAGGGGAACAGCTCCGGTTGAACAAGGGATTGAACGGCGATATCCTCGTCCAGGTCATCCCAGCGGATGCCGATGCCGCGCCCGATAAACCTCCACCTGGCACGGGCTTCGGGCGGGGCGTTCTTCAGCCGCGGAAACCAGGCGATGGGCACGCCGATCTCCCGCCCGTCGGAAAGCCGTGCATAGAGCATATCATCGCTGAACCATACATCCGTAGCCACAGCCGAAGCGGCCAGCCTACTCGAAGTACTCATACCATTCCCCCCTGAACAACTCGGCGTGTTCCTCAACAAGCCTTGCCACCCTCCGCAACTCACGCGCCGAAAACCCGAACGAGGAAGCCAACGCAACGGGATGAAGCCAGAACTTTGCGTAGTTGCCCGCGGACTCAACGTGAATATGCGGCGGTTCGAGTGGTTCCCGGCTAAAGAAAAAGAACCGGTAAGGTCCCACTCTCAAGACTGTCGGCACAAAGACCACACAACCTTTCGGTATCATGATAACCGGTCGGCGATCACCGCACAACAACTTATCGGAAAAGGCGGCTCCCCCGCGCATAGGAGAGCCGCCAAGGCTCCCCGGCCCCATCGCCGGCACTTAGCCATCCGATCCAAATGTGAGGGTCAGACCCTCACATTTGGACCCTCACATTTGACTCTCTGCGCTCTTGGCGTCCTTGGCGGTTAAGTCGAAAGCTCTGGTGTCTTCCCCGGAGAGATAAAAAAAGCCCCTTAGCAAGGGGCCCCCTTGTCAATCCGAAGAAAAGTTAATAAGTTCGGTGCCTGGCACCATCAGCTACCATCAGCTATGGGCCGGACGAGGAGGTCGCTGAGGACGACATCACCGACAGGTAAGCCCAGGGTTTTTCGAGGGCGAGTTTCATATACTCGTGCTGGGCGGTGAGGTCGAAGAGCTTCTGCTCGGCGGCGGCCAGGTCGGCCTCGGCGGCGGCCACGTCCTTCTTCGTAGCCATCCCCAGCTCGTATTTCAGTTGCGTGATGCGCAGGTTCTCGGCGGCGATCTTCACGCCCTGCTCGGCGGCGGCGTAAGCTTCTTCAAGGCCCTTGACCCCGTGGTACAGGGAACGTACCAGGAGGCGGGTGGCGTCCTTGGCGGTCTTGGCGTCCAAGTCGGCTTTTTCGGCGTCCTCGTCAGTAACGGTTTGCAGGCCGGATCCCTGGGGCGCGGTGAAGTTCTTGATGCTCTCCTTAAAACGCGCGGCTTCGACAGCCGTCCATATAGTGGGGCTGTCGTCCAGCGCCCGCGAAATAAGCGTATTCAGATCAGCGGTTACCGGGCTGTAGGCTGGCAGGTCGACCAGAACGGGACGATAATCCTCAGCAAAACCGACCAATTGGTTTAGTACGGCATAGGCATTGTCAAGCGCAGCCTGGCTGGACGCCAGGGCGGCACGGGTACCGATGACGGCGGCCTCGGCCCCGTCAACGGCCAGCTTGCCGGCCATGCCGACGCTCATAAGCGCCTTTGCAGTAGCAAGTTCCCGCTCGGCCTTGGCTAAAGCCAGCTCCTTCGCCTTGACGTCCCGCAGGGCAACAAGGACATCGTAATATTTGTCGTAGACACCCATGATCACTGAATCACGCTGGGCGTCGTAGGTCTTGAGGGCCGCCTGCCAGGCGAAATGAGTGCTCTCGGCGGCGAGGATACCTGCCTCCGCCTCAGGAGAGTAGTTAACGTACCACAGGCCGGACGCCGGTACAAGCGCGTCGTCGGCCTTATCCACGTCGAGTTCGGCCTTTTTCAAGGTATTGCTGTGATTAAGAGCACGCTGGATAGCCTTCTCGAGGCTTAGTTGTTCGGGTTGGGTTGCGGTTCGGTTTGGATCTCCTGCCGCCCAAGCCGTGGGGACCATTCCTAGTAATAACACTGCAACAAAAAGGCCCAATAGCGCCTTGAACCGCACGAGCGCCCACTCCTTTAACTGGTTAACTATTTAGCAGTTAAAGTATAACCTGCCAGCATTACCAACGTCAACGGCAAAAACTCTTTGTCGAGCGAGGCCGGTTAATAGCTGTGATACCAGGAACCTAAAGTAAACTATTTAACAACTTCAGAGTTAGCTTAAGTTGCCTGTCACGACCAGCGCCGCAATATCGATAAATATCGATAAGCCTGACCCCGTGACAAAGAAAGAGGAACCCGGGGTTCGTAAGAGCCCCGGGTTCCGGTGGTTCGGTTCCGCTTTTCGGTTCAGTTAGTCAGTCAGGCTAACTCTTAGAACTCGAAGGCAGCGGTCTTGGTGGCGGCATCCCAGGAGAGCTTGCCGCCGAAGGCCATCTCGAGACCGCGCAGGGTCGCGTAGGTGGCGCCGTCGATGATCTTGCCGCCCTGATCAACCGGCACCGTGACGCCGTTGATAAGGATGACGTTCTTGTCGATCGGGAAGGCCACGACCTTGCCGTCCTTGATGAAGTAGGCGGTCTTGGCGGCGGCATCCCAGCTCTTGCTGAGGCCGAGGACTTCGTTCAGCTTGTTGACCTGGACGAGGGTCCGACCGTTCACGACAGCCACGCCGGCATCGCCGACCTTGAAGGAAGCAGTGACCTTGGTAGCGTCGAAGGTAGTAGCGTTCGCAATCCGGATGGCCGGGTCAGAGCTGCTCAGGGAAGACGGGACAAGAGCGGTACCGCTAATCTTGACCACAACTTCGCCGGAGAAACGATCATCCAGATCGTACTTGATGTTCTTGATCGTGATCTTGTCGATACGACCAGAGCTCAGACCGGACACTGAACTGATAGTAATGCTGGTGTCACCAGCAGCTCCAGCGGAAACGTCATCGCCGTCGTTAACAGCGTACTTAATTTTGTCAGCGAACTTCACACCGGCAGGCAGTGACAGAATGAGGCTGCCGCTCAAGAACGTATCCTTGCCAGCCTCGGTCAGGACGATGTCACCAGCAGCTTCGGTTAGGCCGCCTGCCTTAACCTTAGCAATAGTGGCTTCGGCGGTAGCGCGGGCCTTAACGTTAGCAACCGCAACCTTGCCTTCCGCACCAGCAGTACCGGATACTGTGATTTCCAGAGGACCGACAACAGCCTTGTCCGGAAGCGCATTAACCTTAATGTTGCTGATGGTGTACTCGGTCTTTCCAACGCTAATGGCCATGTAGACTTTGGTGTTGTCACTGTAGCGAGTGATGTTCTTCATGTCGCCGCAAACAGGATCCTCGAAGAATTCATACCCATCGGGCAACTCTAGAATAACGGTGTCGTCAGCACTAAGAGCGATGTCGCTCTTCAGCTTGATGTTGTTAACAGCTTTGCCAGCGGAAGCAATGTAGACACTCGCAAGGTCATTACTGTCAACAACGGAAATGGTAACCGGAGCCTCTGCAAAGGTAGCAATGGTTACGTCTTCATCATTGAAGTCGGCGTCGGTAGAGAAGACGTTGACCACAACGTCCGCCTTATCGGCACCAGGCCGGAGTTCGAATTTCGGGGTGATCTTAACAGTGTCAGCGAGGGTTCTGGTACCGCTGACAGTAAACTGGGCAGTACGGGTCCCGTTACCGGCACTCAGCGTCAGTGTAAGACCGTAGGGACCGCTAAAGGACTCGCCAGCCGCAAAATCCCAGACATAGTTTTCGGGAAGCTCGAGGTAGACAATCTCACTGTTGCTGAGAGCGTTCTTCACGTTCTCAGTGATGGAGATCTTGGAACCTTCCTTATCCTTAAACAGGTCATAAGTGATCTTCTTGGGAGAAGCAGCCGAAACGGTGACTTCGGCATCGCCGGTGCTGCCAACCAGGAACTCGCCGCTCTGGGTGAAAATGGTGTAACCGCTGCTGTCCACGGCCTTAGCGGTTACTTTCACCTTGACATCGGAAGCAGCACCATCACCAATTTTTACTGTGCTGTCGATACCAGACGCAAAATCCTTAAACTGAACCGTAAAGGTTCCGTCAGCAATAGCGCCGCCGTCAATTTCAACAGTGACATAGTCGCTGTCAATCGACTTAACAACGCCTTTACCGCTTCCACCATATACGACCCAGTCAACCGCAGCGCCCAAAGCCGGAAGGGTAGCCGCAGCCCACTCGACATCGCTAGGGAGTTCAACAGTAACATACAGCTTATCCCCTGAAACGAGAGCCTGGTCGAGGTCACCCTTAATCCAGCCCATTTCGACAGCCACATTGGTATCAAGACCATTGGCCGTTGCGTTGGTGAACTTCACCGGATCGGCCGCGAACGCACTGCCCATCGGCAGTACCAGGGTCAGTACAAACACGATGGCGAGCAGCAGGGAGATTCTCTTGTTCCGCGCTTTAATCACCTAATTCCCTCCTTGAAAATATTTTCGGGTCTGGTAACCCAACAAGGTGCTTCTGTTACGTAAGGTGCTTCGTCAACCAGCTAAGGTCCTTTTGACGTTCACCTTTACTGCCGGGTTCCACATCCCCCCTTTAACATAGATGCAAAAGGTGCTATGGATACGCACACCTTCTAATCGAGGTAACCCTTTGCAACAGTGGTACAGGCTACGCCCGTAACCATTCTACCACAACCATGGCAGGACTTGCATTGGTTACCTGATTGATTAGACAACTGAAACGTTTGAAAAGTTCCCACGAAGAAGAAAAATTCTGGAGACCTTAATTTTACCTTGTGGGGAGTTGAATTATCTGTCGGGTTGGCTGTTCCTTAAGATCAGTAATCTCAAGGGCGGTAACAGTTAATTGGCTATCAAGCGTTGTAAGCGCCTGTATACGAACCCACTCTCCTTTCCTAATCCAGGGAGAGCCCGTCGAACCGATAAACGTTGATGTTTTTTCCTTACCATTGCTAAATACCCACTTCGAAATTACATCGACAGCCTTTGGGAAAGCCGCTCCGGACGGGACTCTTTCTGCATAAACACTCATGTCAAGAATAGCAATTTTTTCATTATCCTCGCTCACAAAAGTACCTACGGTATTTGCGTATGATAGACCATGGAAAATTACCCTAAGGTCTCCAATGCTCACTTCATCACCGTACCGGTAGGATGAACTGGTGTCTGGCTGTTTTTCGATTTTCCTGGTAACGGTCACTGTCTTACTCTCTGGATTATATACAACATCGGCATCCAGATTCTCCGCCACCACACGCAGCGGAACAAGAGCACGTCCATCCATCACTATTGCCGGAACATCGCTGGATACTTCCTTGCCATCTACAAGGACTTTAAGGGTCGGAAAGCCATTGTAGAATCCGGAAGCCGAACCGAAAGCCGCTCCACCGACAAACAATGCCGCACCAACAACCGCGCTTATAAGTCTTAACCTCACTCCCAGGGTCCCCCTTTCGTAATAAAACCTTAAATGTTAACTCTCTGCATCGGGGTCGGTTCCAGGAATTATCTCCTCATTTACCCAGTTTATTAGACACCGGAGCATCCGTAAAGTTCCAAATCATGCGCATTATGGGGTCAGACTTATCGATTGTTATGGATTCGGGCAACAATGGGGTCAGACTTATCGTTACTTATCGTTGTTCCAACGTCGCACGCTAAACGCTGAACGCTGAACGCCGAACGTCCGTTAACCGCCAGGGATGCCAAGTCGCTGATTGGCGTTCTTCTTTACCTTGGCGCCCTTGGCGGTTTAATGGCTTATGATTTACCGGTCGTTGTCCGAGCGCCGAATGCGGAGGGGGCGACGCACCCGACCACGTCCAGTGGGGTCAAACCTTAAAAGCTAAAAAAACCCCCAAGGTTCTTGGGGGTAAACCGGTGATTCGCGATATGCGTATAAAGGTCCGGTTAGAAGCCGCCCGGGATAACGCGGCAATTGATGAGGTGAAAATGATGATCGAAAGCGAAAACGCTCTTGGTGAATCCTTTAGCGCTGAGTAATGCCAGGCTGAAGGCGTCCACGTAGGAAAGATCCTGGTCGGAAAACTTGTTGAGCACTTCACGCACCGCCGCCTCGTGCTCCGCCCCGTAATAAACAATGTGGACAAAGCCTTTTTCTCTCGCCGCGGAGAGTCTGTCCAGAAACGAAGCGGCCTGAGGAAAGCCCAAGCGATAGCGGATCAGAGTGAAGCATTCGGCGACAATCAGATCGGTCGTCACTTGGGGAACGTCCGCCATCGACCTGAATGTTTCAGCCGCCTGCCGGTGGTGACGGTCATTCCGGTCCAAAAAGGCGTAATAGGCGCCGGTATCGACAAATACTTTCCTATCTACCATAGAGATAGCGGTCATGGTTTTCGGCTCCGTCCTCGCTTCCGCCGGCTCCGATCCCCTCAAGCTCCAACAGGGGATTCGACTCTGCTTCCAGCGGCTTAATGTAGGCGTCAATCGCCCGCCTGATGATCTCCGCCTCGGTTACTTTTTGCCGTAAGGCAATTCTCTTCAAGGCCGCATCCTGTTTCTTGCTGATATATGTCTGTTTGCGAACAAGACCCTCTTCAGCCATGATGTCATCACCTCTCTTTATACATTACATTATGCCCTCGGTCTACGACTGTCAATAACGGGGGCAGGGCAACAATGGGGTCAGACTTATCGTTACTTATCGTTATTCCAACGTCGCACGCTGAACGCCGAACGTCGAACGTCCGTTAACCGCCAGGGATGCCAAGTTCGCCAAAATCGGGGAGTAATAAAGTATAGTAGAGTATGAAGATAACGAAGAAGTAGCCAGTGCGCCAAGAAGGGGGATGTTCAAAATCCTAGTTTTTAAAATATCGAGCACGGCCAGACGGTGGGACACGGGTTATGTCTCAGAGGTAGTGGAAGGTTCACGCGTTAAGCCCCTGAGCCTGATACGTCGTTCATCCACAATCCAGAGTAGGCCCGCAAGCGGGACGCTTGGCAGGGCCGGCAATACTTTTTTGAAGCACGCAATCATGGATTGCCTGCTTTGATCCCGAACTCGCAGTACAATGATTCCTGGATGCCCCTTCGGTTTGTATTTGCGAATATCCGCAAAACCTATATCCACCGTAACTAATACACGATTTTCCCGCTTGCACTGTTCTATAAGAAGGGCATCAGAAACACCCTGCATCCCCTCCGACCAAACCGTTTCCGCATCGCAACCGGAAGCGCGAAGCAAATCGGCCAGCTCCTGAGGGAGGTTTTCATCAATCTTAAACTTATAGGTAGACATGCCGCTCTTTGGTCAACAGGGCCGCGTAAGCGATAGCCGCCCTGACATCATCCGCGTCTTTATAGACGGGGGTCAGACTTATCGTTACTTATCGTGTCAGAGTTAAGCCAGCATGCTAACAGCCGGTATCATGTGGATGCGTACCGTGACGAAATCATTTCAGCAGATCTCGTAATTCATTCACCGTCAAGCCAGCCTGTCGCAAAATAGAGCGAAGTGTACCAGAGGCAAGCTCAGTGTGCAGGGGAACAATCACGGTTTTCTTTTCCGGACAGAACGGGCAACTGGTTCATAAAGCAATCTCTACTTCTAAAGGCGCGATAATCGGGGTTTCCGGAGCCACCGGCTCGTCGGTGTTCTCAAAATAGAGTTCCAATGCTTCCTTTAAGTTAGCCAAAGCATCCTCTAACGTTTCCCCCTGCGAAGCAACTTCCACCTCTAAGCAGCGGGCAACATACCACTTACCTTCTCTGGTTACGGCCGCTGTTAAGCGTCTCAAGGCCCTCATGCCCACCTCCCTGCAGGCTCATACCTCAAAGCTCGCCAGCCCATAGCTTTTTTAACCGTGTCTTTGCCCAGGACGGAGGTGAAAAGCTAGTGTCTGAGCTATATAAAGAATCAGTATGAGCCACGATGCCCTGCCTCTTTTTTACATTATGCCCTGGATGCTGCGCCGGGGTCAAACCGCAAAAGTGCAAAAACTGCCAACCGCCAAGACGCCAAGAAGGAGATAAGGGCGCGCTTGGCGGTTTTTATGGTTCACAGCCAGCGGTAGTCCTCATGCAGGCCGAGGATCAGTTTGAGTTCGTTATCAATTTGCGCCATCGCGCCGGTGCCGGCGATGTTCTCGATGAATTCCTTGAGCCGGCGGGCGGCGTCGACCGCCCTTAGTTGTTCAACGAGGGCATAGGTCTTTTTGCCGGCCACCTGCAGCGGAACGTGAAACGGGGCCGGCCGCTTGACAGAGCTGGAAAGAGGAACAACCAGTACCGTGCTCAGGACATTGCAGATATCCGCCTGGACCACCACTGCGTAATGCGGCCCGCGGGTTTCGTGACCTTTTGTCTCCCCGAGAACGATGCGGTAGATGTCGCCTCGGCGCACCGGTCTAGGCATCTCTTTCTCCCTCGATACGTTTGATGTAGTCGTCCAAATCCTCCATACCGGCTTCGGCCAACTGGCGCGTTTCGCGCTGAGCACCGGCATCAGCGGCGTATTCCGCGATCGCCTTTTTTCTCATCAGCAGCGCTTCTCTGGCCAGGTAGGCTTTAAGCGCCCGGCGTACCAGCTCGCTCTGATTGTTAAACCCTTTCGCGGCGGCAATATCCTTTAATTGCTTGAGGGTTGCCTGGTCAAGCTTGACAGTGATCGATTTCACGGACGTGTCACCCCCTACGTACCTTTCGGCCGGCTATGTGTACATCATATAGTATGCCCAAAGGTAAGTCAACGTGTCTTACTTTGGTTTTAATAAGGGGGACACCATACTCAAATAAGCTAAGCCTCCGGTCATCTGGTGCGGTGGGTATCTGTGCGAAGCGGACGGGCCGACGTGCTTTGTCGATAGAGGAAGTTTTTCCCGAAAGACCCGGGACCTAACGATACAGAAGTTGGTTATGGCATTATGGTGTTATAATGTATGGTAACAAAGCAAACTTAAGGAGGCTTGCTGTTGTGGCTTCTCCTATACTTTCAGGTTATATCGAGCACGGGATGACGGAGGCCGTTTACGACAAGCTGGAGGATGGCACCTTCGCCGGGCGCATCCCGCCTTGCCCCGGTGTCATTGCGTTCGGGAAGACGTTGCGGGAATGTGAAAACGAGTTGCGTTCCACTCTTGAAGAGTGGATCCTCCTCGGGCTGAAACTCAAACACTCTCTGCCGGTACTCGGTGGCATTGATCTCAACGAGGAGCCCCGTCATAAGTCGTTGGGCGCCCTGTAAGCGACGCGATTTTATCAGCCGCCTCCGGAAACTCGGATTCCGGGGACCATTCGCCGGAACTCGCCACCAATTCATGATCCGTGAGCAATACAGGCTAAGCATACCGTCAAACCCGGAGTACTCTGTCCCTCAATTGAGGATGATGCTGGGTGAGGTCGAGAAAATCATTAACCGTGAAATCAGTCCGGAAGAATGGGAGAGTCTGAAATAGAGGCCGCGTAGCCGATAGCCGCCCTGACATCATCCGCGGTTAAGCTGGGATAGCTTTTAAGGATTTGCATTATGGGGTCAGACTTATCGTTATTTATCGTTATTCCAGCGTCGCACGCTGAACGCCGAACGTCGAACGTCCATTTGTCCGTTAACCGCCAGGACGCCAGAGCGCCAGGATCAATGTCGGGAAAAGGCCGGAGCCGCCGGAGCCGGAAGTCTTGAAAAGGCCGCCTGTGATATAATCAGAACGCAGGAAAGGAAGGAATTGCCCGGGGTGATATGGCAATTGATAAGGCCTGGTGTATAATGGGGGCAAATCGACTTGGAGAGCTTCGTTAAGGAGACATCACTTATGGGTTACGAAATTGTGCGCCTGACGTCCAAAGGTCAGATGACCATTCCCGTGCACATCCGCCGCCGACTGAATCTGAAGGATGGAGACAGTTTGATCGTCAGCGTCGAAGGCAATGCTATTCGCCTGCAAAAGCTGGAGCCGGTCCGCCCTCTGGATGAAAACGACCCGATATGGGGGCTCATCGGCGCCGGTGAAAGCAAACTGGGAGACGTTGCCGAGAACCACGACCGCTACCTGGCGGAGGAGGAAATCAAACGTTGGCGGCGGTAATGGTCGATACGAGCGCAATTTTTGCGTTACTAGACCGCTCGGACCGTAATCATGTGCAGGCTGTCCGCATATTGCAGCGGCTGGCTAAGGACAAGGAAGGCGTTTTACTGACGAACTTCATTTTGGCCGAAACACATGCCCTTGTCCTGGCCCGGCTTGGCGCCGAAATGGCCCGCGCATGGCTTCAAAACCTGCGCTGGCCGGTGGAACGCGTTTCGGCCGTTGATGAGGAGCGAGCCCGAGCAATTATATGCACCTTTACCGATAAAGAGTTTTCCTATACAGACGCTACGACTTTCGCCATAATGGAGCGGCTGAATCTGGAATACGCCTTTTCTTTCGACCGTCATTTCAGGCAATTCGGAATCAGACTTTTAAAAGATTGAGGAGAAAGCAATACCAGAGAAAAAGACGATTCCTGACTTTAAAACCGAGGCAATCGCTTTCCGTAACCGGCCTCTGACCTCTTGCGTCGGACCTCTTTTTGAACGGTCTTAAGGGTGACTTCCAAAGCACGGTCGTACCCTGAAAGACGTCCGTGCCAAAACCAGTGTCTTGGCTTTTTGCAGCACTCTCCTAGAATCCTTCCACTAATTACTCCTTCCATATTGTTGGTTAATAAGGTAAATTGTTAGATGAATTAACCTTTTCGTCAGAAATTCCCTACCGCGCGCATTAAAATAATGTAGAAAATTTTTCCCGGAACCCCGGAACTTTTGCGACCCGTATCATGTCTAAAAGGTAATCCGGCAGTTCCGCGGCCGAGGAGGAATGCCCTCCTTTGGACAAGGTGAAACTGCTCGTTCAAAGGTCCCAAAAAGGCGACGCAAAAGCCTTCGAGGAACTGGTGGAGCTGTACCAGGATAAAGTTTATACGCTGTGCTACCAGTTGACCGGCAACCATGCCGACGCCCAGGACCTGGCCCAGGAAGCCTTCGTCAAGGCGTACAGCGCCTTGCGGGGTTTCCGCAACGAGGCCGATTTCGGGACCTGGATGCACCGGATCACGGTGAACCTCTGGATCAACTTCAAGCGCCGGCAAAAGACGGCGATCTCCCTGGATGAGCCGGTGCAGATCGAAAACGGCGAGGTTCCCCGGCTGGTGGCCGCCGCCGGCGAGTCGCCCGAAGAGGCGCTCGAAGCCAAGGAGTTCCGTTCCATGCTGTGGGCGGCGATGCGCGAGCTTTCCCGGGAACACCGTGTGATCCTGGTGCTGCGCGAGATGCAGGGTTACGCCTATGAGGACATCGCCCGCCTGCTGAACTGCTCGCTGGGCACGGTCAAGTCCCGGCTTAACCGGGCGAGGCAGGCGTTACGCGAAAAAGTGCGGGGAGAATAAGGCAGGTAATAACGATGAGGTGCGCCGAGGCAAGACAACTGCTGCCAGAGTGGCTGGAAGGCGAGGCCGCCGCCCCGGTTTCGGCGGAGGTCGAGAGCCATATTGCCTCATGTCCGGAATGCCGGGCCGAAGCGGCCCTGTGGCGGCGGATAGCCGGCGGCCTGCGCGAAATGAGCACCGAAATCCCCGCCCCGGCGGGCTTCGCCGCCGGAGTTACGGCCAGGCTGCAGACCGGGCGCAGAGGCATCCTGGTTAGCTGGTCGGACACCTGGAAGCGCGCGGTAGCCGCCGCGGCCGCCGTAACCATACTGGCATGCGGTTCGCTGGGTATAGCTTACCGGCTGCTGCCCAACCTGACCGTCGCCGATAACGGCGGCGACACGCCCAAGATGGCGATAATAGAGAATAACCCCGGGAACGACACGGTCGCCGATCCCGTCACACCCGATGCGACCAGCCCGCCAAAACCCCATAAGCAGGGTGTAACTCCGCCCGCGGCGAATCCCCCGTCCAACAGCGGCCAAGGCGGGAGCACCGTCCCCGACGACGCTGTGACGCCGCCAAACTTCGCCTTCCTCAGTACCGACCGGAAGGTGGTCATCCACACCACCCTGGTCCGGCTGCAGGTGGAAGACATCTCTTCCGCTTACCAGCAGGCGGCGACCGTAGCCAAGGGGCTTAACGGTTCGGTGGAGGTCCTGGCGGTGCAGGACGGCGCCGACAGGCGCCAGCAGACCGTGGCCGCCAAGGTCCCGCTGGATAAGGCCGACCAGGCCCTGGCAAAGCTGACCGGTCTGGGTCAAACCCTTGAGCGGAAACCCGACATCAAAGACGTTTCCGCTACTTACAACGAAAAGGCCGTCAGGTACAACAGCCTGCTGGCCGAGTGGCAGGCCACCGGGGACGCAAACCAAAAGGTCCTGCTGGAGGCCGAAATGAACGCCCTCAAGAAGCAGTTGGACGACCTGAGCCGGAAGGCCGAGCGCCAGACCATCGTCCTGATCCTTGAGGGATAGACGTAAGACTTAGGGTGTAAGGCGTAGAAGGCCAGAAGTCTGAAGTTAGATGTTGGACTTGATGAATAGAGGGACCCCGCCTGATAAAAGGCGGGGTTTTTGTTTAGCTAATCCACATGTTAACGTCCCGTATCTAACGGCCAACCGCCAACAGCTAACCGCCATTTACGGCGTTGGAGAGCCGGTGCAGAATGACCGCGGCCTCCGCCCTGGTCAGGTAGGATTGCGGCCGGAAAGCCGTCGCGGCATCGCCGCCCAGCAGGCCGAGGGCGTAGACCTTGACAACATCGCGGCGCGCCCAGGCAGGAATGTCCTGCCAATCTTGGTACGGGACGTTTTCCGGGGGCCTGGCCGGCTCGAGGTTCAGCCAGGCGCACAGGCGGGCAGTCATAACGGCGCCTTCGGCGCGGCTGATGAGGGCGGCAGGCCGGAAAGACCCGTCCCTGTACCCTGTAACCAGCCCGAGTTCCTGGGCGGCGCTGATCGTACCCCTGGCCCACGAAGGGATGCGGCCCGCGTCGGTATACGAAGGCTGCCGGTCCCCGTTGGGAACGAGGCCGGCCACCCTGGCCATCAAAACGGCCAGTTCCGCCCGGGTCACCGGTTTGTCGGGGCGGAAGGCGCCGTCGGGATAGCCGGCGACGAACCCCTTGTCGGCCATTGCGCGGATCTCCAGCTCGGCCCAATGGCCGTCGACGTCACGCAGCTTGAGCCCCTTGGGCGGAACGGGAAGATCGACGCTTTGCCCCGCTATCGCTCCCGTCGCACCGTCCAGCGCGATGAACTGGACGCTTGCCGCGCCGTCCGGGAAGGGGATGTAGGCGAAGAACTCGCCCTGCTCCGAAACCTTCACCGGGGCACGCTGCTCTCCCGGCACGCACAGGTACAGGGTGGAGGCCGTGGTCTTGCCCCGGGCGAAAAAGCCGTCGCGCACGGGCATTATGGTCAGGACGCTCAAGGCCGGCGGTTCGGCGGAGGGCAGCGTTTTACCCTTGACGGCAACGGCGACCGGTTCCCCGCCGGGCCCTCTCAGGGCGGTGACGGTGATTTCTTCGCCGGTAAACAGATCCGAAGGCTCAATACCCAAGCCGTTCTTGGTGACGACGGCCCGGCTGCCGAGAGGGTAAACGCCTCCTTCAGCAGTGCGCAGCGTACGGTCGGATTTCCGGTAAGACAGGAAATGCTCCGTGCTTTCGGCGGCGTCGTCGGCGATGTCGATGCGCCGGGCCTCCTTCGTTCCGGGGGACAGGATCACCCGCACCCACTGACCGGGATAAAGCTGGTCCGAGCCGGCCAGCAAGCCCCAGCGGTAAACCTCGGTGTCCTTACCAAGCTGCAGGGATACGGCGGTCCCATCGTAAGCGGACAGGTAGAGCGAATCGTCGGTGGCGAAGATGACGCGCCCGAACATTACCGCCGAAAAGGCCGTGATGCTGATACAGGTCCGGGAATCCGGGATCAAGGTGACGATGACCAGGTCTCCCGGTTGCAGCGATGACGGTGAAGCCGGCTGGCCGTTGCGGGTCACCGGGGCGCCGGGGAGCAGGCTGTAAGCGACGCCGGTTCCCAGCGAGAACCGGCCGGCGGCGTCGGCCTGGCCCAGGTGGCCGACAGCGATGCTGCGCCTGGCGGTAATGCAGGAAATCCCGGCTGTGGACGGCGCAACACCCAGCTTGACGGGCATGCCCGGCGCCAGTTGCTCGGCGCTCGCCGACAGGGAAGCCCCGAAGGGCAGGTTGTCCCGGTCCCCATCGACGACGGTGTCGTTGAAGAAGGTCGCCGCGTCGGGATGCAGGTAGAAAGTCCGGGAGTCGTCCAGGAGCCTGACGCTCCTGCTCAAAGGATCAACCGCAGCCAGGATGCCGTCGACTTCCTCGTATCCCCCTTCGACACTCCAGATCTCCTGGGTTGAAGGATTGAGCGAGGCCGTTACCGACATCCCCACGGGCAGCCGGTTTAAATCGGTGACGGGCCGGCCGTTCAAGCTAACCGGCACGGAATCGCCGGCCAGGCGGTAACCCCCCTCGCGGTTTTCGCGACTGACCCTGACCAGGACCGGTTCGTTGCCGACTTTGAGCAGCCGGACGCCGCCGGCGCGCCACGTCCGGCCGTAGATGTAGGCCGAGAGCTTCCCGGACGGGTCGGTGAAGGAGTAGATATCGGCTCCGGGCGGCACGTTCGCGAGGCCGGTCTTCTTCCCGTCGACGGCCACGGCGAGGGCGGCGCTCTTGCGGTCGATCTCCCCGCCGCCGTCCAGCACCAGCCTGTCCCCGTCAAGCGCAGTCACGATATGCCTTTCGGGCGGCTGGCCGAAGACGAGGGCGTAATCCTGAGCGGGCTTGGCCGCGCCCGGCACGACGTTTTTGGCCACCGCCGCACCCTTAACCTCAATGAGGTATTCGCCCGGCTGCGGGTTGTCGACGACCACCTGTTCCACGTTGTTGAGCGCGTCCCTCTTGCCCTCGCGGCCGAAATCGTTGCCGTAGAAAGTTCCGGAAGGCCCCCGCACCACCAGGTCGAGGTCGTTGATCAACGCCTTTTGCGCCCCCGGCGCCGCCTGGGGGTCCGTCCAGGCCAGCGTTACTTTCAGCGGCGCGCCCGAACCGGTCACCCGGCAGCGGTAGGTCCGGGACGCCCCGTGGGCCACGCCGCCGGTCTCGTCGGCGGCCGCGAAGCGCCGCTCCTTGAGGGCGGTCACGGTGCCGGCCACGTCCAGGAGCCCGAAGCCCTGAGCCTGCCGGTCAACGCCGGGAAGGGGCCGGGCGCCGTTGATCAGCGCGGCCTTGATCAGGGCGGCGGACGGAGAAGCCATGTCTTCTTCTTTGATAAAGTACTCGCGCATGAGGGCCACGGCCCCGCCCCCGACGGCGGCGGCCATGCTGGTCCCCTGCATGCGCGTGTAAGCGCTGTTGGCCGGGAAGTTGCCCTCGATCAGCCCGGACTTGGCGGAAACGATCGACGTCCCCGGCGCCACCAGGTCGGGCTTGATGCGGCCGTCGGCCGCCGGTCCCCGGCTCGAAAAGGAGGCCATCATGCGGGGGTCGGCGCTCTGCTCGCCGAAGACCGGGCGCGCGTTCCGGCCGGCGCCGAAAACGAGAGCGTTTTTGCTGTTGGCCTCGGGAGTCAGGGTCCCCTCTTCCGGGCCGCTGTTCCCGGCGCCGAAGACGACGGTAACGTCGGGATGGCGGCGGACGAAGCGGTCGATCTGGGACGAGGAAGAAAGGTAGGCGTTGCTCTCCCCGCCCCACCCGTTGACGTGGATGCGCGCTCCGCCCGCGTAGGCGGGCTCGAAGAGGGCGTAGAGGTCGGCGGGCGGGTCGATCTTGCCGTTCTTGCCCAGGATGGCCTGGAAGAAGATGCCGGCCTGGGGGGCCACGCCCTTGAATTTGCCGCCCGAAGCGGCTCCGGTGCCCGCCACGGTTCCGGCCACGTGCGTGCCGTGGCCGGTGGGATCGGACTTGTCGCCCCCCGCCAGGGACTCCAGGTAGATGACTTTGGGCATCTGGCCGGGGACGTTGGCCAAGTCGGGGTGCAGGTCGGCATAAGAACCGGTGCCCAGACCGCTGTCGGCAATGGCCACGATCTGCCCGGCCCCGGTGAGCCCCCGCGCGGTGACGAAGTCACGGACGGCAACGGGCGACACGCCCGCAATATCCCGGGCCCGGTCGTTGAGGAAGACCGGCGGGCGGTACTGTTCGACGAAAACGACCTGGGGCAGGGAAGCCAGGGCCTTGACGGCACCGGCAGGGATGACCGCGCGCAGGGTCGTCCCGCTTTCGCTCAGCCCCCTGGTGACTTTTCCGCCGAGCCGCTCCACCTCACCGGCCACAAACTCCTTGTCGCCGGCGCCGAAGGTGGAAATGGTTATTTCAAGTTCTTCACCGCTGTTTGCGTCCACCGCCGGCCCCAGACGGTCCTCGGCTTCCAGCACCTCGACGCGTCCTTTCAGAACGCGGTTGACCTTCGCCTCGGCGCCTTGAGGCACGCGCAAAAGCCAGCGGGAATCCCCCACCGGGTCCCCGAGCCTGGCTCCCGCAGCTTCAAGCCGCCCGGCGAGCAGTTGGGGATCGGTCCCGGGGTCGATACGGACGACGTAGAGGTTTTCTTTGTTTGGCGCCGGCTGGTCTTGCCCCTCTTCCGGGCCCGTTCCCGGCAAAGTCACGCCGCCGAAGTAGACGGCCGCACTACTCAGGAAGGCGAGCGCAACCAGGACGGCGACAAGGGGCAGCAAGGGTTTTGTGAAACGCATAGAGCCACCTTTGACAAAGGATGACAGTCCTGTCAGTCAGTTAACATCTTATCACACTTCGGCCGCAGCCGGAACGTTCGCCTTGATGGCAATTTAAGCTTGAAACCGCTCATTAATTATTAACCCTCGGCCGAGCCCTGTTGTGACAGAGTGACCGCCGGCGGATGATTTGGTGGTATAATATGGTCAGGCGGAGAGGAGGCGCAAAGATGAATCTCCTTGACCAGGACGAATACCGGCGCTGGCTTGCCCAGGCCGAACATACGCTGTCTTCGGCTGAAAGGGATATGTTTGCCGGCGATCACGCCTGGGCCTGCTTTAAGGCCCAGCAGGCGGGCGAATACGCCTTAAAGGCCCTCGTTCGCGCTGCGGGAATGTTTGCGCCGGGCCACTCGACCTTGCGGATTGCAAGAATCCTCAGAGATGCCGGCTTTACGCTGCCCGATGATATGGAAAAGTGGTGCCGGGAACTTGACCGGCACTACATCCCTCCTCGCTACCCCGACGCTTATCCTTCCGGTAGCCCGTTCGAATACTATGACCGCGAGACGGCGGAACGGGCTGTTGTATGCGCCTCACGTCTCGTGCAGTTCGCTAAGGGAGTGCGGGCGGATGGAAAAAGTTCTTGAGGCCCGCCGGCAACAGCAAGCCCGTTACATAGATTTGGCCCGGGATTATGCACGCCGGCTTGAAGACCGCTTATGCCGCCCGCTGACGGCGATAGTTATCGGGTCGGTTGCGCGGGGCGACTTCAACCTCTGGAGCGATGTGGATGTCGTGGTGATCGCCGACGACCTCCCGGCCGACCCGCTGAAGCGGAGCGCGATCCTCTATGCGGACGTGGAACCCGCCATCGAACCCAAGGGGTATACGTACGGGGAATTCGCGCGGCTCCTTGCCGCCGGGCATCCCCTGGCGCGGGAGGCCGCAGAAAGCGGGATCGTTGTCCGTGAAGCAGACGGCTGGCGGGAGCGGATCAGGCCGCACTAAAAGTCCCGGGGCTTGCAGATAATCTCGCGGATCTTGGTGTCGAAGAAATGCTGGGAGTGGGCGGGGCTGAGTACGACGGCGGTGTCGGCTCCCGTCCCCGAGCCGGCCACGGCCACAACGTCCTCGCCCGGCGGGATGAGCCCGGCGTCGCAGGCCATGCTGCTGATCTCGACGCACACCTTGAGGCCCTGGCCGAACATGCGCAGGGTCGCGGCGATGATTTCGGCGGGATAGACGCCGCCGAACTTGAAGCGCAGGGCGCGGTCGAGGCCCGCCATCAGGTGGGTGGTGGTAAGCAGCCGCACCCCTTTGGAAGCGAGCTCCCGGCGCATTTCCTCTCCCATCTCGTCCTCTCCGGGCTTGTCGAAGCCGACCTGGTGGGTCACGCACACCACTTCCAGCCCGCACCCGGCCAACAGGAGCGCCGTCTTGCCCGAACACGAGGCCACCACGATGCGGGAAATGCCCAGCTCCCTGGCCCGCTGAACGGCCAGCTTCAGCGTCACTTCGGTGTTGGCGGGACCTTTGGTAGGCCAGTACATGAAACCGCTCCTTTCGTGTATTAGCATTGCGCACTGCGCACTCCAATGTTAAGCACAACAGAGACTGCAGAACGGCGAGCTTGAGCGCCTAATTCATACGTCTGAGGCTTGGGAAATCTTTGAGTTGAAACGGAGAAGGCGTCCAATGGACGCCTGGTGTAACAAATCGAGGGCAACATTACCTGTCACGCAACCTTAGACTACCTTCCTGAACAGCTTGTCGTACTTCGGTTTCGGGAGAACGTTGAGCATGCTGAGGGCCTTGCCGGTGCCGAGGGCCACGCAGCTCACGGGATCGTCGGCCAGGACGGCAGGCAGGCCGGTCTCCCTGGCGATCAGGGCGTCGAGGTTGTCCAGCAGCGCACCGCCGCCCGTCATCAGGATGCCCTTGTTGACGAGGTCGGCGGCCAGTTCGGGCGGTGTTTTCTCCAAGACTTCCTTGACCGCCGATATCACGCTGTGCAGCGGCTCCTGGATCGCCTCCCAGACCTGCGTGGTCGTGACCTCCACCGCCTTGGGCAGCCCGGTCATGACGTCGCGCCCGCGGATCGAAGCCGATCTCTCCCTGCCGCGGACGGGAAGGGCGCTGCCCACTTCTATCTTGAGTTCCTCGGCCGTACGGTCCCCGATCAGGAGGCCGAACTCCTTGCGAACGTAACGGACAATGGCCTCGTCGAACTTGTCCCCCCCGACCTTGATGGAAGTAGCGCAGACGATCCCGCCCAGCGAGAGGACGGCCACGTCCGTGGTGCCGCCGCCGATGTCCACGACCATCGCGCCGCTGGCCTGCGAAATGTCCACCCCGGCACCGAGCGCCGCCGCCATGGGCTCCTCGATGACATGGGCCTGCCGGGCTCCCGCCTGGATGGCGGCCTGCCTTACGGCGCGCTCCTCCACCCCGGTGACCTGGGCCGGGATGCAGACCATCACCCGGGGGCGGAAGAAGAACCTGCGGGCTCCCGCCTTTTCGATAAAATAGCGCAGCATCTTTTCGGTAACGTCGAAATCGGCGATCACGCCGTCCCGGAGCGGGCGGATGGCCACGATGTTCCCCGGCGTCCTCCCGAGCATGCGCCTGGCTTCCTTGCCGACGGCGATGATCTGTCCCGTCTCTTTATTGATGGCTACTACGGAAGGCTCGCGCAGCACGATGCCCTTGCCCTTCACGTAAACCAGTACGGTCGCCGTGCCGAGGTCGATACCGATGTCGGGTGCCCAATTAAACATTGCTTTCCCCCTCGATAAAGAAGTCAGAGGCCGGACTCGAAAGAAATCCTGCAATCTCCGAATCAATCTGCGAGTCAAAAGCCCGGAAGCCGGACAAGGATACAAGTTCCGACCATGCTTGTCCGGCAGGTTATCGTAAAAAGAAGCGAGCAACGGCAACACCGTGTTGCTCCTGGCGTACCTCGAAAGCAAGGCGCCGCCGGTCATAATCTTCCGCTGGTGTATTCTACAAGGTTCGGAAAGTTTCCTCTCCTTCTTACAAAAGTTTAGCCTGTTTCTTTATATTTCCTCCGGGTGGCTTCTCCGCCGCGCAGATGGCGCTCAGCCTTGTTAAACTCGAGTACCAGCCGCACCTTTTGGGCCAGCTTCTTATCCAGCGCAGGCAGACGTTCGGTCATGTCCTTGTGCACCGTGCTCTTGCTTACCTTGTAAACCATCGCGGCCTGCCGTACCGTGGCGTTGGTGTCCAGTATGTAGGCGCAGATGTCAAGCACCCGCTTTTGGATATGCTCCTGCATCACCCTACCTCCCGGTCCAGGCTGTATGGGCTGTATGGTGATTTATATGCGGATAAGCTTCGACAAATGCTTGGCCCAGACATGGCAAAAAGGGCCAAGGCCCTTCTTGCCATATCGCACACTGGACCTTCTATGTCAATACCTAATTTTAATAACCCTGATTAGGCCGCCCGTAAGGCGTGCCGCTCCTTGGCTGCCAGGAATAGAGCTTCATCATAGGGGGTGTTGTTAAGCCACATCGCATAGATAATACGCATCCAGACACTTGCGAGACATCTGAGGGCTGTGGCGTGAGCCTTACCTTGTGCGCGTTTAGCATCATAGTATTCACGTGCCCAGGAAACCCAACGGATACTCTGCATCGCCAGTTGGTACATCACGTTCCTAAAGGGTTTAACACAGGATTTTCGCGGACGGGCATAAGCATACTTGCCGCTTTGAAACAGAACCGGTGTTGTACCCGCTAGGGCCTGTACGGCCGGTAGACCGGGATAACGGCTCCGATCATCACCCCACTCCGCCAGGAGCCGTGGCGCCACCCTTACTCCCGCTCCGGGAAGGCTGGCAAAGATCTTGTAGTCGGAGTGGCTCTGAAAAAGATCTTGAATGTCCTGGTCATAACCCTTAATATCGGCCTGCAAGTTCTTGAGTCGGGTGACCAAGGACAGCATCAGCCGCGCCTTCGCCCGTGTAGTGGCCGCATTAGCCTCCAATTGAGGCTCGTGGAGTTTCGTCCAAATCGCCACAGCAGTCTTGTTGGGCTGAGGATGCTTGTGGGTCTTTAGAAAGACAGCGATTTCTGGTACCGATGCTTCTAGGGCTTTTTCTAAGGTTGGATAGGCCTGCAAAAAGTCCAAAAAGATAGGAGTATTAGCGTGAGAGAACAGGTCCAAAGCCACAGGGTAATAGAGTTTTAAACAAGCGATTAGCTTGTTAGTGAGACGGGTTCTCTCCTGGATCAGGTCATCCTGGTCCCGGGTTAGCATCTTGAGTTCTTCAATGATCGCGCTATCGGGCCGAAGCTGGCGTAAGTAAGGTAGTTCAGCTCGGCCAATATCGGCCAGCAGACGCGCATCAAGCGGGTCACTTTTTGCCCCGGATGGTTTGCGCCGATGATCGACCAGCTTGGGGTTAACCGGATAGACGGCAAAGCCATGTTCCAAGAGATATTGGATAAGAAGACCTTGACTTGTTTCAACGATACAAGCAACATTTGCGAGATCTTGGCCGGCTAGCTTGAGAAGTTTACGACCCAACTCATCAAGCCCCGGACGGGAATGTTTGACCGAAAAATCAGCTAGCATCCTTGCTTTGTCGTCAATTACCACCACCTGGTGGGTAGCGTCTGCCCAGTCGATACCGGCGAAGATCACTGATAATGGCAACTCCTTTCCCAAGTAGTCCCAACGTGGTGTTGTGGTCAATGATCAGCCCTATCCAGCAACGGTGCTCGAAGCACGACCCTTCTATGGATCATAACGCCACATTAAGCTCGGGGAAGGCAACTCCAATGCAGGCAATCGAGTTGCTGGCGTTGAGAGGCCTTTCCCCGAAACGTTGGGTACTGGGTAATACCACAGGAGATCGGGGATCTCCTTGTAAACCAAGGCTTTAGAGATAGTTTAACGGATAGGGCGTTGAGCATTGTGAATTGCATTGAGCACTGTGCGCTGGGCACCGAAATAGCTGTGGGCGCTGGGATTAATCTAGGAAAGGGATTCGGTTGTACCGGATCCCATCCTAAAGTATCTCAACGCTCAATGCCCATAGCTCAGTGCTCATTCCAGCTTCTTAATTGTTACGCCGGTGTAATAGTGCTGCAGGATGGCGCGGAAGTCCCTGCCGTGCTCGGCCAGGCCCTTGGCGCCGTACTGGCACAGCCCCACCCCGTGACCGTTGCCGGTAGTGGTGTAGACAAGCTTCCCGTTTTTGTAGGTGAAGGTGAAGTTGGTGGAGCGCAACCCGAGGCGGTCGCGGACCACCGTCGCGGAAACCTCTGTGTTCCCGAAAGACAGCAGCTTCGGCCGCCCCGTGCTGGTGTACTCAAGCACCTGCACGATGTCGCCGACACCCGTGATCACCGGCAGGACGCTGATCTTCGTCCCCAGGGCCGCGTCTACTTGTTCAAGCGTGAAGGACTTAGTCTCCCCCGGGTAGGGATCGTGGTCGTAGGGGCAGGGCACGCTCCGCAGGTACGGGAGGTCGAACTTCCAGACGTCTCCCGCGCTTTCGGTGGCGCCCCCGCACGACGAATGGTACACCGGGTCGATCAGCTCGCCCTTGTGGACCAGCACCGTCCCCCTGGTGGAAGCCACCGCCCGGTAGACCTTGTAGTAAAAACGGTAATAGTCCAGCGTCCCCCAGCGCTGCTTTAAGTCTTCGCGCGAGTACCAGGCCTGGCCGTGACGGGGGTCGTCGCAGATGTCGGCTTCAGGATGTGGGTTGTTCACCGACCCCCCTTGCACAGTCAGCCTCTTGAGAATATACGTGCGCGCGCAGACTGCCTGGGCCTTGAGGGCCTCGGGCGGAAACGCGGCCGGCATCTCGGCCGCCACCACCCCGACCAGGTATTCCTCCAACGGCAGGGTAATGATCTCCCCCGTGGCGTGCCTGTAAAGCCGCACCTTCTCCGGCACGGCCTCCTTTTTGGTCACTTCGCCGATAAAATCCCGGTAGTTCTTCTGAAAGGAGACCGGATTGGCCAGGAGCAGGGCGGCAAGCAGAAAGACGAGACCGATAATCAGCCTTCTCAACCTGCTCCCTCCCCTGTGCAATATCTATGCATTGCTTTCCATATATATACAGTGTTTCCAATTGCGATAGGTTGCAAGCATGGAAGGAAGGGCGTCCTTGGCGCCCTTGGCGGTTATACTTGGAGGGCGCAAGAAAAGAAAAACCCCCGAAGAGATGTCGCTCTCCGGGGGTCAGCTACCCTAGCTGGAAGTTTAGTGGTACTTGTCTCCCTGCTCCGCGACGCGCAGTCTGAGCAGTGCGCGCTTGAGCGCGGCTTCCGCCCGCAGGAGGTCGACCTCCTGCGCTTTGGATGCCAGGCGCTGCTCGGCGCGCTCCTTGGCCCGCCGGGCCCGTTCGACGTCGATCTGCTCAGGCAGTTCGGCGGCATTGGCAAGGACGACAATGCGGCTGTCTTTCACTTCCATGAAGCCGCCGCTTACCGCCAGCGTCTTCCAATGGCCATCCTTCTGCAGACGGAGGGCACCAATCTCGAGGCTGGTGATCAGCGGGGCGTGCTCGGGCAGGATACCCAGTTCACCGTCGGTACCACGGGCAATCACCAACCGCGCTTCGTCGGAATAGATTACCCGTTCCGGAGTGACGATCGAGACCTTTGAAGTCTTGTCTGCCATTGCGTGTAATGCACCCCCTGTTTCGGTCGTCAGTCGTCAGGCAGCGGTCGTCCGCAGGTATGACGATCAGCCACAACCCCTGCTGACTGCCGGCTCCGGACGCCCGACAACAGCTTACTGCCTACTGAGTTAGGAAGCCTTCAGGGCTTCGCCCTTCTCGCGGGCTTCCTCGATGGTGCCGACCATGTAGAAGGCGTCTTCCGGCAGGTCGTCGTGCTTGCCTTCAAGGATTTCCTTGAAGCCGCGGACGGTATCCTTCAGCGAAACGTAGCGCCCGGGCCGGCCGGTGAAAGCCTCGGCCACGTTGAACGGCTGGGACAGGAAGCGCTGCAGCCGGCGGGCGCGGGCCACGACCAGCTTATCCTCTTCCGAAAGCTCTTCCATACCGAGGATGGCGATGATGTCCTGCAGTTCCTTGTAGCGCTGCAGAACCTTCTGCACGCCGCGCGCCACCGAGTAGTGCTCCTGCCCGACGACGTTCGGGTCCAGGATGCGGGAGACGGAGTCGAGCGGGTCCACGGCCGGGTAGATGCCAAGCTCGGTGAGCGCCCGGGACAGAACGACGGTGCCGTCGAGGTGGGCGAAGGTGTTCGCCGGGGCCGGGTCGGTCAGGTCGTCGGCGGGCACGTAGACGGCCTGCACCGAGGTGATCGAACCCTTGGTGGTCGAGGTGATGCGCTCCTGGAGCTGGCCCATCTCGGTAGCGAGGGTCGGCTGGTAACCCACGGCCGACGGCATGCGGCCGAGCAGGGCGGAAACCTCGGAACCGGCCTGGGCGAAACGGAAGATGTTGTCGATGAAGACCAGCACGTCGGCGCCTTCCTCATCGCGGAAGTACTCGGCCAGGCACAGGCCGGTCAGCGCGATGCGCAGACGGCAGCCCGGCGGCTCGTTCATCTGGCCGAAGACCATCATCGTCTTGTCCAGAACGCCGGCTTCGGTCATTTCCAGGAGCAGCTCGTTACCTTCGCGGGTCCGCTCGCCCACGCCGCAGAACACGGAGATACCGCCGTGCTGCTTGGCGATGTTGTTGATGAGCTCCATAACGATAACGGTCTTGCCCACGCCGGCGCCGCCGAACATCCCGATCTTGCCGCCCTTCATGAAGGGAACGAGCAGGTCGATAACCTTAAGACCGGTTTCCAGCTGCTCGACCTGGGTGGACTGGTCCACCAGGAGCGGGGCCGGGCGGTGAATCGGGTATTTCTTCTCGCTCTTGATCTCCCCGAGACCGTCGATCGGGTTGCCGAGAACATCGAGCAGGCGGCCGAGGACGGGACGGCCGACCGGAACCGAAATCGGGGCGCCGGTATCGTAAGCATCCATCCCGCGCACCAGGCCGTCGGTAGTGGACATGGCAACGCAGCGGGCGACGTTGTTGCCGAGGTGCTGCGCGACCTCGAGAGTCAGGCCGATCTCACGGCCAAAAGCGTCCTTGGTTCCTGTTTCAATCTTGACGGCGTTGTAAATCGGCGGGACTTCACCGGGCTTAAACTTGATGTCCACGACAACGCCGATGATTTGGACTACTTTACCAACATTCATTGCCTTCCTCAAACCCTCCTCCGTAGTTTATTCCAGAGCCGCAGCGCCGCCGACGATATCAAGGAGTTCCTTGGTAATGCCTTCCTGGCGCAAGCGGTTCATTTGGAGTGTGAGGCGATCGATCATCTCGCCGGCGTTCTTGCTGGCGTTCTCCATGGCCGTCATGCGGGCGCTCTGCTCGCCGGCCTTGGACTCAAGCAACGCGGCAAAGATCGCGTTTTCAACGTACCGCGGCAGAAGGTCGGCTAAAACCTCTTCGGCCGAAGGCTCGAAGATGTACTGGGCCGTAGGCCCGTGGGCTTCCTTCTTTTCCACGGCGGCGCCTTCCGGCGGTTCCACCGGCAAAAGCTTGGTCACCGTAGGCTGCTGGACCAGGACGTTGACAAACTTCGAATAGATCAGGTAGACGGCGTCGTATTCGCTCGCGGTGTACTGGTCGATGACGAAGCGGGCGATCTCCTTGGCCTGATCGACGCGAATGTTCTCGCCCAGGTTGACGAAGAACTTGTCCATCTGCACGCCCCGGAAGCGGAAAAAGTTGCGGCTCTTGCGCCCCACCGCCACGATGGAAACGTTGTCCGCCTTGCCCATTTCTTTCTGGGCCGTGCGCAGGATATTGCTGTTGAAACCGCCGCACAGGCCTCGGTCCGCGGTAATGATCACATAGCAGACTTTGTTCGGCTCACGCTGGGCAAGCAGCGGGTGCTGGACATTCCTGGCCGCTCCCGACAGCCGGCCCAACACTTCGTGAATCTGCCTGGCGTAGGGGCGGGCCGCGACGACGGCCGCCTGGGCCTTGGCCATCTTGGCCGTAGCCACCGCCTTCATGGCCTTGCAGATCTTCTGCGTGCTTTTTACACTATTGATGCGACGCCGGTAGTCGCGTAGTGCAGGCATATTTACACCTCACTTTCGCGCCTATAGTCCGTACTGTTTGACGAAGTTCGATTTGAACTCCTCGACAGCGGCCTTGAGCTTCGGCTCGACGTCGCCGGTGATTTCCCTGGCCTCGGCGATGGCCTTGCCGATTTCCGGCTTTTCGCTGCGCATGAACTTCAGGAACTCGGCCTCGAATTCACGGACCTTTTCCACCGGGAGCGAATCCAGGTAGCCTTTGACACCGGCATAGATCGACATAACCATTTCCTCCAGCGGCATGGGCACGTACTGGTCCTGCTTGAGCAGCTCGACCATGCGGGCGCCGCGGGTCAGGCGGGCCTGGGTGGCCTTGTCGAGGTCGGAACCGAACTGTGCAAAGGCGGCCAACTCGCGGTACTGCGCCAGGTCAAGTTTGAGCTGGCCGGCTACCTGGCGCATCGCCTTGCGCTGCGCCTTGCCACCGACGCGGGACACCGACAGGCCGACGTTGACGGCCGGGCGGATACCGGCGTAGAACAGGTCCGGCTCAAGGTAGATCTGACCGTCGGTGATGGAGATGACGTTTGTCGGAATGTAAGCCGACACGTCGCCCTGCTGGGTCTCGATGACCGGCAGAGCGGTCATGGAGCCGCCGCCGTACTTCGGGTGCAGCTTGGCCGCACGCTCGAGCAGGCGGGAGTGCAGGTTGAAGATGTCGCCCGGGAAGGCCTCGCGGCCGGGCGGGCGGCGGAGCAGCAGGGCCAGTTCGCGGTAGGCGGCCGCCTGCTTGGTCAGGTCGTCGTAAACGATCAGGACGTCCTTGCCGTTCTCCATAAACTCCTCGCCGATCGCCGCGCCAGCGAACGGAGCGATGTAGAGCAGCGGGGACGGGTCGGAGGCGTTGGCGACGACAACGATCGTGTAATCCATCGCGCCGTAGTCCTTAAGCTTCTGGACCACGTTCGCGACGGTGGAGGCTTTCTGCCCGACGGCGACGTAGATGCAGATGCAGTCCTGCCCTTTCTGGTTGATGATGGTGTCGATGGCGATCGCGGTCTTACCGGTCTGGCGGTCGCCGAGGATCAGCTCGCGCTGGCCGCGGCCGATCGGGATCATCGCGTCGATGGCCTTGATGCCGGTCTGCAGCGGGGTATCAACCGGGCTGCGGAACACGACGCCGGGGGCGATCTTCTCAATGGCGCGGTACTTGTCGGTACCGAGCGGACCCTTGCCGTCCAGCGGCAGGCCGACCGGGTTGATGACACGGCCGATGAGGGCGTCGCCTACGGGCACGGAGGCGATACGTCCGGTACGCTTGACGACGTCACCTTCCTTGATCTGCGTATAAGGGCCGAGGATAACGCAACCGATGTTATCCTCTTCCAGGTTTAGCGCCATCCCCAGGATGCCGCCGGGGAACTCGAGCAGCTCCGAGTACATGCAGTTTTCGAGTCCGTACACCCGCGCCACGCCGTCACCGATCTGGATGACCGTGCCGACGTCGGTGACTTCGACCTGCGCTTCGTACTTCTCGATCTGCTGCCTGATGATGGCACTGATCTCTTCAGGTCTCAGATTCATGTCCCTCTGTCACCCCTATCCAACTTGAATTTCGCGGATGCTTTCTTTAATCTTCTCAAGCTGCCTCTTCACGCTGGCGTCCAGGATCCGGTCGCCCATACGCACGACGAGACCACCGAGGATCTCGGGGTTGATCTCGTAGTGGACGCGGATCTCCTTGCCGGTAGCCTTGCCGAGGGCGTTCATCAGGTTGACCTTCTGGACGAGCGGAATCTCCATGGCCGAAGTCACGGTAACCTCGGCGATGTTGCGGGTCTCGTTGGCCTGACGAAGGTACTCCTCGACGATGGCCTTCAGGTAAAACTCACGCCGCGCGTCGAGAACAACGTTGAGGAAGTTCAGCGTCGCAGGCGAGACTTTCCCGCCGAAAATCTCACGCAGCACCGTCTTTTTGGCGTCGCGGGGGATCTGCGGGTGATAGAGAACGCGCTGTAGGTCACGGGACCCCTCGAGGGCATCCAGAACGACCTTGAGTTCCCCCTCGATCGCGGTGATCTGGTTCTGGTCACGGGCGATATTGAACAAAGCCTCGGCGTAACGCTGCGCAACAGCACCTTTTAGCATGGCAGGTTATTCACCTCGTTTATGGCATCCTGCACAAGCTTGCTTTGCGCATCCACGTCAAGACCCTGCTTGACAACCTTGGCGGCGACCAGGACGGCCAGCGAAGCGACTTCGTTGCGCAGCTCCGCGAGGGCCTTGTCCTTTTCGCGCTGGATATCCTGCAGGGCGCTCTCCTTAACGCGGGCCGCCTCGGCCTTGGCCGCATCCACGATGGACTGGGCCTGCTCGTTCGCAGCCTTGGACGCCCGCTCAATGATCGCTTTCGCCTCTTCGCGGGCGTTGCGCAGGTCGGCCTCGTATTGAGCCCGGATCTTCTCGGCCTGGGCCTTCTCGGCCTCGGCAGCCTCAATACTGCTGGCTACAAGCTTCTGGCGCTGCTCGAGAATGTTCAGCAGCGGCTTGTAGGCAAACAATCTGAGGAGCACAAGCAGGACGACGAAGTGGAAGATCTGGGCGAGCAGCGTAGCGTTAAAGGTCAGGTCCACCTACTTACTCTCCTCCTTCCTGGAGCCAAAGAAGGTCTTGCGCAGGTTTCCCATTTTCGCCCGGGAAACCTGCTAAACCTTCCTCGTATCGATTTGCCAAACAACCATAGGTAACCCGAGCTTACATCTTGCCCATCAGGATGAAGCCGATAACGATGGCGATAATCGGCAGGGACTCGATCAGACCGACGGAGATGAACATCAGGGTCATCAGGGGACCGCGCGCCTCAGGCTGGCGGGCGACGCCTTCAAGAAGCTTACCAGTTACGATACCGTCACCGATGGCGGCGCCAAGAGCGCCGAGACCGGCAGCAAAAGCCATACCCAGAGCAGCAGCAGCACTCAGATCCATTAGTCGTTTCCCTCCTAAAACTCTTTAAATGGTTTTCAGTAAGTTAACAGACTAGTCGGTTAAAGATTCTCTCGATGGTAACCTAGTGTTCCTCATGCACGGCCATGCCGAAGTAGGCGATACTCAGCATGGTGAAGACGAAGGCCTGGATAAGGGACACGAAAAGGCCGAATCCAAGCCACACGACAGAGGCCATGAAACCGCCGGCCCATTGCGCGACACCGGTGATCAGGCCCAGCAGGGCCAGAATCATGACTTCCTTACCCTTCATATTGCCGAAGAGTCGGAAAGCCAGCGTAAGGGGCTTCGCAAGGTCTTCCAAAATCGTGATAGGCAGGAAGAACGGGAAGGGTTGCAGGTAGTGCTTGAAATAACCGAGGCCCTTGTACTTGATCCCCAGGTAGAACATCATGAAGAAGGTGATCAAGGCCAGGGCAAAGGTCGTCTGATGGTCCGCCGTGGGCGCTACCCCTGTGGGCAGAAGCCCGATAATGTTGCACGTCACGATGAACAGGAAGTAAGTAATGATCAGCGCGAAGATACCCTCGCCCTTTTTCGGGCTCATGTTCTCGTTGATCAGCCCACGTAAGAATTCAAACACCATTTCAAACATCGCCTGCATCTTGGTCGGCCGACGCACGCTGGCACCGCGTACGGCCGAAAAAGCCAATAGGAGCACGATGGCCATGGCCACCCACGTAAATACGATGGTGGTCATGTTCAGATCGATCGAGAAACCGCCAATAGACCCGAAATGCACCGGCTCGGTGGGTAGATTCCAGATATTCAGGTCATGGTGGACCTTTTCGATACTGAAACCACCTTCAGCTCCGTGTGTCGCTCCGCTTGCCGACACTGCAATATTCACCTCCTTTCGCTAAAAAGAATTGCATTTATGAAGGTCCTTTCGATAACCAAGAAGGACCTTTAAACCCCCACCGACCGCAAAGGCGGGCAGGACAAACAACCCGCCCAGCACTGCCAGCAGGTTAAACCAGCCGGTTTTGACGGCGAAGACCAGCATCGAGATAACAAACAGCCAGCGCAAGGCGCCGACAGCCATCTGCGCGCCCCACCTGGCCTTTTTACGCTCTTCAGCGGAATCCAGAACCTCCTTCATCTCGCCGAGCCTGGCGATGCGCACGGCCAGCAGGATGCCGCTGACGATGCTTACCAGGACGCCGAAAGCGAACCCCGCAAACAGGGGATTGCCGCCGTCGGCGGCCACGGCCAGCAAGGCGATACAGAAAACAAAGAAAGACTTGCGCACGGCACCACGGACATGGACGCCAAAGTCTAGTTCCTGCACAAGCACCCTCCTATAGGGGAAGTGAGAGGTGAGAAGTCAGAGGTGAGTACCAGAAGAGCTCACTTCCGACTTCTCACGACCTTCTCACGACTCGCTTCTTATTTTAAGGTTTTTTGCGATCGTTGAATATCTGCGTTACCGTGCGGTAAACGGCGAGGACACCCGCTCCCATGCCGGCGAGCAGCCCCGCCAGCATCAACCACGGCTCGGTATCCAATCTGGCATCGAGGAGGCGTCCCGCCCAAAGACCCAGCAAGATGCTGGCGGCGAACTGAACGGCGATTGTGGAACCAAGCGCAAACGCTTTCAACCCCTTGGAAAGGCCGTTTTTGCCGTCAGCCACAGGGTCCCGGCCCCCCTTCACGCTCCGCTCCCCCGCCCGCGCGGCATAAAGAAAAACCAGATCTAAACCTGGCCGCGCTCTTAAATATACTTTCTACGATAGAGGGTTTATTCCTTCCCCGCAGCCGACTTTTTAGGCCGCTCGTGAAAGATTTTTTTTTCATTTCTTGGATTGGTGTTATACTGTTTGACAAGAAATGTTTGCGCTACAACGGCATAATCTGCAACCATGATTACCTTTTGCTTGTTCCATTAGGAGCGATATCAGTTATCATTTCAGCGTTCAACACCAAATTCCTGCTGCTTCATTGCATTAAACTCCTGCGGCGCGACCGGTGACAACCCGAACCTGTGGGCCAGGGTCTGCACGATCCGCGCGGCCGCTTGCCCGTCTCCGTAAGGGTTCACGGCCTCAGCCATCCGGCGGTACGCCTCCGGGTCGGAAAGAAGGGTGTCCGCAGCCGCAAACACCCTCCGCCTGTCCGTCCCCACCAGCAGGACGGTCCCCGCGTCCACGGCCTCGGGACGCTCGGTGGTGTCGCGCAGGACGAGTACGGGCTTACCCAGCGACGGGGCTTCCTCCTGAATGCCGCCCGAGTCCGTGAGGACCAGGTAACTGTGTTTTATGAGGTGTGCAAAAGGCAGGTAGGGCAGCGGCTCGACAAGGTGCACGCGGTCCAGGTCGCCGAGCACTTCGCGGACTACTTTACGCACGGCGGGGTTCCTGTGTACGGGAAAAACGACCTGCACGTCGGGGTAGCGGTCGACGAAGTCGCGCAGGGCCAGGTAAACCTGCCGCAGGGGCTCGCCCAGGTTTTCGCGCCGGTGGGTGGTCACCAGGATTACACGGTACCTATCGTCCTGCACGGACTTCAGGATAGGATCCTCGAACGCGTACTCCTTCCGGACGGTGCTCAGGAAGGCGTCGATCACGGTGTTCCCCGTAACGACGATCTTTTCCGGTGCGACGCCCTCGGCCAGGAGATTGGCCTTTGCTCCCGCGGTGGGGGCAAAATGCAGGTCGGTGATGACCCCGGTCAGGTGACGGTTCATTTCCTCGGGGAAGGGAGAATACTTGTTGCGCGTGCGCAGGCCGGCCTCGACGTGCCCGACGGGAGTCTGGAGGTAAAAGGCGGCCAGGGCCGCGGCGAAGGTTGTGGTGGTGTCCCCGTGCACGAGCACCATATCGGGACGCTCTTTCCTCAGAACGCCTTCCAGGCCTGTCAGCGCACGGCGGGTGATGTCGAAAAGGGTCTGCCCCTGCCGCATGATATCCAGGTCGTAGGCAGGGCGGATGCCGAAGAGGTCGAGGACCTGGTCGAGCATTTCCCGGTGCTGGGCGGTGACGGCGACCACGCACCGGAAATGCGGCGAGGCTTCGAGGGCCTTGATGACGGGGGCCATCTTAATCGCCTCGGGACGAGTACCGAAAACGACGAGTATCTTTTTCATATGCTACCGTACCTTTGGTGGAATTCGATAAGCTCAGTGTTTTATTGTTAGGGTAGCAAGTTGAAATTAAGTAGAATTTTGAGGTGAGATGCGAGAAGTAAGAGGTAAGAATGCCTCTCACGTCCAACATCTCACTTCTCACTTCTCAATACAAAGGGTGGGCGGCGCAGAGTTCCTTGACCATGCCCCGGGCCTTGGCGAGCGCCGCGGCGCTGTCCATGTCGTCGATGGCGACGGCGATGATCTCGGCGATTTTGACCATATCCTCTTCCTTCATTCCGCGGGTGGTGACGGCCGGCGTGCCGATGCGGATGCCGCTGGTGACCCTCGGGGGCTGCGGATCGAAGGGAATCATGTTCTTGTTCACGGTGACCCCCACCTCGTCGAGCCGGCGCTCGGCGTCTTGCCCGGTGACGTTCTTGCTGCGCAGGTCGACCAGGATCAGGTGGTTGTCGGTGCCGCCGGAGACCAGCTTGAAGCCGCGCTCCATCAGGGCGCCGGCGAGGGCCCTGGCGTTCTTGACGATTCTTTCCTGGTAAGCCTTGAACTCGGGCCGCAGGGCCTCGCCGAAAGCCACGGCCTTGGCGGCGATGACGTGCATCAGCGGCCCGCCCTGGACGCCGGGGAAGACCGACTTGTCGACGGCCGCCGCGTATTCCCCGGTACACAGGATCAAGCCGCCGCGCGGGCCGCGCAGGGTCTTGTGCGTGGTGGAAGTAACGATGTCGGAATACGGCACGGGGTTCTGGTGCAGGCCCACCGCGCACAGGCCGGCGATGTGCGCCATATCCACCATCAGCCTGGCGCCGACGGACTTGGCGATCGCGGACAGGCGCCCGAAGTCGATGGCGCGGGGATAGGCGCTGGCCCCCGCCACGATGAGCTTGGGGCGGTGCTCCTCGGCCAGGCGCTGCACCTCGTCGTAGTTGATCATTCCGCTTTCGGGGTCGACCCCGTAGGCGACGAAGTTAAAGAGCTTGCCGCTGAAGTTGACCTTGGAGCCGTGGGTGAGGTGTCCCCCGTGCGCCAGGTTCATTCCCAGGATGACGTCCCCGGGCTGGAGGAGGGCGAAGTAGGCGGCCATGTTGGCCTGGGCGCCCGAATGCGGCTGGACGTTGGCGTGGTCCGCCCCGAAGAGCTGCTTGGCCCGCTCGATGGCCAGGCTCTCGGCGATGTCGACGAATTCGCAGCCCCCGTAGTAGCGCCGTCCCGGGTAGCCCTCGGCGTACTTGTTGGTCAGCACCGAGCCCTGGGCCTCCAGGACCGCCCTGCTGACGAAGTTCTCGGAGGCGATCAGCTCCAGCTTGGAGCGCTGGCGTTCGGTCTCAAGGGCAATAGCCCTGCTGATTTCGGGGTCTGCCTCCGCTAGAGGAGTCATCATCTGATTCAACTACTTTTCCTCCTAAAATAACGTTGGGCGCAAGGCGCCGAAATGGACGTAGGACTTAGGATGTAGGACTCCCGTCTTACGTCCTAAGTCTTACATCTTGCGTCTGATTACCGACATAGATCTTCAATGGCGGTAATCTTTTGTACGCGGCGGGTGTGGCGCCCGCCTTGGAACTCGGCCTTGAGCCAGGTGGCCACGATGTCCCTGGCCAGGCCGGGGCCGATGACCCTTTCGCCGAGGGTCAGAACGTTGGCATCGTTATGCTCCCTGGAGGCGCGGGCCGAAAAGGTGTCGTGGCAGAGGGCCGCCCGGATGCCGGGCACCTTGTTGGCCGAGATGCTCACTCCGATGCCGGTCCCGCAGACGATGATCCCGCGGTCGAACTCGCCGCTCTGCACGGCGCGGGCGACGGCCAGGGCGAAGTCCGGGTAGTCCACCGATTCCAGGGAATGCGTTCCGAAATCCTTGTGCGGAATTCCCGCCTGGCGCAAAAAGTCGACGATCTCCTCTTTCAACCGGTAACCCGCATGATCGGCGGCCACGGCTACGTGCATGTATGCTTGCCTCCCGCATGCATCGACAAAATCCTTACGATTTACCATCTTCTACGGCTGAAGAACGATTTCCTTCAACGCGGGGCCTCTTCCCTGAAGCGCTCCAGAGCCAGGCGGATGAGGCGGCGGAGTTCGGCGGCGTAACGGCGGTACACGTGCAGGGGCTGTCCCAAGGGATCGGACACGTCGCCTCCGGCTCCGGCGTATTCAGCCAGAGTGAAGACCTTGCCCGCCTGATCGGGGGCGGCCTCCCGTACCAGACGCCGATGCCCGGCCGTCATAGTCAGAACCAGGTCGGCCTCCTCGACAAGCTCGCGGGTCAGCAAAGCCGCCCGGTGGCCGCTGATGTCGATCCCTTCTTCGGCCAGGGCTTCCACGGCTTCGGGGGTCGCGGGGACGTTGGGCAGGGCGTGGACGCCCGCCGAAAGGACGCGTATCTCGCGGTCGTCCCCCAGCAGGTGACGGGCGATGCCCTCGGCCATGCTCGAACGGCAGGTGTTTCCCGTGCACACGAACAAGATCTTCTTTGGCCTGGCCAAAAACGTCACTCCTCCCGCAGCAAACCGCCCAATGTTTACATTTTATTGTAGAAACGCCGGACACGCCATACTATAAAAGCCTTTATGCCTAGTATTGCCCCGGCTGATTCCCGGCGCTCGGGAAATAGATGAAGTCCGGGGGAACAGAGTCCCAAAAAACAAAAAAGGTCTCTGCAATGCAAAGACCCCAAATGGTTGTAAGCGCTTAGCGCCCGGTGCTGCTATACCACCCACTCGGCGAGCTTCTTGGGATCCTTGATCAGGATTTCCCGGCCCTGGACCTCAATACTTTTTTCATCGCGGAAGGTGTTCATCAGCGAGGTCACCGTCTGCCTGGTGGAACCGATCATCGAGGCGATTTCGTTGTGCGTCAGCCTGAGCTTGATCTTAATCCCCTCATTGGTCCTTTCCCCGCATTTTTCGCTGATTTTTAGGAGCATCAAGGCCAAGCGGCCCGGCGCCTGCCAGCACATCAACTCGTAAACCATCGCCTCGGCGGCCCGCATGCGCGCTCCCAGCAGTGACGCCACCTTCAGCGCCAGGCGGTGTTCGGTGTTCAGGACTTCGATAAACTGGTCCTTGGTCAGGATCACCATGGTCACATCGCTGATGGCCCCGGCGAAACAGGTGCGCTTGCCGTGATAAAGCGTCTCGGCCAGCCCCATGATCTCACCCGGGTTCCGGATGCTCCCCACCGTCACCTCGCGGCCGTCCGGATTGAGACGATAGATCTTGACATATCCTTCTTCAATCAGGTAGACCCGGTCGGCCTGTTCGTCGGCCGAAAAGATAATCTGCCCCTTTGGATAACGTACGGTTGTCCCGGTCTTACACAGGATCTCGCGCTCGCGTTCGTTAACAACCAGAGCGTCCTCGCGCGCTTTAGGATTCCCACCCGACATGAGATCAGCTCCCAGCCTCTGGAAAAGATCTTAACACAGTACACTCCCAGAGATGATAGCTTCGCTTCGGCCCCTGGGTTTTCCTGCCGGGGATTATTATACTCCTAATGCGCGGTGGATGCTTTATCCAGCCTGCCGGCTGCTGGAAACCGTTGCGACCTTGGCACCGGCATACTCGGGGTGCTCGGCGCCCATCTGCAATGCCCCGTTCGGGCAAAGTTCCACGCACCGCCCGCAGTAAATACAGGCGAAGGAATTAAAGACCCGCCTGACAGCAAGGTTTTCCCGGTCCTCCTCCATGGTGATGGCCGCGGCGGGACAGATGCCGGCGCATATCCCGCAATAAGTGCACCGCTCAGCGTCGTAAAGGATCCGTCCCCGCCCTTGGGGGAAAGCCGGGCGCTTTACGGCCGGATAGGCGCGCGTGGCGGGGCCGGTGAAGAAGTTCTTGACCAGCTTCGGGCCCATTACAGGCATGGTTAACCGTCTCCTTTCCCAGGCGGTCGGCCCTCGGATTTTCGGATTGCCAACCGCGGCGGGCGCAGCCCGCCGTCAGCGTTCGGTGCAGGCGATGCATGGGTCGATGGAAAGAACGATGACCGGGATATCGGCCAGCTCGCAGCCGGGAATCATCGCCAGCAAAGCGGGTATATTGGCGAAGGTCGGCGTGCGCACCTTGAGCCTTTCGAGATGCGCCGTGCCGTTGCCCTTAATGTACTCGCAGAGTTCGCCGCGCGGCTGCTCGACCCTGATGATCCCTTCTCCCTCGGGAAAACCCTTGACCTTGACGGCCAGCTCGGTGTCGGGGAGGTTGTCGAGGGCCTTGAAGGCCAGGTCGAGGGACTGGTGGATCTCCCGGGCCCGGACCATCATGCGGGCGTAACTGTCACCGGCGTTTTCCACAACGGGTTCAAAGCCGATCTCGCCGTATGCCGAGTAGTGCAGCATCCGGGCGTCGTAGGGCCACCCGCTGCCCCTAAGGGTCGGACCCACGGCGCCGAGAGCCCAGGCCTGCTCCTTGGACAATACGCCTTTGCCCACCGTGCGCTGCCTGATGGTATAGTCCCTGGCAAACACCTCGTAAACCGCGTCGTACTCCGCCTTGAACCGGTTGAGCATCCGGCGGACGCGCCCGGCCATATCCTGGTCGATGTCCCTTCTGACGCCGCCGAGGACACAGGACGACTGGATAACGCGCTGCCCCGTGGTCATCTCCAGGATGTCGAGGACGATTTCCCGCGCCCGCCAAGACTGCATGAAAAGGCTTTCAAACCCGAAGGAGTCGGCCAGGAGTCCCATCCACAGCAGGTGACTGTGGATACGGGACAGCTCGCTCCAGAAAACCCGCAGGTACCGGGCACGCGGAGGGGCGGAGACTTTCATCACATTCTCGACGAGCTCGCAGTAGCACAGCGCGTGGATAAAGCTGCAAATGCCGCAGATCCTCTCGCAAAGGAACACGTTGTTCACAAAGGGGTTTTTCTCGCCCGCTTTTTCTATGCCCCGGTGCATATACCCGATAACCGGCAGGACCTCGACGACGCGTTCGTCCTCGCAGGTCAGCTGAAGCTGGATGGCTTCCGGAAGAACCGGGTGCTGAGGACCAAAAGGAAAAGTAACCCTCCCCATACAAAAGCCCTCCTTACTGTATTACCGGCAGTTGTTTCAGCATCGGCGTGCGCGGGCTCTTTTCGGCGAGGATCATCCGGCCCTTGAAGTCGATGGCCATGCCGTCAACCTTCAACCCGAAGAACTCCCTCATCTCGTTTTCAATCAGGACGGCGCTCAGTTGAAGGGATGATAGGCTCGGCACTTCCTCCTCTTTCGCGACGCGGACCCGCAGGCTCATAAGATCCAGTTCACGTTGAAAAAGGTAGATGATTTGAAAGGTTTCCCCTTCATCAAGGCACACGGCGTTGATGAGCCTTGCCCCACGGTTCAGGAGTTCCTTGGCCGTGTCCGTCAACTGGTCCCTGGAAATTGTAAGATCCTGCATGTTACCCCCCCTCCCCCGCTAGGATTCGGCGAGCTTGTTCAGCGCCCCGACAACCCCGTCGATGATGGCCTCCGGGCGGGCCGCGCATCCCCGCACGTAGATATCGACCGGGATCACCTTGTCGATCCCGCCCAGGGTGTTGTAGCAGTTGTGAAAGACACCCCCGCTGCAGGCACAGGCCCCGACGGCCATCACCAGCTTGGGCTCGGGCATCTGCTCATAAAGATTTTTTAGAACCTGTTCGCTCTTCCAGTTCACCGGACCGGTTACGATAAGCAAGTCGGCGTGCTTGGGATTGCCGATGTTCAGGATCCCGAAGCGCTCCACGTCGTAAAGCGGCGTGAGGCAGGCCAGGATTTCGATGTCGCACCCGTTGCATCCGCCCGTGCAGTAATGAAGGATCCAGGGCGATTTGACACGCGACCTGGTCAGTAAACCCATCGGCTACACTCCTTTCCCCCAGAAACCGCCCATTCGGCCGCAGCTCATATTCAGGCCAGCCATTGCAGCAAGACCATGTTGAGCAGGATAAACCCGATCCCCAGCCCCCAGCAGACGGCCACCATCCAGGACCAGCGCAGGCGCGCGGCCAGGTTGTCGATAAAGAGCTCCAGCAGGAAAACCGCCAGGGCTGCCAGAGCGCCGATCCAAAGGGGCTGCGCCCAAAAGAGGGCGACAAAGGCCAGGATCAGGACGAGTTCGTACCAGTGGGCCAAGTGGATAAGGGCCAGGTAACGGCCCGAATACTCCGTGTAAACACCCCGCACAAGCTCCTGGTGGGCATGCTCGGAAGCGGCGATATCGAAGGGCGATTTGCGCATCTTGATCCCCAGGGCGATAAGCAGCGCGGCGAACGCCAGGGGCAGGGCCGGCAGCAGGGGTTCGTCCCAGGTCAAAACGCCGGAAACGGTGAACTTCCCGGTCTGCAAGGCGACGGCCGCCGCGGTGAGCAGCAGGATGGGCTCGTACGACAACATCTGGATCAGCTCGCGCTGGGCTCCGAAATGGGAGTACGGGGAACGCACCGAGAAGGCGCCGTACGCCAGGGCCGCACCGGCGAAGGCCAGGATCAGGAAAATAACCACAAGATCCTGCCCCAGGAAAAAGAGGGTGAAAGCCGTCATGGTGAGCAACAGGTAACTCCACGCCCACACCATGTTGCCCCGGGCCGCGACCACCCTGGTCTTGCTCAGCAGCTTGAAGAAGTCATAAAAAGGCTGGGTCAGGGGCGGTCCCATCCGCCCCTGGAGGCGGGCCGTGATCTTCCGGTCGACGCCGACCAGGAACCCCCCCGCCGGGGGCGCCGCGATAAGGGCGGCGACGGCGACAAGAACGTCGGTGACGGTCACACGATCACCCCCACAAACAGGGCCCCCAGGCAAACGAGGGCCGCCCAGTTAAACACCGGCGTCAACTTCTGCTCGCCGAAAAGCGTCGTCCAGTAAGTGCCCCCCACGGCCAGAGGCACCGGGGAATCGGCGACCGAGCGAAACCGGCGGTCACCGTCGATATTGACGCCGCAGAGGTAGGCCGGCGCTGTTTCGGTACCTGCCGGTCCCTTGACCAGGAGGGCGGGCAGCAGGACGGCCAAGCCGACGGCGATGAACAGGGCCCACGGCGTAAAGGAGCCGACAGCCGTGAACAGGTTCCAGCCCGTTAAGTCGAAAGGCCGGCCGTAACCCATCCCCGCCTGCGCCGGCAGGATCAGCCACTGCATCAGCGGCGCGATGAGGATACTCAAGCCGACGGCCGTCCCAACCAGGCCGATGGTCCCGGCATAAGCGAAGAAAGGCTTTTCTTCCCTGGCTTCACCTTTAACCTGCGTGGTAAGCCTGCCGACCCACTTCGCCCAGAAAACAAGCGTGGCCGCGCTGCCCACGGCAAGAAAAGCAGTGACCGCGATGAACCAGCCCCCTTCCGTGCCGGCGGCCTCAATGGCCGCCCACTTGGAGAAGGCCACGCCGAACGGCAGGAAGAGCATCGAGAACATCCCGACGACCATCGCCGACGCCAGGAGCGGCGTCCGAAAGCCGAGCCCCTCCATGTCCTCGATGTCGCGGCTGCCGATCTGCTGTTCAGCCATCCCTACGGCCATAAACAGGGCACCCTTAGAGACGGCGTGGAAGACAATCAGGGCCAGGGCCGCAGCCATGGCCAGGTCGGTGTTGATGCCCGCGCAGCAGATGATCAAGCCCAGGTTGGCGACGGTCGAGTAAGCCAGGACCCGCTTGGAGACAGGCTGGCTGACGGCCAGGATGGAGGTGACCACAAACACCAGGCCGCCGAACAGGGCCACCATCACCGAGAGGGTGGTCCCGGCGTAGGCGGGGGCCAGGCGCAGGACAAGGTAGACGCCCGCCTTGACCATCGTACTGGAGTGCAGCAGGGCGGAGACCGGCGTCGGCGCCACCATCGCCCCCAGCAGCCAGCTCTGGAAGGGGACCTGGGCCGCCTTGGTAAACCCGGTGAAGCAGAGCAAGGCGAGCGCGGGCAAGAGCGCGGGAGCGGCCATGCCCGCTCCGATGAGTTCCTGCAGGGAAACCGAGCCGACCAGTTGATAAGCTAGACCGGTCCCGGTGACCAGGGCGACCGCCCCGAGAAGGTTCATCCACAGGGCCCGCAAGGCGTTCTGTTTCGCTTCATCCGTAAGGTCGTGCCGGATGAGCTGGAAGCAGCACAGGGTCGTCAGCTCCCAGAAGAAGTACAGCCAGAGCAGGCTGTCGGCGAAAACCAGGCCGTTCATCACGCCGAGGAAGCCGACAAGATAAAGGAAGAACTGCGGCTGCCTGCTTTTATCCAGATGCAGGTGAGCCTCGTGCCGCGGCATGTAGTCCAGGGCATACAGGACGATGAGCGACCCCACGATAGAGATCACAAGGCACATCAGCCCGGACAGCATATCCACGTGAAACGCCGGCTCCACGGAAACGTGCCCGCCCAGCCACGCGAATTTCAAGACGGCAAGGCCCGCCGCGGCGGCCAGCGACAGCAAGACGACAAGGCTGTGCCGGGCGCCGAGGCCGGCGTGGATAAAGTAGGCCAGCAGCAGGAAATCGAGAACGGTCAAGACGCTCTCCCATTGGGCCGGGAGAATCACGGTCAGCGGTCCCGATGCGGCCGCCGTTACGGTCAGCCATACCGAGGCGGCTGCCAGGACCAGTGATACCGGGATCAGGAGCGCCCTGCGCGCCGGGACGCCCATCGGGATTAAGCCCAGCAGGCCGGCGGCGACAGGCAGCAGAACCAATACGCCGATCAGGATTTCACCGGTCATTTTTGCACCCCCCGCTGTTTTCCCCGCTTGCGCCGGACGGGGCTCCGTCCGCATTAAGCCCCGCCCGCCGGCAAGGGGGATCTATTATGAGGAACATTTAGGAGGTTTGAGACAGCGTATTAAACTTCGGCCGGCGATCAAGGTCTCTTGGGCACGATGTCCGCGAAGCTTTCCAGTTCCTTTGCACTCTCGCCGACATCGTCCAGCATCTTTTGCACCCCTCTGAAATAGGGCAGCCTTGGCCGCATCCAGCCGAAGAGGATCCTCGACAGAATGTAACAGATCAGGAAAACGACAACGTAATTCGCAGCCCAACCGGTAAAAGGTATGGGAAAGTCAATCCCCATGAACCGCGTCTGCATCCAGGCCAGGCAGAAGAACACAGGCCACAGGTTGGCGGCGGAAAGAGCCACGGCGTTGAAAAAAACCTTTCCAAAAGCGTCGTTGGCCTCTTTGTTGCGGGTTTTGTACTCTTCCTTATTCCCCGATTTCAAGGCGTCCAGGGAGAGGTTGTTCATCCTGACCATCTTGGTGTTAAGGACCTTCAGGTGCTTCCTGTTCAGCCTGTAGGCGATCGAGATGGTGAATTCCCCGACGACGACCGTCAACATGGCGACGATGAAGGTCCCCAGGAAGAAGTCAAAGACAGGATTACCGGTTATCCGGTAAAAAACGATGAGCACCTGGTCCAAATAACCCCAGAATCCCACGCGATCAACCCCTCAACTTGGGGACTATTGCAAACAGTCCCTGGTTTTTCAACATCTAACGACCGAGGCGTGCCGGTTCCGGGTCAAACCCGGAACCCGGCGCACCCCGTACAGCCCGGGACCTACATCGGCACCCAGGACTGGCCGAAGAAGCCCTTGCTGAAGTAACCGATTCCGACATAGAGGGCCAGCACCACAAACAGCCGTTTCAGCCAGATCTCGGGAACGTACTTCTGCGTGCGCGGCCCGATGATCGAGCCGATGAAGATGCCGACCAGTTCCACCCCGATCAGCGACCAGTATACGCCGGCGCCGGCCAGTTTGATGTAGGCCGTGATGCTGGCGACCATACTGATGAACACCGTGAGGGCCGAGGTGCCGGCCACAATGAACATCGGCAGGCCGACGATGCTGGTCAGGAACGGCACGTACAGGAAACCGCCGCCGACGCCGATGAAGGAGGAAATAGCGGCGATGACGATGCCGCCGAGCACCGGCCAGATAGGATTAAAGCCGAACTCCACGCCGCAGAAGGTGAATTCCACCCGGCTTGCGCTCCACCTGGTGACCTTGACGCCGGTCTCGACCGTGGAGCCCTTCTCCTTCACGCTCTTTTCAAAGGCCTGGGCTGCTTCCTTCGCCGCTTTTTTGCTGGCCTGTCCTCGCGCTGTAGTCTCGTAGAGCAGGACCGCACCGACGATGAAAACAAAGACGCCGAACCAGCCCTGGTACTGACTGAACGTCACCTTGCCGCCCGTGAGCCAGGGGATGGCGACAGCGCCGACAATGGAGCCGAGACCGAGGGCCAGGCCCAGCGGCCAGACCAGGCGCCCCACACGGTAGTAGTTGTAGCTCGAAACCAGTGACGAAAGCATGACGAGAAACTGGTTGGAAACGCGGATGCTGTCGGTAAGCAGCTTGTTGACCGTCGGCGCCGTCTGCTTAAAGCTCTTGGCGTACGCGCCCAGGCCGAAAACGGTCATGTGGCCCACGCCGGCCATAATCCCGCCGAAGGCGCCGACCGTGGAGAAGATCCAGCCCACCCAGATGGCCCACAGGAAGGCCAGCACCAGGTTAACCTGCGGGGCTCCGGGGATGCCCAGGAATCCCCGCGGGGCGTTCGGGTCGATCTGCCCCTTCCCGGTACCCACCGGTACTTCTTGAATGGCCTTACCCAGCTTGCCCGGGATGCCCAGGTCCCCCACCGTCGCCGTAGTCGGGTTGGCCCCCACGCCGCTTGCCCCGGCGAACAGGCATACCAGGAAAGCAAGCAGTACGACAAGGGCCGCTGTGTTCCACAACCGTCCTTTTCTCAAAACACACCCCTCCCTTTCCAAAGAATACCTATGCATTAGTCCCGTACCACAAGGATTGGTGATGGTTCCAGAGAGATCTCACCTCCCATACGACCAACGTCCGATGCCGGCACTCCGGTGCGCCGCCTAGAAGAGAACGCCTGCTTAAGCGCTCGCTCCCGGCTGCACCTCGTCGTCCAAATCCGCAACCGGCGGCTCGGCATCCTTGTAGCGCCTGGCGACCTCGTAGGGCCGCGGGTCGGAGTAATCGACATCCATCGCACGCGCGCCTGTATATAAAGCGGCCAGGGTATTGTGGCCGAGCACGCGGTCCTTGGGGGCGAACGTCGTCGTCGGTGCCAGGGTATGCGTCGCAAAACACATGTCGTGGCCTAAACAGATACCGAGCTGAACCGAAAGGTCGACCCGCAATTGGTTGTCGATCTTGGCCTGGCCGACCGGATTGCAAGCCGATTCAAACTTGGCGCCGGGGTTCATGTAAGGCGTGTTCTGCTCCTTCTTGTCGATGCCGCTCGTCTTGCAGCAGACCGAGTAGACGAGAAAATACTGTTTGAGAATATCCGAAAGCATCCCGGCTTCCTCGAACAGGCCGTTGCAGAAACCCAGGCTGATCGATTTGAAGCCCGCGCGCTGGCCGAAAACAATCAGCTCCTGAAGCCGGGTTCTCCTGACCTGCCCGGGCTTCGGCAGCCCTTTCCCCTGGAGATATTTCTTACGCTGGTAAGTGGTGTAGACGACGGTCAGCGGGTGATGGCCCAGCACCCAGTCCGCGGCTGCGAAGTTCGTCACCGGTACCCTGCTGTGCTGGTTGAAGAGGATGTCCTGTTCGATGCACAGCCCTAAGGAAACGTGCATAGGCGCCCCGAAATCGTTCAAGACCTCGACCTTGGCCCGTTCGTCACGCCGGTAAAGGTCGAACCGCCTGTCGGGATCGTGAACAAACCGCTGGTCGGGCGTAAGGCAGTAGTCACAGCACACGGCATTGACCTCAAAATGCGGGGAGAGAGCCTCGATCATCATCCGGGCCTCGCGGTTAAAACCGGCGCAGTAGGCCAGTCCCAGCCGGCGGCATTCCATCATCAGGCCGATGAAGATCAATTCCTGAAGGCGGGTCAGGTTATTGCCGTAGACGTGTTGCAGGAAGGCGCTGTACGTAACGTAAGGCCGCACGGCGGGATCCCTGTATTCCGGGAGTTCCAGCTTGCCCCCGAGGCAGTCGCGCCCCTCCTTGCTGCAAGCCATTTTCAGGTTGCAGTATGCGCACTTCATTAGAGAGACTCCCCCTCTGCGGTGATGTAAAACAGGCAATACCATGGTGACAACAGCAAAAAGCGACAATGCCACGGGAAAAGCAAAGAACATGTGACGCGGTTGTCGCGTCACATGGCAGGAAAACGGTCACGTTTTTGATCATTTGATAAATTATAGAACACAAACGACAACCCGGCAGTCCATGGCAAGACCAAACGCATGTCATCTTCATTGCATCTGATATGTCGCAAGGCAGGCGATGATAACGTCGGCTGTCCGACTTTTCCAATGTCGGGCAGCTGACGTGGTGTTGTGTGAAGATGAGGACGTGTTCCGAAAAGAAATCCGGGGAATATCTTTTAGAATACCAGCTTGACTCCCACGCCGAGCAGGATCAGCCCGCCGGCGAACTGCGCGCGGCTGCCCACGTGCCGGTAAATCGAGCGGCCCAGGAAGAGGCCGGCGGCCGTCATCGTCCCGGCCACCATGCCGATGACCCCCGCCGCCAGGGCGAGCTGCGCGCCGATGGCCCCCAGCGTGAACCCGACGCTCAAGGCGTCCATGCTCACGCTGGCGGCGAGGACGATGATGCTCCAGACGCCGTTTATCCTAACGGGCTCCTCCCGGTGCCTGCGGAGGGTTCCGATGGTCATGCGCAACCCAAGGTAGATGAGGATGGCCGCGCCGATATAAGCGGCCGTGCGGCCCGCGATGGTCCCCAGGAGTTCCCCGCCCCACCAGCCGAACACGGGGAAGGCGATGTGAAAGACGAGCACCACCAGCACCAGGGCCAGGGCCTGCTTGCGCCCGATCCCGGTGAGGGCCAGTCCCAGGCTTAAGGAAAAGGCGTCGGTGCCCAGGGCCACGGCCAGCAGAAAGAGCGTCAGCGGACTCATCTATCATCCCCCACCGTAATCACTTTGCCCGCCGCCTTGCGCAGCCGGTTCATCACCGCTTCGCCTACGCCGACAGGTTCGACGCCTTCGGCGACGATGGCCGTAACCCCGTCTTCGTCGCACCGCCGCAATAATTGGTACAGGCGCGCCCCCACCTGGGCGGGATCGTCACGCAAACCCATGACGTACACCCGGTCGCACGGCAAAAGCCGCGCGGTCTCGGCGCTGCAAAGGACGGCGATCCTGTGACCCGCGGATTTTAGTTCCGCGGCCAGTTCCACGATGCGCCGCGGGACCCCGCGGCGGTCGCCCTCCACGAGGTAGAGCTCGCCGCGCGGGGCGTAGTGCCGGTATTTCATGCCGGGCGCGCGGGGTCTTTCGGTTTCTCCCCGGCCGGCCACGGCCACGTCCGTGCCGATGGCCCGGGTCAACGCCTCCCGCGTCACTCCTCCGGGACGCAGGACGACCGGGACGTCCGTCGTGAGGTCTAGAATGGTGGATTCAAGTCCGTGCGGCGCGGGCCCGGCATCCAGGATGACTTCCACCCGCCCCTCCAGGTCCTGCCGGACGTGTTCCCCCGTCGTCGGGCTGGGCCGGCCGGAGACGTTGGCGCTTGGGGCGGCCACGGGCAGGCCGGCCGCCCGGATCAAGGCCAGGGCCACCCGGTGGTCGGGCATCCTTACGGCGACGGTGTCCAAACCCGCGGTAACCTCCCCCGGAACAGCATCGGCTTTGGGCAGCACGAGCGTCAGCGGGCCGGGCCAGAAAGCCTTGGCGAGCTTTACGGCCAGCGAGGGCAGGCCGGCCGTGACGGCAGCCGCCTGCTCCAGGTCGCTGACGTGGACGATCAGGGGGTTGTCGGCGGGCCTTCCCTTGGCTATGAATATTCGCTTTACGGCCCTGCTATCCAGAGCATTTGCTCCCAGACCGTAAACGGTCTCGGTGGGAAAGGCCACCAGCCCGCCCTGTCGCAGGATGCGCGCCGCGGCCGTGATTGCGTCCTGATCGGGGTTTATTGGATCAACCCGCCAATAATGCGTTTCTACCAGCATGGCAGTAAAATCTGTCACCTGCCACCCAAGCCTGTCTTTGTAGTATACCACACCCGGGGCTTCTAACGCCCAAAACTTGACAAAAAATAATAAGGACCCCCGCACAACCGCAGGAGCCCTTTCATCCGAAACGGGCGCCAAGGTTGCCGCCGCCTCAAACCACCCATTCGGCCAGCTTCCCGGCGTCCTTGATGACGATTTTGCCCCCCTCCACGCTGATGCAGCCTTCGTCCCGGAAAGTGTTCATCAGCGAGGTGACCGTCTGCCTGGTGGAGCCGATCATGGAGGCGATCTCGCTGTGAGTGAGCTTGAGCCCGATCTCCAGGCCCCGGTCGGTAGGCACGCCGCAGCGCGCGCTGAACTTCAGGAGCAGCAGGGCGAGCCGCCCCGGCGCCTGCCAGCACATCAGGTCGTAGACCAGGGCTTCGGCGAAACGCATGCGCGACCCGAGCAGCGACGCCACTTTCAGCGCCAGGCGGTGCTCCGTGGACAAAACGTCCAGAAACTGGTCCTTGGTCAGGACGATCATGGTCACGTCGGTGATGGCCCTGGCGAAACAGGTGCGCTTGCTGTTGCAAAGAGCTTCGGCGAGGCCCATGATTTCGCCCGGGTTCCGCGTGCCGCCCACCGTAAACTCGCGCCCGGACGGGCTGATGCGGTAGATCTTCACGTATCCTTCCTCCAGCAGGTAGACCCGGTCGGCGTATTCCTCGGCCGAGAAAATAATCTGGCCCTTGGGGTAACGCACCCTGATGCCGGCCTTGCAGAGCACCTCGCGCTCGCGTTCGTTAACTGTGAGGGCTTTCTCGTTCATCTTAAAGACCTTTTCGGTCATCTAAAACCATCTCCCGATATTGCAGAAAGTTGATCTTATAACTTGAGTTTTATTTTAACGTCTTACTGTGCCCATGTTAACCGATTTCCTGCCCTCCGTCTCCCATTGATCATTTCCAGTGTCAGCAAGCCGACACTCGCGCATTCGCGGGCGCGACGGCGAAAACGGCGCAAACCCTCTACAATAATAAGCAAGGTAAAATTGTGCGGTTTTCCTGTCCATTTACGCGGCGCAAAGGCCGAGCAGAAAGGAAAGGGGTGCTGAGCGTGCCTGATGCCAATGGTTTCAGGGTCGGCGTTTTCGTCTGCGATTGCCAGACCACCCTCAACGACGCCATAGATATGGCCCGTCTGGCGGAACGGGCGGGATCACTGGCGCACGTCGTGTTTGTCCGAAAACACAATATCCTGTGCGAAGAAGGACTGGAGATCTTTAAAAACGACATCAGGGAGCAAGCGCTCGACAGGGTTATCGTGGTCGGGTGCTCGCCGCGAACGAGCCTGATGGCGCCCGAACAGCGCTTTAAGCGGGCGGCGGCGGAGACGGGCCTGGACACGACGGCCGTGGAAATCGCCAACATCCGGGAGCAATGCGCCTGGGTGCACCCGGGCATGCGGGAGGCGGCCACCGGGAAAGCCGAAGACATCGTGGCCATGGCCCACGCGCGCGTGCTCCTGAACGAGAAGCGCAACCCCACCCGCCTGCCGGTCACGGACCGGGCCCTGGTGATCGGCGGCGGCCCGGCCGGGATGCAGGCCGCCCTTGACTACGCCCGCAACGGGGTCAAAGTGACCCTGGTGGAAAAGGGCACCCACCTGGGCGGGCAAATGGCACGCGTGGAAAAGCTTTACCAGACTCCCAACTGGCCGTCGACCTGCTCCACTTCCTGCATTCTCCCGAACATCACCAAGCTGATCGCCCTCCACCACCCGACGATCGAGCTGATGACATCCACCGAGGTCACCGGTATCCGTAAAACGGACGGGAATTTCGAGGTCACCCTGTACCAGGCGCCCCAGTTCGTGGACACCCGCAAGTGCGTCGAATGCGGGAAGTGCGCCGAGGCCTGCCCGGTAGCCGTATCGAACGACTTCGACTTCGGCCTTTCGACGCGCAAAGCAATTTACAAACCCTACCGCTTCACCCACCCCAACGCCTACGTCATCGACACGGAGGCCTGCACCAGGTGCGGTGAGTGCGTGCCGGTCTGCCCCGCGGGGGCCGTGACGCTCGACGCCGGCCCGCTCGAAAAGACGATCCGCGTCGGCAGCGTCGTGGTCGCCACCGGTTTTGAAGAGCTGGACGTGCGTAAAGCCAAACCCGAATACGGTTACCAGCTGGAACAGGTGGTCAGCAGCCTGGAGTTCGAGCAGTACTGCCAGCACTTAGGCAAGACGGCGAAAAAGCCGCGCTCGATCACCTTCGTCCTGTGTGCCGGCTCGCGGGAAACCAACGGCAAGGTCGACCCGGAGTGCGGCAACGGCAGTTGCAAGTACCAGCCGCTGGACGGCCCCAAGGCGTACTGTTCGAAAATCTGCTGCGAGTACACCTTGAAACAGGTGCTGCTGTTGCACCAATCGCATCCCGAAATCAAGGTCAACATCATTTACACGGACATCCGCACCGTGGACCGCGCCCCGGAAGAATACTACCGCGAGGCCCAGCAGAAAGGGGTCAATTTCATCCGCGGGCGGCTGACGGCCATCCAGAAAAGCACCAACCGCGAGAGTGTAACGGTGCGCCTGCAGGAACTCCCCAACGGCAGCGAAAACGGCGGGGCCGACGCCGCCCTGGAAACCGACCTGGTCGTGCTGGCGACCGCCTTTAACCCGCGGCGGGACTCCTCGCGCCTGCGGATGCTTTTCGGCATGCAGCCCGACCGCTACGGCTTCGCCGCCGTCAACCAGGGACCCTTCGGCGATTCGCCGGGCTGCCGCATCCTGCGGCCCACGGAATCGACGGTGCACCGCGTCTACGTGGTGGGCGGCGCCGCCGGGCCGGCTTCGGTCCATGAGAGCGCGGCGGCGGCCAGCTCGGCGGTGGCAAGGGCTATGGCTTACCACCACAAGGGGTACACCGAACTCCTAGACTACTATGCCACCGTCAACAAGGACCTGTGCAGCGGCTGCGGCTTCTGCCGCAACGTCTGCCCGCACGGGGCCATCCAGCAGGACGAGGACGGCTACTACAGCACGGACCCCGCCTTCTGCCAGTCCTGCGGCCTGTGCATTGCGGCCTGCCCGAGCGGCGCTATTCAACTGACCAACTATACCGAAAAACACCTGGAGGAACAGTTGAAGGTGGCCTTTCATAACGTCCCGCCCGGCGAGCCCAAGATCCTGGGATACCTCTGCTACTGGTGCTCCTACTCCGGGGCCGATTTCGCGGGCATCAACCGCCTGGAGTACCCGGTGGGCACACGCATCATCCGGGTGAGGTGCGGCGGCAGCGTCAGCCCGGTGCACGTGCTGATGGCCCTGGCTATGGGCGCCGACGGGGTAATCGTGGGCCGCTGCCCTGCCAACAACTGTCACCACCACCACGGCAACGACCTGACGGCCAAGCGGATGTCGATGTGGGAGAAAATGCTGCCCCTCGTCGAGATCGACAGCGCGCGGTTTGCGTCGAAGATCATCGGGTCGGCAGGCTACAAGGAATGGATCGCGGCCGTCCAGGAGATGCACCGGAATATCAAGCGGCTTAAGTCGGTCGTCGGACATCGGACGTTAGAGGTCGGACTCGAAGGAATTCGCTAAAGCGAATTCGACCGGGGTTAATTAAGGTCGTCGGCCTAAAATGGCATTCGGCGTTCAGCGTTCGGATTAGGATCAACTTCGTTAAGCTCCAAACCCAGCACTCAGGGCTGATACGAAACCTACCGTCCGTAGTCACTTGGCCAATTCACGATACGTTGTTTCAAACGGCTAACTGAGTGCTGGGCACCTTCGCCAAGAACCGCTACGATGCTCCGCAAGTCGCTCGCTTAAAGAAAGCCGGAATCGAAGGTTTGTAGCAGTCTTATCAAATATTGACTACCTATACCAGACCTAAGGTCCACCCAACAAAGGAGAGAGCCCCCGTAAATACGGGGGCTCTCTCCTTCAGAGGGGAACAAGAGGGAAGCTGTCGATACCGGGAAGTAGTGGTGCAGCTGCTTGTTTGTGGTTACGCCAGGCTCTTGAGCTCCGGCGCGTGTTTTGCATCTTCGTCAACCATGCACCCTGCCGAAGCAGGGCAGCCCGGAGCGCACGGCACCGAAAACGACCCTTGGCAGCACGTGCGCTTTTCAACTCCTTAAGCCTACATCGGCACCCAGGACCGGCCGAAGAAGCCCTTGCTGAAGTAGCCGAGCCCGACGTACAGGGCCAGTATGACAAACAGGCGCTTCAGCCAGATCTCGGGAACGTACTTCTGCGTGCACGGGCCGATGACCGAACCGATGAAGATGCCGGCCAGCTCGACCCCGATCAGCGACCAGTAAATGCCGGCGCCGGCCAGCTTGATGTAAGCCGTGATGCTGGCGACCATGCTGATGAACACCGTGAGGGCCGAGGTTCCGGCGACGATAAACATCGGCAGGCCGACGAGGCTGGTCAGGAAAGGCACGTACAGGAAACCGCCGCCGACGCCGATGAAGGACGAAATAGCGGCGATGACGATGCCGCCGAGCACCGGCCAGATAGGATTAAAGCCGAACTCCACGCCGCAGAAGGAGAATTCCACCCGGCCAAGGCTCCACCTGATGACCTTGACGCCGGTCTGGACCCCGAAGCCCTTCTCCTTGACGCTCTTTTCAAAAACCCGGGCGGCTTCCTTGGCGGCCTTCTTGCTCGCCTGGCCCCGCGGGGTGGTCTCGTACAGGAGGACGGCGCCGACGATAAAGATGAACACGCCGAACCAGCCCTGGTACTGGCTGAAGGTCACCTTGCCGCCCGTAAGCCAGGGAACGATGACGGCGCCGACGATGGAGCCGAAGCCGAGGGCCAGCCCCAAGGACCAGACCAGGCGCCCTATGCGGTAGTAGTTATAGCTGGATACCAGGGCCGACAGCCCGGCGAGGAACTGGTTCGAGACACGGATGCTGTCGGTGAGCAGCTTATTGACCGTCGGGGCCGTGTCCTTGAAGCTCTTGGCGTACGCACCCAGGCCGAAGACGGTCATGTGGCCCACGCCGGCCATGACGCCGCCGAAGGCGCCGATCGTGGAAAAGATCCAGCCGACCCCGATCGCCCACAGGAAGGCAAAGACCAGGTTAACCTGCGGCGCTCCGGGGATGTCCAGGAATCCCCGCGGGGCGTTCGGGTCGATGTGCCCCTTGCCGGTACCCACGGGCACTTCGGCGATGGCCTTGCCGAGCTTGCCCGGGATGCCCAGGTCCCCCACCGTCGCCGTTGCCGGATTGGCCCCTACGCCGCATGCTCCGACCATAAGGAGAACCAAAAATGAAAGCAGCAAAATGACAGCAACCGTGTTCCACAGCGGCCTCTTTTGCAAAATTCGCGCCCCTCCTTATTCAGCATTCAGCGTCAGACCGTTTACTAGGTGGTTATGTTTTTTAATTATAAGGGAAACTAATCGATCAGGCAGTCCGACGCCGAACTGCGTCATTGCTTAATTACAGGCAGGAAATACGTTAAGGGGACGGCTTCGCGAATGTCGGCCGGCCGACAATTATGGTAGTCGGTAATCAGTGGTCGGTGGTCGGAGGCCGGAGCGAAACACCGGAGCGCGGGTCGTAACCCGGGCTGTTACAGGGGTCTCAAATGGAAGATGATGAGGTAGACGGTCGACAGCGCGATCGTGATCAGCATGACCGGGAACCCGACCTTGAAATAGCGCGCGAAAGTGAGCCGGGTGCCGTGTCTTTCGGCCAGGCCGGCGACAATGACGTTGGCGGCGGCGCCGACCAGCGTCCCGTTGCCCCCCAGGCAAGCCCCAAGGGACAGGGACCACCAGAGGGGCCGGAGATCGTCGATTCCGCCCAGGCGACCCATTTCCTGCAACAGCGGGATCATCGCTGCTACGAAGGGAATGTTATCCACGAAACCCGAGGCCAGCGCCGACACCCATAAGATCCCCAGGCCCGTAAGCAGCAGCCGACCCTCCGTAACGTCCAGCACGGCCCGGGCCGCGAGCTCCATCAGCCCCGTAGCTTCAAGGGCCCCCACGAGCACGAAGAGCCCCGTGAAAAAGAAGAGGGTCGGCCACTCCACGTTGTGGAAGGCTTTCTCGGTCTCAAGGTCGGTTATCAGGAGCAAAAGCGTGGCCCCGCCGAGAGCGATGCTGGCCGTGGGGAGGTGCAGGACGCCGTGCAGGAGAAAACCGGCGATGGTCAGGCCGAGGACGGTCATCGACCGGACAAGAAGGGGCACGTTGTGGATATAGTCGCGGGGGCGCAGTTCGAGGAGCTGCTGCTTAAGTTCCGGCTCGGTCCGCAGCCGGCGGCGATAGACCAGGTAGAGAAAGGCGAGGGCGGCCATAAAACAGACAAAGGCGATGGGGGCGGTGTTGGCGAGAAAGTCGTTGAACTGCAGATCCGCCGGCCCGCTGATCATAATGTTGGGGGGGTCGCCGATCAGGGTACCCGTACCCCCGATGTTGGAGGCGATAATCTCGCTGATCAGGTAAGGCGTCGGCGTGACCTGAAGCTTCCTGGTGACGGCGAAGGTCACGGGCACGATCAGGAACACCGCCGTGACGTTGTCGAGCAAGGCCGAGAGGAATGCCGTGATAAAGCTGAGGTAAATCAGGATGCGCACCGGTTCGCCCCGGGCGACGCGGGCGGCGTACACGGCCAGGGCCTCGAAAACACCCGTCTCCCGGGTGACGCCGACGATGATCATCATCCCGACCAGCAGACCGATGGTGTTGAAGTCAATAGCCGCAACGGCCTGGTCCTGGGTGATGATCCCCGAAAAAACGGCGACCGCCGCTCCGGCCAGGGCCACCACCGAACGGTGGACCTTTTCGGCGACGATGAAGGCATAGGTTGCGACAAAGATAACGACGGCGATAACCGCCTGGGTGCTTAAACCAGCTTCCATGCCACCGCCCTCAAATGCTTCTTGCCACTACTAGTCTTTCCCGTCCCGCCAGATCCAGCCGTAGTTCAGCATTCCACTCCAGGCCCGCGAACAAATCGAGCGCCTTACGGCCCTGCCCCGGGCCGATTTCGATCAGCAGGTATCCTCCCCCCGCCAGGTAAAAGGCGGCGGCGGGCACCAGCTTCCGGTACAGGGTCAGGCCGTCCGCCCCCCCGTCGAGGGCGACGGCCGGTTCGCTCTGGACCTCCGGGGGCAGATGCGCCATCTCGCCGGCAGAAACGTAAGGGAGGTTGGCCGCAATCAGGTCAACGTGTCCGGCCAAGTCCCCGGGAAGCGCTTCGAGCAGGTCGCCGGCCAGAAAGGTTATCCTGCCGTCAAGGCCGTACCGCCGGGCGTTTCCGACGGCGACGGCCAGGGCTTCCTCTGAAACGTCGGTGGCGACAACCCTGGCGTCGGGGTGGTAATAGGCGATGCTAACGGCGATGGCTCCGCTTCCCGTACCGACATCGACCGCGACCGGGGACGGGCGCTCCTTGAGCAGCGCCAGGGCGGTCTCGACCAGAAGCTCGGTCTCGGGCCGGGGAACCAGAACCGCGGGCGTGACCGAGAACTCCAGCCCCATGAACTCCTTCCGTCCCGTGAGGTAGGCCGTCGGGACGCGCCGGCGGCGCCGCTCCACCAGGCCGAAAAACTCCCGGGCAAGAGGCTCCGTCAGGAGCCTCTCCGGGTCGGCCCATAGGCCGGCTCTCCCGCAGCCGAGGACGGCACAGAGCAGAACCTCCGCATCCAAGGCAGGGGAGTCGACACCCGCTTCCCGCAAAAGAGTCCGCGCCTTGGTCAACGCCTCTCGAATGTTCAATTCTGCTCTACACCTCCTGCCCGGAGGTAAACCTCAAAAGCTCGATAACTTCTAACCGCCAAGACGCCACGTAAGCCAAGATCACGGAGTTATTCAGAGCGCTTATAGAGCGTTTATGGATGCCAAGAATTCTGGTAGCCCCTTAACAGGGTCCCTACTACTACTACTACTACTTCTCTCCACAATTTGCCTTAGCGTTCTCTTTTACCTTGGCGACCTTGGCGGTTCGGTCAATGTAAAGTAAAATTGCGGGAGTACGACACCCGCAGCTTTAGTCACAAAGTCCACCTGCCGGCTAATGGTTTAGCCTTCGACTTGCTTGAGCCTGTCGGCCTGGTCCGTGCTGATCAGGGCCTCGATCATCTCGTCGATGTCCCCCTCGAGGAACTGTTCCAGCTTGTAAAGCGTCAGGTTGATGCGATGGTCGGTGACGCGGTTCTGGGGGAAATTATACGTTCGGATGCGCTCGCTGCGGTCGCCGGAGCCCACCATCGACTTTCGCGTCGAGGCCATCTTGTCCTGCTGTTCCCGCTGCGCCTTGTCGAGCAGGCGCGCGCGCAAGACCTTCAAGGCTTTGTCCTTGTTCTTGTGCTGTGACTTCTCGTCCTGGCAACTCACCACGATCCCGGTCGGCAGGTGGGTGATGCGTACCGCCGATTGGGTCGTGTTCACCGACTGTCCTCCCGGACCGGAGGAACAGAAAACGTCGATGCGGATGTCCTCAGGCTTGATCTCCACGTCCACTTCCTCGGCCTCCGGCAGGACGGCGACGGTGGCCGCCGAAGTGTGAATGCGGCCGCCGGACTCGGTTTCGGGCACCCGCTGGACGCGGTGCACGCCGCTTTCGAATTTAAGCCGGCTGTAAGCGCCCTTGCCCTGGATGGACACGACGACTTCCTTGACCCCGCCGAGGTCGGTGATGTTCGAGCTTAAGAACTCGGTTTTCCAGCCCATCCGCTCGGCGTAGCGCAGGTACATCTTCAGGAGGTCGGCGCCGAAAAGGGCCGCTTCCTCGCCGCCGGTGCCGGCGCGGATCTCCATGATAACGTTCTTCTCGTCGTTGGGGTCCCGGGGGAGCAAAAGGATTTTTATCTCGCGCTCCAGGCTTTCTTTCCGGGCCTCGAGGTTCTCCAGCTCCTCTTCGGCCATCTCCCGGAGTTCGACATCCTTCTCCTCTTCGAGAAGGGCTTCCAGTTCCTCGATATCCTTAACCGTTTTCTTGTACTCGCGGTACTTGACCACGACGTCCTCGAGTTCGGCGTGGCTCTTGACGAGCTGCCGCCAGCGCTCCTGGTCCTGAATGACCCCGGGATCGCTGATCAGGCCCGTAAGCTCCTCGTATTTGTTTTCGATGTGATCAAGCTTGGCAAACACTTTGTCCACCTTCTTCCGCCGCTACAACGGATTTAAAGGCCGTCAGGGCCACTTCGATTTGCTCGTCGTCCGGCTCGCGCGTCGTCAGCTTCTGCAGCCACAATCCGGGCGCCATGGCCGCCTTCCAGAAGAGGCTGTCTCCGCGGCAGGAGGACTTCTTGATAAACTCGTAGCTTAAGCCCGCCACCACCGGCAGCAGGAGCAGACGCGACAGGAAACGCCACCACAGCGGTTCGGTCGGCAGCAACGAGAAGAGGATGATGTGGACCACCATCACGACCATCAGGAAACTGGTCCCGCAACGCGGGTGCAGGGTCGAAAACCGCTGGATGTTGGGAATTGTCAGCTCCGCGCCCGCCTCGTGGGCGTTGATAACCTTGTGCTCGGCGCCGTGGTACTGGAATACGCGCTTGATGTCCGCCATCCGACCGACCAGTAAGACGTACAGCAGGAAGACGGCGACGCGCAAGACGCCCTCGAAAACGTTCTGCGCGACCTGGCCCTTGATCACCGGCAGGGTCAGGTGGGCAACCCCCACGGGGAGCAGCACGAAGAGGACGATGGCCAGGGCAAAGGCGACCAGCATGGTCAGGGCGATCTCCCACTTGGTGAGCGGCTTCTCCTCTTCGCCCGCGGCCTTGGACGCCGAGAAACTCAAGGCCTCCAGGCCGAGCACCAGGGAATCGAAAAGGACGACGGTGCCCCTGATAAAGGGCCACTTCAAGAAGGGGAAGCGCTCCGTGATGCTGCTGACTTTCCTTTGCTCCACAACGATGGACCTGTCGGGGGTCCGCACGGCCACAGACCAGGTAAGCGGTCCCCGCATCATCACGCCTTCGATTACGGCCTGGCCGCCGTAGTTAAAAGGCTTCCTCATCAGGGACTGTTGAAAAACTTCGCCTTCCGCGCCATGCTCGTTTTTGAACAGTCCCGGTTTTTTCAACAGGATCATTACTCTCTCCCATTAAGGACGCCGCTTCAGCGGCGTCCGCACTAAGCTGTTAGCACTTGGCATTGGGATAAAAGAGATAGCAGAGCCGGCGCTCTGCTAATTCTCGTACTTACGCTAACCTACTTAGTGAGCCCGTACTTCCTGCGGAAGTTTTCCGCCCGGCCGCGAACCTCGACGGTGCGCTGCGTACCGGTGTAAAAGGGATGACACTTGGAACAGATGTCCACCTTCATCTCCTTCTTGGTCGAGCCGACTTCAAAAGCGGCCCCGCAGACACAGGTGATCTTGGCCTTTTCATACTTCGGATGAATCTCTTGCTTCACAAACGGCACCTTCTTTCTCTCTTGGAGTGAAACCGCAAGTATTATAGCACAATCGCGAGAGGCCATACAAGCAAAACCTATGCTATTTTCCAACCGCCAAGTACGCCAAGTACGCCAAGAGGGAAGGGTTACTACCCCCACCCCAACCCTCCCCCTCGAAGCGGGAGGGCGAGGGGATGGGTCGGGTGCAACCCAGCACTCTCAACTCAAAGAGCCGTCTGCAAACTAAGTTAACCTGTTGTCCTCTGGACACTACAAGGTTAGTTATACCTGCTACGTGACTCTCTAAGTTGAGTGCTGGGTTGAGTGCTGGGTCAACCTCTTAACCTTCAAGGTTCAATCCCAATGCCCAATGCTCAACGCTCAGTGCAAAAATGCCTTAGCGGTCTTGGCGACCTTGGCGGTTCATAATAATAAGGTCTCTGCCCACCTTGGCGCCCTTGGCGGTTTAATCCCCGGTGACCTTGACAGTGCAAATTGCCGATTGCTAGCGTACAATGCCGTTACGGCTTACTTCTTTGGTATAATTACCGACGGTAAGGCCCGGTATGGCCTTGAGGCGCCGGATCAGTTCCCTGATCCCGAGCAGTTCGCCCTTTCTCCCCGGCAGACGGGCGAACAGGTAAGCGGGGTCGATGTTGAGGTTGCGCAGTTGGACCATGTCGACGAGGCCCCGGCCAATCAGCCCATCCAGCGCATCCACCTCTTCATCCCTGTCCGTCAGGCCCGGCAGGACGAGCAGGTTTATCGAGACGTAAACCCCTCCCCGCTTCGCCTCGGCCAGAGAGGCCAGGACGTTGTCCAGGGTAAAACCGCCGGGGCGGTGATAGGCCTTGTAGACCTCCTCCCTGGCGCTGATCATGCTCACGCGGACGCTGTCCAGGCCCGCCTCGATCACGCGGGCCAGCGCCCGGGTATCGCCCGCGTTGGTGTTGACGTTGATCGTCCCTTTGCCGGTCCGACGGCGGATTTCCCGGATGCTTTGCGCCAGGACGTCGGCCTGGGTCAGGGGTTCGCCCTCGCAACCCTGGCCGAAGCTGACGATCGGCTCAACGGCCTCCTCGAGGTGCGGGACGGCCAGTTCCACAACCTCGGCGACCGACGGCACAAAGGCGATGCGCTCCTGTGAAGACGGGCAGCATTCGGACTTTTGCAGCGAGATGCACCCCAGGCAGGCGGCGTTACACCCGACCGCGACGGGAATACCGGCCTCCCACCGGCGGTAGAAGAGGTTCTGGGCGGTGAGGCAACGGTACTCCAGCGCGCACCGGGCCAGGTGCTCGACGAGCCTGTTCGCCGGGAACCGCTTGCGCAGGTCCTTGATCCGCCCGGGCAAGGTCGGATCGTTATACAGAGCGGGGTTCCACTTGAAGGCTTCGTCGGTCTCCAGGGCGGCGACGTAAAGCGTCCCTTTTCCGGCGCCGACCGCCGTGTAGCCGTACAGCGGCAGGCGGCGCGCCCCTTTTTCGGCCTGGTAGGCCGGGAGCCCCGTGCGCGTAAAGCCGGCAGGCAGGACGGCCGCTACGGCATAGAGCCCGCCGCCCCGGCGCTCGCCCGCGTCGCGGACCGCCCTGCCGGAGGATGCATCCCAGGCCACGGGCCGCCGGCCGGGCAGGAGCATCAGGTCGGCCCCCTCCGGCAGCGGGATCGGATCAAAACGCGCAAGCGGAACGGTCCTGGCACCGTCCCAGGCCGCCGCCGAAAGCTCGGGGTCTTCGTAGAGGTTGCCTTCCTCGTCGGCATAAAGGAGTTTAAACACGGCATCACACTCCGGCCAACCGGCACGAAGTGCCGGGAAGTAGGACGTAGGACATATGACTTATGATATGAATTGAAGGCTTGATTCTTTGAGATAAACATCACTTAATATCATAAATTATAAGTACGTGTCTTGCACGGCATTTACGTCTTAAGTGTTGGGGTCTTGTATCATATGTCTTACGTCCTACAGTCTTATGTTTAAAATCTAAGAAGCCGCCTTACGGCGGCTTCTTAGATTTTCTCTCCACCCGGCAGCACCATGGCCGGGTCATGCGGCTCGCCGTTCCACCGCACCTCGAAGTGCAGGTGGGGACCCTGCGAACGCCCCGTCGACCCGACACGGGCGATCGGCTTTCCGGCCTGGACGGTCTCCCCCTCCTTGACCAGCAGGCGGGAACAGTGACCGTAGTAAGTCGTCAAGCCGTCGCCGTGATCGAGGATGACCAGGAGTCCGAAGGTCCCCGCCGGTCCGGAAAAGCTTACGGTGCCGGCACGGGCCGCCCGGATGACGTCGCCCTCGTCGGCGGCGATGTCGATGCCCTTGTGCATGCGGCCGTCGCGCATGCCGAAAGGCGAGGTGACCGCCCCGCGCACCGGCCACATCAACGGCCCCCACTCGGTCCTGGCCGGCAGGGCCAGCGAGCGCACCGGCACCACGATCTGCTGCCCCTGGACAATCAGGTTGGGGTTCCTGAACCTGTTCGCCTTGACCAAGTCGTTCACGCTGACGTTATACTTCCTGGCGATATCCCACAGGGTCTCGCCCGCACCGACGCGGTGGCGGATGTCCCGGGGTTTGCCGTCAGGGATGACCAGTTTTTGCCCGACCCTGATACAGTCATGGTCGTCTATGCCGTTAGCCATAGCCAGGCTGCTCACGGTCACCTGGTGGCGCCTGGCGATCGTCCATAGAGTGTCCCCCTTTTGGACCTGATAAAAGCGCGGCTCGTCAGTGTTGACGATTTCGCTCAGCGGTCTGTACGACGGCGCCTTTGTCTCACTTGTTTTAATCAGCTCATGGTAGCGGGCGTTTGCCGGGATGAGGACGGCCAGAACCAGCCCCAACCCCACAACGCCGATACCTATTATTTTGCGAGTGTTCATAAAGCTCACCCATCTTCCAAGAGGCCGGGTAACTCTTTTTTCACAACCTCTTGCGCGGAAAACGTTTTGCCCGGAGGCCGGCAGAAAAAACGGCGCCCCGGTTTTGACCCTCCTTTTGGTCATTCGCCAACTAGCATTACCGGAAACGGGGGGCTTTATACAGAAAATCGCAAGGCGTCATGTAACGCCTTGCGATTGCTGTTGGCTGTTAAGCTGTTTGCCGTTTGACTACCGTTATTACGTTCCTGCGGCGCCCCTTCTGCCGTTTTCGTAGGCAGGCAGGGGCGGGCCCGCGGCCTGCTTGAAGACCTGGAAATTCCGCAGCAGTTCCTTGTTGGACCTGGTCCGCCTCATCTCTTCGATCATGTGGTCGATGGCCTCCCAGGCCGTCATCTGGTTGGTGAGCTTGCGGAAGTACCACATCAGTTCAAGCTCGTCCTTCGAAAGCAGCAACTCTTCCTTGCGCGTTCCGGACCGCTGCACGTCGATGGCCGGGAAGATGCGGCGGTCGGCGATGCGCCGGTCGAGGACGATTTCGCAGTTGCCCGTTCCCTTGAATTCCTCGAAAATAACCTCGTCCATCCTGCTCCCGGTCTCGATCAGGGCCGTGGCCAGGATGGTTAGGCTGCCGCCCTCCTCGACCTTGCGGGCGGCCCCGAAGAAACGCTTGGGCTTGTGCAAAGCCGCCGGGTCGACGCCCCCGGACAGGGTGCGCCCGCTGGGCGGCACGACGAGGTTGTAAGCACGGCCGAGGCGCGTGATGCTATCCAGGAGAACGGCCACATCGTGTCCGTGCTCCACCATCCGCTTGGCGCGCTCAAGGACCATCTCCGTGACCTTGACGTGGTTTTCCGGCGGCTCGTCAAAGGTGGAGGCCACGACCTCGGCATTAACGGAGCGCTGGATGTCGGTAACCTCTTCAGGACGTTCGTCGATCAGCAGGATGATCAGGTAAATCTCGGAATGGTTCGCCGTAATGCTGTTGGCGATATGCTTCAAAAGCGTGGTCTTGCCCGCCTTGGGCGGGGCGACGATCAAGCCGCGCTGTCCCTTGCCGATCGGGGCGATGAGGTCGATAATCCTCGTGGCGATGATCTCGGGCGTCGTTTCCAGGACGATTCTCTCCTGCGGGTAAAGGGGCGTCAGGGCGTCAAAGTGCGTGCGCGTGGCGGCCTTCTCGGGGTTTTCTCCGTTGACCTGCTCGACGCGCAGCATGGCCAGGTACTTTTCACTGTCCTTGGGCCTCCGTACCTGACCGGACACCAGGTCTCCCGTGCGCAGGCCGAACCTCCGGATCTGTGACACCGACACGTAGATATCGTCGTTAGAGGGGAGATACTGGTGGGGGCGGAGAAAACCGTATCCTTCAGGCAAGACTTCCAACACACCCTGGGCGACAAAGAGCCCGTTTCTGTCCGGGCCTGGCCGGCTTACGTCGGTGAACCGGGCCGTTTCGGGGAGCCGGGGCGCCTCGCGGGCCGGGGGGGCGACGTCCCTTTCCGGGGGCGTCTCCGGCTGCGGTGCTCTTTCCGGGACCGGAGGGCTTTCCGGAACCGGGCTCGCTTCCCGCGCCCGGTTCATTTCCTGCGCCCGGGTGATCTCCCGGATCAGTTCCTGTTTCCTGTACCGGTAGTAGCCCGGAATATTAAGCCTCCTGGCGATGGCTTGCAGCTCACTGACCGTTTTGGTGGCAAGGTCTGTAATGGACAAGGGCATCCCCCCTACGAGACCGTTGACATTGAGAAGTGGGAGTTGTAAGGTGTGAGGTGAGTCCGATGTTACGCCACCAACGACCCACATCCCAGATCCCAAATGGACGGCCTCTGATTAATTCTTCAGAGTTAGGTAGAGGCTCTCATACGCTTTACTTCCGTAACCCAGTCGTACGCATTTTGCAAGGGTTTTCTTGAGGACACTGTTGTCTTGTGTATAACCACATGGAAAACATTTTATGCTCAGGGGCGGGTCAGACAATTAGCTGGCCAATTGAGAAGTGGGAAGTGCGAGGTGAGAGGTCCGACTTCCCACTTCTTACCTCTCATTTCTGGTTGAGCTTGGCCCAGTCGTCCAGGAACTTTTTGATCCCCACGTCGGTCATCGGGTGTTTGACCATCTGCATCAGGACGCTGAAGGGAACGGTGGCGATGTGCGCGCCGCACCGGGCCGCCGCGGTCACGTGCAGGGGATGGCGAATGCTGGCCGCGATGACCTGGGTGGGCAAGTCGTGGATTTCAAAAATATCGACGATCTCGCGCACAACTTCCATCCCGTCGTGACCGGCATCGTCAAGCCGCCCGACGAACGGGCTGACGTAGCTGGCCCCGGCCAGGGCGGCCAGGAGCGCCTGGTTGGCCGAAAAAACGAGCGTAACATTGCACTTGATGCCTCTCGTTTCTAGTTCCTTGACGGCTTTGAGGCCCTCGGCCATCATCGGGACCTTGATGACGATGTTGGGATGGATCCCGGCCAGTTCCTCGGCCTCGGCGATCATCTCGGGAGCCCGGGTGCTGATCACTTCGGCGCTGACCGGACCGTCGACGATGCTGACGATCTCCCTGACCACTTCCTTGAAATCCCGGCCTTCCTTGGCGATGAGCGAGGGGTTGGTAGTCACCCCCGAGATCACGCCCAGGGAAGCTGCTTCCCGGATTTCGTTGACGTTTGCGGTATCGATGAAGAGCCTGATCTTTAACACCTCCGGTGTTGATGTAGGACTTAGGGCGTAAGACGTAGGAAGTTGGAGGACTGGAAGCTGGCAGTTGGATATATGAGTCAAACGCCCTAGACTTCGAAGAATTTTGATGTTGAGACAAAGGATATTTTATAGCTTGTGGACCGACTTCTTAAGTCCTAAGTCCTATGTCCTATGTCCAACATCTAGATTTCGGGGGCTTTGCCGGAGCTGCCGAAGATCCTGATTTTCTCCCTGATGACGGCGACCGCGGCCTCCCGGGCCGGGCCGAGGACCTTGCGGGGGTCGATCTCGCCGGGGTCGGCTTCCAGCACCCGGCGCATGGCTTCGGTGAAACTCTGGCGGATGTCGGTATCGATGTTGACCTTGCAAACCCCCAGCGCGATCGCCCGGCGAACAGCGTCGGCGGGCACGCCCGAAGACCCGTGCAGGACCAGCGGGATGTTGACGGCCTTCCTGATGTGCTCCAACCGCTCGAAGTCGAGCCTGGGCTCGCCGCGGTAACGCCCGTGGGCCGTACCGATGGCTACCGCCAAAGAATCCACGCCCGTAGACTCGACAAACAGCCCGGCCTCCTCCGGATCGGTAAAAAAGGCGTCGCGCTCGCTGACGGAGATGTCGTCCTCGGTGCCGCCAATGCGGCCTAGTTCGGCCTCGACCGAGACGTCCACGGCCCTGGCCACCTCGACAACCCGGCGCGTGAGGGCGATGTTCTCCGCGAGGGGGTGGTGCGAACCGTCGATCATCACCGAGGTGAAACCACCGCGGATGCAGCGGACCACCTGTTCGAAGCTGGTGCCGTGATCCAGGTGAATGGCGACCGGGACCCGGGCCTGGCTGATCGCCGTTCGGGCCATGGCCGCGATGAAGTCCAGGCCGGCGTACTTGATCGCTCCCTGGCTGGCTTGCAGGATAACCGGCGCCGATTCTTCCTCGGCCGCCCGGATGATGGCCTGGACGATCTCCATATTGTTGCAGTTAAAGGCCCCTACTGCCCAGCCACCGGACCGGGCTCTTCTCAGAATTGCTGCTGCAGGTACAAGAGGCACTTGTGAAGTCCTCCAAACAATCAGTTATAAGTAGCAGGTTACCATATATGGGCATCGGGCCTTGATCAGCACTCAGTGCTATTATTCCCGGCCTCCGGCAGCTTTACTGACGGCTTACTTGTTATCGTGTTTCCGGAAGGCGTGTTCGGGGACGTCAGGCAGGGTGCACCAGGAGAGTTCGATCTTCTTCAGCGCCTGCAGGGAAAGGGCATCCTGCTCCGATTCGGCCTTGACAACCTTAACCCGTTTACAATGACGGCAGTGCAGTTCGATTCGGTCGGGGAAAATCTCCAGCTCGATCTGGTTGCGCCCGCAGGGACAGCAGAGGTTGCCGTCCTCGGCCAGGCTGTGCACAAAACTCAGGGCGGAAAGCATGATCTCGGCGTTTTTGAAGTAGGTCTGCCCGCCCATTTCCTCTACCAGGGTTTCCAGGGCCGTCTGCTGGCCTTTAAGGTACTCTTTGACCTTCGCCCTCGGACCGATCTGCCCCAGTTCCAGGCCTGTTTCCTGGCACGAAAGGTGAATGATTTCCCGCGGCCAAAGCTCTTTGGCCGTCAGGCGGTAGAGGTGGGTGGCTTCGCATACGATACAGTTGATCTCCAGCCAGAAACGCTTGTGGTCCCGCGTGGCGATCACGGCGAGCAGCGTTTTGCAGGAACACTTGATCTCCCGCCTTTTTTCCCGGCAGAAGATAAAGCGCGAAACGACATGCAACCCGAGCCGGCCGCAGTCGGGACAACAGAGAGCGAGCGTGGTGTCGGTGTTGACGACCAATACAAGAACCTCCCACAAGCTAGTTCGCCAGCCTAGACACGAATTCCTCTTGCGCAATTCTAAGCGGAAACGTAGGCCAACACCTTCCGGACGATTTTGCGCACATCGTTGAGGTCAAAGGGTTTGAGAATAAGGCAGCGAACACCCATCCTCTCGGCCTCACCGGGATCGGATAATTCACCGTAAGCAGTGATCAGGATAACGGGCACGTTGGGACTGATCTTGTGGATTTCGCGCAGCGTCTCCAGGCCGCTCATCCCCGGCATCTTGAGGTCCAGCAGAATCAGCTCCGGGGTTTCCTGCTTCACCTTGGCGAGGGCTTCCCGACCGTTGGAAGCCAGTTCGACGCTGAAACCGTCATTGGTCAGGGCCTCGAACAAAAGCTGCCGGATTGCCGGTTGGTCATCCACGACCAAAAGCATCCCCCATCCCACCATTATGCAAAATATATCCATGGGTTCGCGGCGACCGAAGGGGAATCCTGCTTTTTGAAAGGCAGGAAGTGGGAAGTTAGAGCGGGGGTAATGGCAGACTCGGGGCGGCCGTGATCAGTCCCAGGACGGCCAGCCCGATTAATCCCGCAAGCAACACAATAAGCACGACCGCCGGCAGGAAAACAACGGCGAGGGCGCGGGCCGTCTCCATCCGGTGCATTTCCCGCATGCCCACGACCAGGAGGACGACACTCCAGATAAAGAGGCCGACGCTCGCCAGGCCCGGAATGAAGCCGGCAGATTTGCCGGTAAAGAGCAGCGACAGGCTCTGGACGGGAAACATGAACAGCCCGGGGAGGCTCGCCAACCCGTAAGCGACAAGGGTGGCCCGGGCGTGGCCCGTTCCGCCGAACAGCTGGGCGACGAGGTGCAGGACGGCGCCGTAGCACAGCCATTTAACGTACCACAAGAAAAAGCTGCCGAGGGCGATGCCGACACTCAGCCCCGCCCCGACCGCACCAAACACTTCATGGGGCGCCAGGCGCAGGGTGAAGAGACCCATCAGCACGGCGGCCGCGTTTAATATCGTAATCAGGATAAAGGTCGTCCCCAGCGGCGGGCTTTCGGCCAGCCTGCGAAAGGTCGCTACGGGGTCGAACAGGACGCCGTAAACAAGTTCCAGCAAATTAGTATGGCTTGACAATTGATTTCTCCCCACTTCCCCTGGCTGGCGCCAGTGTCAGCTTATCTTTGCCTGATCACCGGGTCGGTGAGCAGCCAGGCGCCGGGGTCGATCATCCGACCCAGCGAAGAAAACCCTGACGACAGCCAGCTCCAGAAATCGGGGACGCCGATCTCCACCACCCTGGGCTCGCCCTTGATGCCCGCCCGGTCGGCGGCGATCCTGATGGCATCCTCGAGCCCGCCCAATTCGTCGACAAGGCCTAATCCTTCGGCCTGCCTGCCGGTATAGATGCGCCCGTCGGCCAGTTGCAGTACCCGTTCCCTGCTCAAGTCACGGCCTTGGGCGACGACATCCACAAACTGATGGTAAATGTCATCCACCATTCCCTGGAAGATGGCCCGTTCTTGCTCGGTCACCGGCCGGGTGGGTGAACCCATGTCCTTGTGAGGGCCGCTCTTGAACACCTCGTTCGAGATTCCCAGTTTACCGTACAGTTCCTGCACCTGGACGGTCTCCAGAATCACGCCGATACTGCCCGTGATCGTCGCCGGGTTGGCTACGATGGTGTCGGCCCGGCAGGCGATCCAGTAGGCGCCGGAGGCCGCCACGTCGCTCATCGACACGACGACGACCTTCCCGGATTCCCGGAGGCGCGTGACGGCATCGGCTATTTCCTGGGAGGCGGCCGCACTGCCGCCGGGGCTGTTCATCCGTAGCACCACGGCCTTGATCGCGTCATCTTCCCTGGCCATATCCAGGCGTTCCACGATATCATCCGCAGAGGCGTTGGAGGCAAAAGGCCCGGATGGGGCGCTGCCCACAATCATTCCTTCGATCGAGACGACCCCCACGGCCTCCCCGCCGGCGCCGTAAGCGCCCGGTGCCCCATTACGGGCACCGATGACCGCGGCCACGACGATAGAAAGGAGGGCCACCCCCAGGACAACGGCAGCCCAAACTTTACGTGACACTTTTACACCCCCGATAAAAAGGTATAACACTTGACCTACTCGTGTATAACGCTGGGCCGGTGTTGGATGTTGGATACTTGAAGGGATTCGGCTGAGCCGAATTCCCGATCAAATAAAGCTGAACAGCCAATATCCGTCACTCGAACCCAGCCACAAAGCCTGCTTTTAAACCTCAATACCTTATATCCTGCATCTTAATCCAACGCCCAATACCTAACACCCGAAACAGGACCGGCTAGTCGGCCCTGTTCCGTAGGGCGGCGCCGACGAAGTCGCGGAAGAGCGGATGCGGGCGGTTCGGCCGCGACTTAAACTCCGGATGGAACTGCGTCGCGACAAACCAGGGATGATCGGCCAGCTCGATGATCTCTACCAGCCTGCCGTCGGGCGACAGACCGGTGAACTGCATACCCCACTCCATAAACTGGCCGCGGTATTCGTTGTTGAACTCGTAACGGTGCCGGTGCCGCTCGATGACCACGGTGTCGCCATAGGCACGGTGCGCCCTGGAGCCCGGCACCAGGTGGCAGGGGTAACCGCCTAGGCGCATGGTCCCGCCGAGGTCGGCGATGTTCTTCTGCTCGGGAAGGAGGTCGATGACAGGGTGTCTGGTGCCCGGGTCGAACTCAGGGCTGTTGGCCCCCTGCAGGCCTATGACGTTGCGCGCGAACTCCACGCAGGCCAGCTGCATGCCGAGGCAGATGCCCAGCATGGGGATCTTCCGCTCCCGCGCGTAGCGGATGGCCCGGACCTTGCCCTCCGTACCACGGTCTCCAAACCCGCCCGGGACCAGGACACCGTCGGCATCAAGGATGTAATCCTCCACGGCGTTGGTTTCCAGGTCCTCGGCGTTGACGTACTTGATTTCCACCCTGGCGCTGTTGGCGATACCAGCGTGGTAGAGGGCCTCGGAAACACTGAAATAGGCGTCCGGGAGGGAGACGTACTTGCCGACGAGGGCGATCTTCACGAAGTCCTTGGGGTTCTTGAGGCGGGCGACCATGTCCTCCCACTCGCCGAGGTTGGGGGGGCCGCAGACCAGGTTCAGTTTCTCAACGGCCACCTCGGCCAGCCCCTCCCGCTCCATCATCAGCGGCACGTCGTAGATCGAAGGGGCGTCGAGGGCCTGGATGACCGCCCTTTCTTCGGTGTCGCAGAAGAGGGCGATCTTGCGTTTCAGGTTGGGCGGGAAGGGCCTCTCGGTCCGGCAGACCAGGATGTCGGGCTGGATGCCGATACCCCTCAATTCCTTTACGCTGTGCTGGGTCGGCTTGGTCTTAAGCTCCTTGGCGGCTCTCACGTAGGGGACCAGGGTCACGTGGACGTAAAGAATGTGGCCCCTTCCCAGGTCGCTTTTAAGCTGGCGGATGGCCTCCAGGAAGGGCTGGGATTCGATGTCGCCCACCGTGCCGCCGATCTCGCCGATAACGACGTCGGCGCGCGTCTCCTTGGCCACCCTCAGGACCCGTTCCTTGATCTCGTTGGTGATGTGCGGAATGACCTGGACGGTCCCGCCGAGGTACTCCCCGTGCCTCTCTTTGCGGATGACCTCGGCGTAAACGCTCCCGGTGGTGACGTTGGAATAGCGGGTCAGGTTGATGTCGATAAAGCGCTCGTAGTGGCCGAGGTCGAGGTCGGTCTCCGCCCCGTCCTCGGTGACGAACACCTCACCGTGCTGGTAGGGGCTCATCGTCCCGGGGTCGACGTTCAGGTAGGGATCGAGCTTCATGATCGCCACCTTGACGCCGCGGCTTTTTAAAAGGCGGCCCATGGAAGCCGCCGTGATACCCTTGCCCAGTGACGAAACCACACCGCCGGTAACAAAAATGAATTTGGCCATGTTCTCCTCCCCACAATCCATCCTTTACATTCTATCCGGTGCCGCAACGCCCAAGAGGTCCAGAGCCCTGCGCAGGACGATGCGCGTAGCGTTCACCAGGATCAGGCGGGCGTCCTCCAGGGGCTCGTCCACCCCCAAGACCCGGTAGGCGTTGTAGAAGCTGTGGAAAAGCCCGGCCAGGTCGTGCACGTAGTACGCCACACGGTGCGGGGCCAGGTCCAGCGCCGCCTGCGCGGCCTCTTCCGGGAAGTCGGCCAGCCGGCGCAGCAGCGCCCTTTCGGCGTCCTCTTGCAGCAGGGTGAGGTCGACGTCCTCCGCCCGCGGCATCTCCTTACCCCTGGCCTCCAACTGCCGCAGGATGCTGGCGATGCGCGCATGGGCGTACTGGATGTAATAGACCGGGTTCTCGTTGCTCTGAGCCTTGGCGAGGTCAAGGTCGAAATCGAGGTGGCTGTCGGCGCTCCGGGTGACGAAGAAGTACCTGGCGGCGTCCTTGCCCACCTCGTCCAGGAGTTCGTCGAGGGTCACGTACTGGCCGGAACGCTTGGACATGCGCACGATTTCCCCGCCCCGGTAAAGCCGCACCAGCTGCATGATCACCACCTCGAGGGCGTCGGGGTCGTAACCCAGGGCGGCCATCGCCCCCTTCATGCGGGCCACGTGGCCGTGATGGTCGGCGCCCCAGATGTTGATCACCCACTGGAAACCGCGGTCGAACTTGTTCTTGTGGTAGGCGATGTCGGCGGCAAAATAGGTGGGCACGCCGTTGTTGCGCACGACGACCTCGTCCTTCTCCACCCCGAAAGCCGAGGCCCGGAACCAGAGGGCCCCCTCGTGCTCGTAAAGGTGCCCGCGCTCCCGGAGCAGGTTCAAGGTCTCCCGCACGGCCCCCGAATCGTGCAAGCTGCGCTCGGAGAACCAGACGTCGTAAGTTACGCCGAACTGCTCCAGGGTCTCCCGGATGGCCGCCAGTTTTTCGTCCAGGCCGAAGCGGACCAGGGCCTCGCGCCTTTCCCCGGCCGGCGCGGCCAGGTAACGGTCGCCGTGTAAGGCGATAAAGCGCCGGACCGTCTCGATCAAGTCCTCGCCGTGGTACCCCTGCTCGGGTACCGCTACATCCTGCCCGAAGGCCTGGAGGTAGCGGGCCTCCAGGGAAAGGGCCAGGTTCTCGATCTGGTGGCCGGCGTCGTTGATGTAGAATTCCCTGGTTACGTTGAAGCCCGCGAAGGCCAGGAGCGAGGCGATGCTGTCGCCGAGGGCGGCCCCGCGCGCGTTGCCCATATGCAAAAGGCCGGTGGGATTGGCGCTGACGAACTCCACCTGCACCTTGCGGCCCCCGCCGACCTTGCTGCGTCCGTAGTTTTCCCCGTGGGCTTCGATCTCGCCAAGGACGCCCAGCACCCAGCCGGGATCGAGGTAGAAATTAATAAAGCCCGGTCCCGCGATGCTGACTTCTTGCACCTGTGTGCCCGCCAGTGACAGGTGACGGACAATCGTGTCAGCGATTTGGCGTGGGGGACGCCGGGCTGGCTTGGTCAGGACTAAGGCCAGGTTGGTGGCGAAATCGCCGTGCTGCCGGTCTTTTGGAACCTCAACCGTGAAGGCGGGGACCGCAAATCCCTCGGGCAGTCCCAGTTCTTCACCGGACGCCGTCACGGCATTGCGTAGAGCCCGCTCGATACCTGCCCGCAGGCTCGCCAGAAGGAAACCCATTCCAGACCTCCTCGACTGTTATCAAGAGGGCTTGCTGCCTCTATTTGGTTGTCTCATGGTCAACCATATTTTTTAGCTTAATATGCGCTAACACCTCTGTCAAGAAGCCTGCTTCGAACCCGCCTCCGCCCTTGGGTCGGCGCGGGGGTGTAAGGTGATCTCTACCTAAATGGGGTCAGACTTATCGTTATTTATCGATACTCCTGTTTGCCTTCAACTGAAAAATGACTCAGGCTCAGAGGTCAAAAGGGGAAATAGGTCTCAATCCTTCATTAAAGGTCCGAGGGGTTAACCGCGACGACATCTGGGAAGTCTTTGGTATTGCTGGTGAGTACCTTGAGATTGCGTACCCTGGCCGTAGCCGCAATCAGAGCATCGGCCATTGCGATTGTGCGGCCCTGAGCCTTCCACCGCCGATGCAACTCTGCCGCTTCGGCCGCCACCGCAACATCAACCGGAACCACTTCCCAATGGGCCAGCAACTGCTCTACTGCTCCCCGTGCTCCTGCCGATTGCGCCCCGGTTAATAATTCGTGGTAGACGATAACGCTCGTACAGAGATCACCTGACCCCAACTGCTGCTCCAGCATGTCTTGGGTGGGCGCGGGCAACCGTCCGGTAAGATGGTCGATAAACACGCAGGTATCTACAAGGTACCCCATACCGGCACCTCACGCTCTTTGCCGCGCAGTTCCCTTACCCACTCGCTGCCGGGAGCGGCTGCCCATTCCGGGGCGTCTTCGGCCGCCAGCGAGCCTCGCAAAGCCCGGAAGCTCTCCAACGCCGCTTCGCGACGCAATCGTTCGGCAACAGCATGCACAATAAAATCCGTCTTGGTCTTATTATTCTTTTTTAAGTAAGCATCCATCTGCTTAATCAAGGCAACCGGCATCCTGATATGTATCATTCTTGTCTCCTGTTCCATTGTAACACCTCCTGTCTCCATATAGTATATCACCAATTGTTACGATTCTCCATGAACATTATCAATCGCCCGGGGCGTCCGGGCTTGCTTGTCCCAGGTTAACGGCAGGGCTTGCCCAGACAGGTGAAAGCCCCAATCCCAGGTCCGGGTCGCGGACCCAGGCGGGGAACCAGGCCGCCGGACCGCTGCGGCCGGCCAGGGGCGAACGCCCGGCCTTCTTGATCTTTTTGATCAGTTTATCCGTCGAAAGATCGGACCTGCCGGCGTTAATACGCTTTAGGTACAGCGGGTTCTGCCCCTCAACGTTTACCCCGTGCCGAACCGTGAAGAAATACCTGTATCCGTTTTCCCGGAGGATATCGATAAAGTAAGGGGTATAGGCGCCATAAGGATAGGCGAAAAACGGCGTTCGGATACCCAGATGCGTGCTGAAGACCTCATTGCTCAAGGCAATGTCTTGCCTGACGCGGTTCTTGTATTGCAGAAACGTCTCCTTCCAACCGGCAGCGGGATCGAAAACGAAGGCCACGGTCTGCGGCGCCGACGTTCCCGGCCCCGTGGGAGCCCGGCGGTGAAGGTCAAAAGTGTGCCCTCCGACGGCAAAAACACCGCTCCCGGCCATCTCGCGGAGCTGGTCCCAGGTCAGGTAACCCGGCCGGCCGACATACCCGGCGATCACAAAGACGATGGCTTTGGCCCCGTTTCCGGCAAGGGTCGGGTAGGCGTAGCGGTACGTCCCCTCGTAACCGTCGTCAAAGGTGATCAAGACGGCGTTGGGAGGAACGGCGGCCGTGCCGTCAAGGAAAGCGGCCATCTGTTCGGGGGAAATAAAGTTAAACCCGTTGGCACGCAGGGCCCTGATGTCGGCCTCGAACCGCGCGGGGGAGATCGTTCCCCGGCCCGGAGGCCCGCCGATGTTGTGGTACATCAGCACGACGACCCGGTCGCGGTAGTACGCCGGGGTCGCGTCCGGATCAACGTCGGGAACGGCCTCGACATCATCAAGAAGTGACACCACAGGGAGCCGGCTGACGCCGGGGAAAGCGCCGGCGAAGACATGCGGCGGGGAAAAGAAAGCCGGTACGCTGAAAAGCAGTACCGCCAGGGCCGACAGCACCAGCAGGGCTAGAAAACCAATTCTTCTGGTCGGGGTGGGCATTATCGTCTCACCTCGACTGGTCAATCGGTTAATTCAATTATATTCGACACCGGTCGCTATACGGAATGGCTATACAAGCGGCAGGGCCGGACAAGAAAGAACCGTTTTTCAACAGCCCATATGAGAGACGGGTCGCAGGAAGTTGGAAGTAAGATGAAGCGAGAAGTAAGATCGGGAGGCAGGAGTCACTCAATGTCCATACAGAGGCTGAAACCCCACCCGTCCCACCTCCAGACGGTGGTGCGGGCAGGTGCTTTCCTGTCCAGAGCGTAACGCTCACCGAAAGTCCTTCGGTACTCCCCTTCCTCGACAACCAGCTCGTTCAAACCGTTACTGTCAGCATCCCGGATCACGAAGGAGACAATCGGACGGTCGAGATCGGAGGAACACCAGACCGGCCGCAGGGCGTCACCCGTCAGCCGGTAGACGAAGAGGTGGTTCTTGTAGCTTCGGTCCTCGCGGTCCTCCCAGAAGGGCCTAACCGGGCCGAAGCTCCCTTTTTTCCACAGGGACATCACCAGGTCAGCGGCGCCGTCGTTGTCCACATCCCCCAGCGAAAAACCGTCCACACGCCATTCGGGAGGTGACTGCCAGAGCATCGCCTCCCCCTCCCTGACAGTAAGGCGGTGACCGGTGAGCAGGTAGCGCTCGGCATCCCCATCGCCGTCGAGATCCCCGGTTACAGTCCGGGATGCCGTGTCCCCGGCGCCGGGCAGCAAAACCAGCAGACCCATGATTGCTGAACAGACAAGTATCCTTAAGGTCCTGCTCATTGTCGCGGCGCCGTATATAACTTCGTCCAGGCGGGCTGTTGCGGAGCCTGGTCCTCGGCAAGCATAACCCGCCATTTCTGGTCGGTCAGGCGGTCTTCGGCCGGCCACGGGAACTCGTAGTAGGAGTAGACAGCGCCCCTGGCAATGCGCAGCTTGCCGTCTACAGGAACAACGGCGTAGATTTCGCTGACGTAGCCGGTGCCCGCCTCCAGGACCTGCCCGTTCGGATCGGTAGCAACGTCGGCAATCAGGCTGGCCGGGTTTTCGTAAACGGCGGAACGGTGGTCCACGCCCTCGTCCCCCAGGGCTTCCAGCCAGAAGTGCTCCAGGTGCCCGCCGAAGCCGCGGATGAGTTCATACTCTTCGTCGGTCAGGGACTCGTTGACAAGTTCCCTTTCGGCTATGGTCTTGAGCCTAAGAGCCAGTTCCTCCATCCGCTCCAGCGCAGTCTTGTCACGTTCGTTCAAGAGCCCCCGGCTTTCCAGCCCGTCAATGGTCATCCTGGTCAGTGCCGCAAGGCGGGCAAAGACGACGGGATTGGGTTCGACGTAGCCCCGGTCGTCGACCGGCTCCCCTCCCCCGCCCATCTCGGCGTAGACTTGCTTGGCGTAGAGGATGGTGTCGTGCTTGAATTCGGTCCAGCTTCCCAGGTAGGTCTCCAGTTGCTTGCGCGTCCACGCCTGGTTGGTCATGAACGAAGGATACCCCTTCCCTTTAGGTTCCGTCAGGGGCACCAGTGTATGCAGCCAGGACCAGTACAGGTTCTGCGTCCACGTCCCGGCGTCAAGCCTCCGCATATGGGTCTGCAGCTTGCACATGTTCTCGGGGTACTTTGCGTATCCGGTTTCGCCCATACCGTCCAGGATAGCGTAGGCCTCTTTCGACCCCATCGCCGCAGGGATGTCCAGGCCCTTGGGCAGCATGCGGCGCCGGCCCTGACTGTCTTCCCCCACTTCACGGTAGACTAGTCGCTGAAAGATAAAGGCGTCCAGGGTGAAGCGCTGGCCCATAAAACGGAAGCCCTTGATTTCCTTGTCGCGGTCGGGCTGGACGGTCTCGTCAAAGATCGGCATTGAATTGACGGCCGGAGGTTCCAGCTCGCGCACCGCGGCCAGGAAGGAGGTCCAAGCGTCCTGGTCGGCGGCAAGTTCCCTGGCCGAGGGCACACGCTCATAGGTTTTGTTCATCACCTCAAGGTACTGGAAGAATCCGAGGTCGTCGCTCTTGCCGACGAAGAAATTGGTGGGCTCGTAGATGCGGTTCCAGGAATCAAAGTGCTTCTTATTGCTGAGCAACACGGTGATCAGGGCGGCCGATTTGGTTTCGTCCTCGTTGACAGTCCGGAAAGTCAAGCGCCCGTACCACATCATCGCCTTGAAATAACTCTTGAGGTCATCAGACTTGGCGTAATGGCCGCGCGGGATGTACTGTGTGTAGTCCTCCTTGCAGGCATCCATCATATTGGGGTCGGCGCTGCCGATGTTCATCACCGGGGAGGGGATAAAGACCTCCCGGTGCTCCCTGATAAGCTTTAACTCGGCCTCCACTTCATTGCGTACATAGGAAGGCACGCCGGCCGAGGGATCCAAAAGCCTCGCGGCCACGGCAAAAAAGGCGACGTTGCGCCGGGCCGCATTTTCCCAGCCGGTTCCCTTCAGTTCCCCGTACTGCTCTTCGCTCCCCGCCAGCATTGACGCCGTGAGCGTCCGGAGTTCGGGGCGCAGCCGGTCCTTTTCCAGCGTGCGCAGGAGGTGGCTGAAGTACAGATGGTAGTTGTGCAACATCGCGTCGGTGGTGACAAAATTGGGAACGGGGACTTCCTCGTAGCGGTTCATCTCGTAGACCGGGAAAAACTCGAAGTGATTCTTGTTCGGCACCACCACAAACCCGTTTTGGATCAGCAGTTGACGGACCGCAGGCGAGAACGTGAAAAGCTCCTTGTTGGTCACATTCCCCAGGTCAGCAGCAACCCTGTAGGGCTTCACGGACGGTTTGACGTTGACCGGGACCTCGCGGTAGGCGGCGAACCCGGTGGCGGCGGCCGTGACTAAAGGCGGCCGTGAGGCCGCCGGCGAGGTGTTCCCGACTTCCCGGCGGCAGCCACCGGCCAAATTTACCAGCAGCAGGACGATAAGAAGGAGGCCAAAGGCCGGCGTTCTGAAACGGTTCATCCGATTACCCCTTTCGGCAAGGAAACAATGGGCGGTCCCTGCAGTCGTTTAACAAGTATAACCCTCCCAGTCTCCTGCTGGGGTCAGACTTATCGTTATTTATCGATACTCCTGTTTACCTTTAGCTCATTAACGATGGCCATCCACCGCTCTTCCTCAATAGGCGGACCGGATTCATCGATATCACGCAGCGCCGTGCTGACCTTGTCAATACCCTTATGAAGGAACTTGGCGACATCAACAACTCGATGACCGGCAACACGCACCGCAGTATACATGAACAACCTTCTGGCCCATACACATCGGCGGTCCCGTGCGCCACCAATGATACTCTCCCCAGCCACTTCCGCAACGCCACATACCGCTGCAAGCACAGCACTTAGATCTGCCTTAAGGGGTTCTGGCGGAGGTACCGCAGCGGGCCTGGCTTTCGGCTTCGGATGCGGATCAACACTGTTTTCAGACACCATTGACAGCCCATCGATATCCTTAACCCCGTACTCCATTAACAGATCCTGTACGAAGGAGCAGTCAACAAGACCGTCAGAGACCTGGCCAAGATAATACCTATGGCTCGACCAGGGATAATCTTCAGGGGTGCTGACGATTCCGGCATCCACCGGGTTGAGGTGAACGTAACGAACGGTTGCCAATAGATAGGCGTCATCCTCAATGAGGCTGGCTTTATACCGGCCCTGAAAAACATGTCCCACTTGGCCGTATTTCTTGTTCCACCATTGCGTGTAACATTGTTGAATACCCTGCATTGTCTTGCACAGTGGGATGGACCCTACCTGTAATAAAAGATGGACGTGGTTTGGCATCAGGGTAAAGGCGTGCACAGTTACTCCATAGCGTTTCCTGTACCTGTCAACTAATTGGAGATACTTGCTATAGTCTTCGTCCTCAAGAAAGACTTCTTCCTTACGGTTGCCTCTGGCCGTAACGTGATAGAACCCCTCATCCTGATGCAGACGCGGCTGACGCAAGAGGATCATCACTCCAATGTTAAGACAAGATAGCCTTAGGAAGACTATACCATATCGAATATCGACAAGTATCGATAAGTTTGACCCCATCAGTCCACGGGGGAGCCGGTGCGGCTCCCCCGGAACCTGCTCAGACCATATTTGCCGCCTGTTCCAGCCGGTAGCGGCGGACAAAGCGGCCCATACGCTTGAAGGCCTCGGTCAGGTTTTCCACCGAGGCGGCGTAGGAGATGCGGATGTGCCCCTCCCCCGAATCGCCGAAGGCGTTGCCGGGAACGACGGCCACCTTCTCCTCCATCAGCAGCCGCTCGGTGAACTCTTCCGAGGACAGTCCCGTCCCGCTGATGTCGGGAAAGACGTAGAAGGCCCCGCCCGGGTTGAAGCAAGGCAAGCCGATCTCTTTCAGGGCATTGATAACCAGGCGGCGGCGGTAATTGTACTGGCCGACCATGCGGCGCATCTCGTCGCGCCCGTTTTTCAGCGCTTCCAGGGCGGCCATCTGCGCGGAGATGGATGCGCAGAGCATGGTGTACTGGTGGATCTTGGTCATGGCCCCGATAAAGTCGCCGTGCCCGGCGGCGTAGCCCACACGCCATCCGGTCATAGCGAAGGCCTTGGAAAACCCTTGCAGCAGGATGGTCCGGTCACGCATGCCCGGCAGCGAAGCAAAGCACGTATGCTGTCCTTCGTAAGTCAGTTGGGCATAAATCTCATCTGCAATGACGATAAGGTCGCGTGCCGCCGCCACCTCGGCCACGGCTTCGAGTTCCCGCCTGGGCATGACGGCTCCGGTGGGGTTGTTCGGGTAGCAAAGGATAAGCGCCTTGGTCCTGGGCGTTACGGCCTTTTCCACCTGTTCGGCGCTGAGCCGGAAGCCCTGTTCCTTGGCCGTTTTGATCATGACGGGAATGCCCCCCGCCAGGAGCGTGCACGGCTCGTACGATACGTAAGAGGGTTCCGGGATCAGGACCTCGTCACCGGGGGCGACGACGGCTCGCATGGCCAGGTCGAAGGCCTCACTGACCCCGACGGTGACCAAGATCTCCGTGCCGGGGTTGTAGGCGACGCCGAAGGATTCCGCCAAGTACCCGGCCAACTCCTGCCGGAGCGCCGGCAGGCCGCTGTTGGCCGTATACATGGTGTAGCCTTTCTCAAGGGCGTAAATGGCCGCCTCCCGGATGTGCCAGGGGGTCACGAAGTCGGGCTCGCCCACGCCGAGGGAGATGACGCCCTTCATCTCCGAGGCGAGGTCGAAAAACCGGCGGATGCCCGACGGTTTGACGGCCGCAACGGTGGGGTTGAGACGCCCGACCCAGGAACGGTTCCTCATGGCGACATCACCAGCCTGTGGTCGTCCCGGCCGTCAGTAAGGATGACGCCGTCCTCCTTGAAGGTCTGCAGGACGAAGTGTGTCGTGGTATGGGTTACCCCGTCCAGCGGGGCCAGTTTGGTAGCCACGAAAAAGGCCACCTCCTGGATGGTCTTCCCTTCGATGAACACCGCGAGGTCGAAGGCGCCCGACATCAGGTAGAGGCTCTTGACCTCGGGATAACGCCCGATACGCTCGGCGATCGCCTGGAAACCCACCTCACGCTGCGGGGTGACGCGCACCTCGATCAGCGCCAGGATCCTTTCCTTGCCGACCTTTTCCCAGTTGACCATCGTCCGGTAGCCGAGGATGGTGTGGTTAGCCTCCAGTTCGGCAACGGCATCCCTCACCTCGGCTTCAGGACGGTCAAGCATGACGGCAATTCTCTCCGGGGTCAGCCGGGCATCGCCCGCCAGCAGCTCCAAGATCTGTAACTTATCCTCCACTTCGCCTTACCTCCTCTTTAGGACTTAGGACTTAGGATGTAGGACATTGATGGGCGTTCGCTGCGGCCAAGGCCTCGGCGCTTAAGTCCTGAGTCTTACGTCTTACGTCTGCTCCAGTACCGAACACCCACAACAAAAAACCCTCGTCCTATCTTAAGGACGAGGGTTTCTCCCGCGGTACCACCTTAATTGGCGCACAAAAGCGCCCACTCCGGCCCCTTAACGCAGGGCTTGCGGAAAAACATACTCAGGGCTTTTCTCCCTTTTCCGTTTTTCGGCTCCGGGGCGGCCGGGGCGTCTTCCTTGGCCGGGCTTACACCGCACCCCGGCTCGCTGGGCAAATCGGAACACCTTTCTTCCCCTTCAACGCCTTGCCGCTATTGTGTAACACCTTAGCATTGGGCCATGCCCTTTGTCAATAGGAAAACTACGCCGCGGCCGTAGTTTTCCTGGTGTAAGGTATTAGGTTTGGCGCACAGCGCCCTAAATGCCGAGTATCCACCGCGCGACTTGAAAGTAGATGAGCAGTCCGGTGGCGTCGACCAGGGTCGAGATCATCGGCGCCGAGAATACAGCCGGGTCGAAGCCAAGCCTTTTACCGATGATGGGCAGCGTCGCCCCCAGGCTCGAACTGAAGGTGACGATGGCAACAATGGCGAGGGCGACGGTGATACCCAGGCTGGGCGACTCGCCAAGCGTCAAGGCGCGTACAAACATCACCGTGCCCATGGTCATGCCCAGGAATATGCCCAGGCGCGCTTCCCGCCAGATAACCCGTAGGAAATCTCTCGTCGAGACCTCGCCGACGGCCATGGCGCGGATAACGAGGGTCGCCGCCTGGGAACCGGAGTTGCCCCCGGTGCCGATCAGCAGCGGGATAAAAAAAGCGAGTGAGACCGCTTTCTCCAGAGCGTCGGCCTGCCAGGCCAGGATATTGGAAGTAATGCCCCCGGCGATGAACAGAAGCAGCAGCCAGCCGATGCGCTTCCTGAACAGGTGCAGAAGGCTTGACTTCAGGTACGGCTCGTCAAGGGGCTGGCTGCCGCCGATGAGCTGGAAGTCCTCGGTGGCTTCCTCTTCGATGACGTCCAGGACGTCGTCGACGGTGACGATGCCGACCATCCTCCAGGCGTCGTCCACGACCGGAACAGCCACGAAGTCATAGTTCGCCAGAGTGTTCGCCACTTCTTCCTGGTCCGCGTGGGCCGACACGGAAACGACCTTGGAGTTCATGACGTCGGCAACCTTGGCATCGACCGGGGAGAGAATCAAATCGCGCAGCGACGTGACCCCCACCAGGCGACCCTTAGCGTCAAGGACATAGATATAGGACACGATTTCCGCCTCGCGGCCCACTTTGCGCACGTGATCCAAAGCCTGCTTGGCCGTCCAGTGCTCACGGGCGGCGATGTAGTCGACAGTGGCCAGGGAGCCCGCCGTGTCGTCCGGGTAAGCCATCAGGGCGGTGATCTGGGCCTGGTAGTCTTCCGAGAGCCAGCTCAGCAGGCGCTGTCCCTGGCGGGGATGGATGGCCATCACGAGGTCGGCCAGCGCGTCACTGGACATCGTGTTCACTATTTCACGCGCGAGTGTCTTGTCAAGGTCGTCCAGTATCCGGTATTGCTCGTCAAAAGGCAAATGCTCCAGGATTTCGGCCGTCAGATCGGCCGGAAGGCTGGAGAGCAGCTGGCGTTGCTCGTCGGGTTCCAGTTCCGGAAAGACCTCTGCCAGGTCGTAAGGCTGAAGCTGTTCCAGGAGTTCGGAAACGCTTTCTTCGGTAATTCCCGAGGCCAAGACCTCGCGGACGAAGGCAAGCGCGCTTTCTTTTTCCTCAGACACAGGCGGCACCCCCTCTCCTAAACCGGCGCTAAAGCGCCAGGCTTTTAGCGTTGAGCTTTGGGCATTGAGAGGTCTTTGAGGGGATTCAGCAAAGCTAAACCCCTTCTTTAATAACCCCAATAATAATCTCAGTGCTCAATGCTCAGTGCTTTTGACATGCTCAGTGCTATTTTACTGCCCGCTGCTCGCCAGCTATTCTCAGCGCCCAGTCCAAAAAATAAAGGCCTTTCCCATGATTCATAAGAAGGCCTGCGGGTTGACCAAGCCTCCTTCACTCGTCCGAGCTTTGGCTCAACACACGGCTAGAGTTTGCGAGGTGAGATGTGCGAAGTTAGTCGCTTCTCACTTCTCGGCTACTCAGCCACACTAGGTAAAACCTTATTTCGGTAGTACCTGCTGACCCGTTAGCGTCTCTCGACATGTCCGGGCAGTGGCTTGTGTCCGTGCAGTAGCCTCACCTAACGAAGATGGCCGACAAGCTATGGTGTTAACTTCAGACTAGCACTTGATGTCGTGGATGGCAAGATAGCAAATCGGAACTTGGTTTATGTTTAAAAAGGGGACGCGCCAGGCGTCCCCCCTTTGTGGCGTCAAGGGCTGCGGATTACATTGTCAAGATGCCTTCCCTGACGTCGACAAGCTGGAGGATTTTCACTTCCGCGCCGTTTTTGGCGTCGATGTAGACCAGGTAGTCGTTGGGACCGGACTTGCCCCTGAACTCCCAGGTGAGGACCTCCCTGCCGCCGTCGGTCGGGATGACTGCCAGGCGCGAACCGGTAACGGTGAGATTGGGGCTGAGCTTTTTGCGCGCGTCATCAACCGTTATCCTAGGCTGGAGATCGGTGCGCCGGTGATGCTGCATCAGGAATCCCCGCTGTTCAAGGCCGATGACCTGCCCGTTGTCCAGGGCCACCGTAACCTTGATCAGGTCGGGGTACATGACGACACCGTTCTGGCGCGTGGCAAAATTGAAGGTTATGGCGTTTTCCTGGCGTTCAAAATAACTGGGCTCCACATCGGCCTTGCCGCGGGCGGCGAGGTAGCGCTCCGCCCTGGCCCGCGCGGCCTCGGCGCTGATCCTGGCGGAACGAGGCAGTCGGGTGGAGAGGAACCAGACAGGCTCCCCGCCCTTCTTAGCGATATCCATCGTAATCCGTTCCTGCGCCCGGCCCCTGCTCCCGACCACTTCGACCCGGTAAGCCGGGATAGCTCCCCGGGTCTGCCCTATCACCTGCGCGGTATAGGTAACTCCGGGCAGGCGGTCGACGGCGCGGATGGCGGCGGTCCTGGCCTCTTCGCCCGTTATTGTCCGGCCGGTCAAACCCAGCGGGTGCGGGCGCTCGAGGTGGTCCGAAAAAGGACCGTCATAGATGAGCGTCGGGAAGACCTCCATCTGGCGGTTGATGCTTATGAAGTCCTCTTCCCGCGGTTCGGGCACCTGCGGTTTTTTGAGGGCAGTCCGCTGCCTGAGCGCGCCTCTGATGTCCCAAAAGTCGGCCCCGGTTTGCTGCACCTGCCTCTCGACGTCGTGCAACTGGGTGTTCAGGACGGCCGCCTGCTTTTGCAGTTGGCGAAGGGTATCGCGGGTTTCCGCGGACGGTTCCTTTCCCTGGGCTATCCCGCGCAGGACCGACCCCGAATAATCGGCCACCTGATTGAGATACTTCATCGTCCGCAGGAGCGTCACATCCTGGACCGGCAGCGAGCTCATCTCGCGCTGCGCCAGCAAGGCCGTCTGGCGGATCTCGGCGAAAACCGAGGCGTCGAAGGGCGGTGCGCCGGACACCAGGCCTTTCCCCAACAGGGCCTCCAGCGTCTGAACGTCGTGAAGCGTTTGGTAAAAGGCGCGCTGGTACTGGTTGTTGAGCTCGGTTGTAACGGCTTGCGCGGTGCGCTGCTGGTCAAACCCCCAGGCCCATACAGCCCCTAGAAGCAGCAAGCCTAGACCAACCGGGAGCGTCCATCGTCTCAATGCAGTATTTCCCCTTTCTTAACGGGCAAACACGTGCCGCCCGATCTGGGTGATGATGCGCCGGGTCCAGATCCAGGGCGATACGGGTTTGCTCGGGTTCCAGAAGTAAATGGCTCCCCCCGTGGGGTCCCAACCGGCCAGCGCCTGGCGGGCGGCCCGGTAAGCTTCGGCGGAGGGCGGCCTTCGCCAGATCAGGCCGTTGGAGACCGATTCAAAGGCGTGCCGCTGGTAGATGACCCCGGGTAGCGTATTGGGGAACGAAGCATGCCGGACGCGATTCATGATTACGGCGGCGACGGCGATCTTGCCAATGAATGGTTCACCCGCCGCCTCTCCTTGAATGACCCGCGCCAGCAGGTGGATGCTGTCGCTTCTGCTGAATTCCGCTTCGGCCACCTCGGGTATGCCGAGACCCAAGGACGGCCAGGCACGCCCGGCAACCGGTACGGTTGCCGGAACACCGTTGTAGGCCGCCTGGTATCTTTCACCTCCCCACGGCAAGGCTGACTGTCCGCCGACCCCGGACTCGAGGGCCAGGGCCACGGCACACGTCACCGCCAGGACGGCCAATGCCGCCATCACCTTCCACTTGTGACGCATATAATCCCTCCTAAAAAAGTTAGTATTCAGCGCTCGGCATGCAGCACTCGGATAAAGCTAAGCCAGATCAAAGGGGTCGGCAAAGTCGACCTCATAGTCGTTAGTAAGGCATAAGTAGTGCATAATCCGAGCTCTAACAGTGTTAAGGCAGCGGGCGAAGCCCGCTTTTGTGGTTATTCTGCTTAAGAAGCCTGTGCAAAATTCAGGCTGCAATAAAAAAGAGCCCCTGTGGGCTCTCGCGGGCTAATTCAGTAGCCAATAGCCGGTAGTTGGTAATAGAAGGGATTCGCGATGCGAATCCCTTCTATTACACGTGTTCCAGCCGAAGGCGGTTAGACTCGATGTGGGCCAGCCGCGTCGGCTCCGGCAGCCGGTAGCCTTTCAGGCAGCGCAGGACCAGATCTTTCGCCGCGTCCAAATCCAAACCGTACCCTACCGAAACGTAGACCGGCTTGACCCGCCGCCGCGTTCGGAGAAGGATGCCGACCACCTTCCCCTTGTACTCCAGGGGGCTCGAATCTCCGGGCTCCGGGCCCGGGTCCTCGCCCCCGCCCACCAGCAGCGACTTAGCCACCCCGACCGTGGGGCAGCCGAGGATAAGCCCGAAGTGGCAGGCGATCCCCATCCCGCGGGGATGGGCGATGCCATGTCCGTCAAAGAGGACGGCCCGGGGGACATTCCTCAGGCTCGCGAAGGCCTCTTCCAGCGCCGGGCCTTCGCGGAAGGCGAGGAGCCCCGGGACGTAGGGGAAATCGGCCTCTCTGACCGCGGTCGCCATCTCTACAGTCTCCAACCGGGGGTAGCTTAAGACAACAACGGCCGCGAACACCGTGTTGGTCGCCCGGTGGAAAGACACATCCGCCCCCGCCACCAGTGACAGGTCATCCATTGCCAGTTTCCCGGTCAGGCGCAGTCTCCCGCGCAGTTCATCCTGAAGGGCGACGGCCTCCCGCGGCGCAAGGCTCCAGGGATGAACATATTGAAACTTCACGGACGTACTTCCGCGGCCAGCCATTCCAGGTATGCCGGCAGCCCCTTGGCGACTTCGAGGGCGAGGATGGCCGGCACCTGGTAGCTGTGCCGCTCCTTGACCGCCGCTATCGCCCTGTCCGCCATTGCCGAGGAGGTCTTGGCGATAATGACGGCCTCCTCATCCTCGCAGATTTTTCCCTCCCACCAGTAAGTGGAGAGGATGCGGGGAATGACGTTGGCGCAGGCCACCAGGCGTTCCTCGACGAGGCTTTTGGCCAGTTTTTGGGCCTCCTCCACCCCGCTTGCTGTAATGTACAAGACAACGGCGCTCACTTTCTCGCTTCCCCCTTCCTCAACCTGTACTCGGCGGCCCGGCGGACAAGGTTAGGCGCCCACTCGGGGACGCTCAGGGCATGGATGTGGGCATAGGCGGCAAAGGTGTTCTTGTACACCAGCCCGTCGTGCAGGCCGTCAATGCCGTAACCCTTATGGACCTTGAGCGCGAAGGAGACTTTGCTGAAATCGATACCGGCAAGACTGGAGTGGTGGAATTCGTGCCCCTTGATCAAGGCCCCCCGCGGGAAGAAGGCATTCGGGCCCACGACCTCCATCAGCATGTACCCGTGCCCGCGAGGTTTTTCGTCCAGGTCCACGTCGAAGGGCAGGGCCCCGGCCATGCAGTACTCCTTCCCCCGCCACGTCAGCGAGCGTCCCAGGTACATCAGGCCGCCGCACTCGGCGTAGACCGGCATGCCGTCCTCCACGCCGTCGCGTACGGCCTGCCGCAGCGCCGCGTTGGCTTCGAGTCGGGCCGCGAAGATCTCAGGAAAGCCGCCCCCGATGTACAGGCCGTCAACGGGCGGCAGGGTATCCTTCAAGCTGTCGATGAAAACCAAGCGCGCGCCGGCCAGCGTCAGCTGTTCCAGGTTCTCCGGGTAATAAAAACTGAACGAGCGGTCGCGCAGCACGCCGATCCAGGGCCCGTCACCGTCTTGCCGGACGGCGGCGGCTCTATCCGGCGCGTCCAGCGGCGGAGCCGAACGGGCGATGTCCAGGATGCGGTCGATGTCCAGCCGCTCTTCGGCGTCGGCCGACCACGCCTCGATCGCCCGGTGCAACCGGCGGTCTTCCTCGGCCGGGACCAGCCCCAGGTGGCGGTCCGGCACCGCATACTCCTTCATCTTCGGGAACACCCCGACCACGGGTAGGCCGCAATAGCGGTCGACGGCCGCCGTCAGCATGTCCCTGTGCCGGGGCCGGGCCACGTTGTTGAGCACGACGCCCGCCAGGTTGACGTCGGGGTCCAGCTGCTGGCATCCCAGGACCACGGCGGCCACGCTGCGCGTCATGCGCATCGTGTTCACGACCAGGATGACAGGCGCGCCCAGGACCTTGGCCAGCTCGGCCGTGCTCCCGCTGCCTTCCAGGTCGAGCCCGTCGAAAAGCCCCATCGCCCCCTCCACCACTGCGATGTCGGCGTCCGCCGAGCTCGCGGCGACCGACGACCGGATGGCGGCGGGCGTCATAAGGTACAGATCCAGGTTGCGGCACTGCCGCCCGGCGACCCGCGAAAGCCAGCTTGGATCGATGAAATCGGGGCCCTTCTTAAACGGTTGGACCGCAAGGCCCCGCCGGCGCAGGGCGGCCAGCAGGGTCGCCGTTACCGTGGTCTTCCCCGAACGCCCCTGGGGGGCGGCGATGACAAGCCGCGGACGATTCTGTAATACCAAAGAAACACCTTCTTAATTGAGCACTGAGCGTTGGGCACTGGGACGTTATAGGGAGACGCAAATAACCCGGGGATTGCTACCCCGGGTTATTTTTCCCGCGTCTTAAGTCCCTACACGCAGCCGGTCGGCTTCGGAAGGCCGCCGATCTTGCATGCGCCCTTTGCCGGGCCGGACGGGAACAGCTCGTAGATCTCCTTCAGCGAAATACCGGTGTCCTTGCACATCTTGCGGATCATCGGAGCGATACCGTTCTTGGCATAGTAGTCCTTGAGGTAGTTGACAACCTGCCAGTGCTTCTCGGTCAGTTGCTCGATGCCCTCGGTCTTGGCGAAGTAGTCAGCGAGTTCGGGGAACCAGGTATTGGGGTCAGCAAGGAATCCGTCCTCGTCAACCTCAACTTGCTTGCCCGCAACTTCAATCATCGGCATTTGGAAACATCCCTCCTACTAAAATATGGATTGCTTTTTTATTGCAGCTCTGGCCTTGGTATTAGAGTAGCCTGAAAGGTGCTACTTAATCCCATACCAGCGCGTTGCCCACAAGGTCGATCAATCCGTGAACCTCTACAGGCAGCTTGTGCTCTTTGACCATCGGATAGAGCTGAGCCTTGCAGATTGAGCAGGGCGCGCACAGGATTTCGGCCCCGGTCGCGCGAACCTGATCGGCCTTCTTCTGGGACGCCTGAATACGGTACTGGTACATGTCCGGATCGTCGAAAAGAATGCCCGAGCCGCCGCCGCAGCAGAAGTTCTGTTCCTTGTACGGCGTCATTTCCACAAAGTCGGTCGTGACGGCGCGGATCACGGTGCGCATGACGTCGCAGTGCCCGCACGCGCGGACGTAGTTGCACGGGTCGTGCAGCGTGACCTTTCTGGAGTTCCTGGTCGGGTCCAGTTTAAGCTTGCCGGCCTCGATGAGCGCGGCGACCTCGTCGTGGATGTGGGTGATCGGGATCCGGCGGCTGCCCACGTAGTCCGACATGGTCGGGATGTACATCTTGGCGGCGCGCCAGCCGTGGCCGCACTCGCCCCAGACGATCTTCTTGACGCCGAGCTTGACGGCCTCCTCGAAGAGCCTGCTCACCAGCTCGCGCTGGATGCGGTTCTGGTCCATGAGGTAACCGAAATTGCCGGCCTCGGTCATCCGGCTGGTCATCGTCCAGTTCGCACCGACGTACTTGAAGAACATCGCGGCGCCCTTGAGCGTGCCGGGGTTCAGCATGAAGTCAGCCGAGGACGGGATATACAAGATGTCGGACTCCGGCTTGTCGACCGGGAACTCGACGTCGATACCGTAATCGTCCTTAATCTCTTCGGCTAGGAACTCCAGGGTGTCCTCGATGCCGGCCTTGGTCAGGCCCATGTGGTTGCCGGTCTTGAGGATGGCGCCGGCGGTGGCGGTGTGCAACTGCGGACCGATACCCAGCCAATAAAGAATCTGGCGGCCGACCATGGTCACCTCGCAGGTGTCGATGCCGAACGGACAGGTGTGCCCGCACCGGCGGCATTCCGAACACTGGTAGAAGTAGCTGTACCACTTCTCCAGCATCTCCAGGGTCAGCTCCTCGGCGCCGACCAGCCCGCCGAAAAGACGGCCCTGAACGGTGAAGTAGCGCTTGTAAACCTTGCGGATCAAATCCGCGCGGTTCGCCGGGATATTGTAGGGGTCCTTTGTGCCCAGGTAGGTATGGCAGTTCTCAGCGCAGAGGCCGCATTTCACGCAGCTCTCCATCGCCATAACAAAAGAACGTACTTTTTTCCTGAATTCATCGATATGCTGGATGGCCGCTTCCACTTTCTTGTCATCCGGAACGGGGTCGCAGCCAACAGACCTCATCAGTGCTTCGTTCGCCTTTTTGGGCTGTCTCAGAGCGTTTGCACTCACTAAACAACGCACCCCCTTTCTAAACGGTTAGGGCTGGATCTGCGCGCCAGGCAGACCGCGGGGAGCCTCCCTGTACGGGCGGTTTACAATCCACCGCTCCCAGAACATGCCGAAGGTATGCATCAGCTTGGAGAACGGGAAGATGATCATCAGGATCTGTACAAACAGGAAATGGTAGAGGAAGAACGGGTTGTCCGGTAATGGAACCGGATTAAAGGTAAACAGTCCTGCCAGGACATCCCTGGCTACCTGATAGGGTACGCTAAAATCGGGGACGTTGCGCATCCAGTTGCCGATGGAAACGATGGTCAGCAAAAGGAACAGATGCAGGTAGTCGCTGGTGGCGCTCACCAGTTTAACCTTTTCAACGGCAAAGCGCCGGTAGAGCAGGATCAGAATAGCGGCGAACAGCAGCCAGCCGAACACCGTGCCCAGGAAGTCGGACGCCAGCTCACTTTGGTGAAGGGTTACCAAGTTGGGAGCCCAAACGTGGAAATGCTCACCGACCCAGTAAAAGCCGGTGACGTGCCCGCCAAGGATGTTGATCAGGGAGAAATGGAGCAGGAAAGCCCCGATCCACAGGCCGCGGTCGAACTTGAGCACGTTCCACATCGTCAGAAGCTGTACAACCGGGTGCATGACGGCCTCAACCCAGTTGCTGGGGAAAGGCGAAAGAGTGATGTTATGGACGATGCGGGGGATCATCCAGCGCCAGATACGCCAAGTAATGCCGCCGAGAAAAATAGCCACAGTGATGTACGGCAAAATCTGGCCGACAAATACTTCCATTGGCACACCTCCTTAAGGAGAAAGTGGCGCAACGGAGAGCGCGGTGCTCTCCGTGCTGAGAACCGTTTAAGAATTTCATTAGCCTCGCTCAATATAAGTCAGGACATTTAGAGCGCCGTGCAGAAGCTTTTTTCCAGACCCTCTGACGGCGGCGCAAAGCTTCCCGTCGTTCCGGCCATAAGCAGTTGGGTTTGCGCAGCCTACTGGAAGCTTATCTCTCCCTTTCACCTCCCGGTACCGGGTAATCGCCTGTGAGAGGTGTTACACCTCACTCAGCGAGGGGGCACCGTTCGGACAGACGGTAACACAGGTCTCGCAACCCATGCAGTCGGTGGATTCGTCGACGGCGGCCTTGCCGTCTTGCAACACCAGACACTGGGCCGGGCAGGCCTCGACGCATTCTCCGCAGCCGTCGCACTTGTCCTGGTCGATGGTCACTACGAACATAGGAATACCTCCTTACCCCTACATAAAGTGATTTTAGTGATTCGTCAGTTGATCCACCAATCAGCGGATAACCTTCTTCCAACTATGAATGTAGCCTATTACAGAAAACAGGTCAAGCCTTAAGGATTGCTCACAAAATCACAATCAAGAAGCATACCGATCCCTCCCGGATCGTATGCTCACTGAACCTTATTTTTAGCCATTGTCCGGTATGCCGGGATTTTCACGTTAGCCCCAGGAAAATGGAGTGCTGTACCCGGTTGCGCAACCTTTGAAACCCATGTTAAATGTTCGTTATCCACGGGTATAATCCTTCTGCTGGCACATAACTTTTTTTGACACCTCTGCTGCTATCCAGTCCGGCCGCCCGCCTCGGCGAGGTAATGCCTTGAGGCCGTCCACGGCCATTTTTACGCCGCCCGTTCGAGAGAGGGATCCGCCCGGCAGCATCCTTACGAGTTGCAAGGGCCGCCTCCCCCGTGGTAAATTTATTCTCGTATACGGGAAGCGCGAAGACAAACGAAACAATCCAGGGCACGACCGGTCGCGCTTAGTTTAATTCAAGGGGTGATAAGGGAACATGCCCATTTATGAATTCCGTTGCGCCGCTTGCGGGAGGCTTTTCGAAAAGCTTTTCCGTGACGCCGGCGAAAAGGTGGAGATCAAGTGCCCCGATTGCGGTTCGGAGGAAGCCGACCGGGTGATCAGCAGAGCCAATGCCGTTATGGGCAGCGGCAAAGGAAAGAAGGCCAAGCTGACCACCAAGTCTTGCAGCCCCGGAAGCTCGTGTCATACCCTGGAAATACCCGGAGCGGGGGACTGAAAGATGCGGCCATCGGTCGAACAGACTTCGGCAGAGGCGGCGTGCCCTTTTTGCGGTTTATCCATCGAAAGGCCGCAGGAAGTAGAGGATGGCGCGGCCCGGGAGATGCCCGTGGGGCGTTGCGCAAACTGCGGCGCCGTCTATGTTTGCGATGTTACCGGCCACAACCTGGGGGAGGCTTTTGCCGAGGCGCTGGTTTTCGCCTGCGACATGGACTGGGACCTCGCATGGGATCTCTTGCCCGAAGAGGATTACCTCCACAAAATCGTCGAGGGGTATGACCTCGAGACCAACCGGATTTATCCGGAAAAGGTCCTGGCGGGCCGCGCAGTAAAAGGAGCTCTCTCCTTTGTCAGACTGCACCAGGATATTCGGGAAGTAAAGGAAGAGGGCGTGCTCCAAAGGCTTTCGCAAAGCAGGGCCGCGTCCCCCGGCAAGACGGCGGGCGACGAACCGGAAGCCGCCGGAGAAGAGCCGCGGAAGCTGACCAAAGAAGAGGTCGAGCGCTGCATCAGGGAGTACCGGCTGGAACCGGTTGTCGCATCCGCCCGGCTCGACAAGAAGACCGGCAGGTACATCCAGCGGCTGCTGCATTCGAACGACGAGCTGCTCCGCCTGCGGGCGGCGGAGGCCCTGGGCAGGGTGGTCACGGTGCTGGCCCCCGTCGATCCCACCTCGGCCGTGGCTATTCTGCGAGGACTGTTTACTCCCTTTGAAACCTCCAGCGCCTCTTATTGGGGGAGCGTCGACGCCATCGGGGAGATCATGGCCGCGGCGCCGGGCCTCTTCGGGGGCTACCTCCCCCGGCTCTTCCCGCTGCTCGAAGACGACGCCCTGCGGCCGGTCGTGCTGCGGGCCTTAACCCGGATCGCGCAGGAAAGACCCGACCTTGCGGGGAAGGCGACCAGGCGGGTCAAGCCGTTGCTGGACAGCCCCGACCCCGAGACCAGAGGGAACGCGGTGCGTTTCTTCGGCTGCCTGGGAACGGGCGGCGTGCGGGAGCGGCTGCTGGAACTGCAAAATGACACTGAAGAAGCCAAGGTCTACAAGGAAGGAGCGCTTGTCACCAAGACCATCGGCGAACTGGCCAAACTAGCGCTGAGCGCTGAGCACTAAGGTTCGCTAGGCGGGCCGCAGTTCGCTTTAACCGCCAGCTTCAGGCCGCCTACGGCAGCCTTTAACGGCCTTCACCGGGGCCTTTTTTATTCCGGCACAAACTCGCCGCGCAGGAGGCTTTCCAGCGGCGTTTTCAAAGCAGCCGCCACGGGGATAAGCAGGGCCGCACGGTCCAGGTCGTCCTCCCCGTCCTTCTGCAGGAGGGATTGGGACATCTGATACAGTTCCCTGTGCAGGCGGTCGAGGTTAAAAGCCGGATAAGGCCGGCCGGGGGCGAAGGCCGCCTTCCAGCACGCCCGCCCGACACCCTGAACGGTGGTGGGGATGCCGTAAACGCGGCAGGTAACCGGTCGAAAAGGATAAAGGGCACAGTCGCCCTCGTCGCTGAGGAGCGGGCACCTGACGCGTTCTCTGGCCATGGCGTAGGACTGCATCTCGGGGTCGTCAGAAAAGGCGTCGTTCAACTTTTCCTGGAGCTGCTTCAGCCGCTCCTCGGCTTCGTCGGCCCGTTGCAGGATTTCCTGCTGCAAGGACGGGTCGAGTTTATCGAACCGATCCTTTAGGTAGGCCGCTTCGACCGGGAAAAGTCCGAACAGGGCGTGACAGCAGTCCGTGCAGCCCCGCTCGCACTTGACGGCGTCGGCGTACTCGCGCTGCATCCTCTCAAAGGCCAGGTCGGCCGCCAACCCCAGCTGCTCGTAGCGGGCAAACAGCTCATCAAGCATCGCCGTCCCCGCCTCGCTCTCCGCGGTAGGGTTCCAGTTCCTTGAGGAAGTCGGGATGGATCGGGTAACCGTACGCCATGGCCAGGTCGACGTGCTTCACGGCCTTGGCATGCTCACCCTGCAGGTAATACGCGTAGGCCAGGTTATTGTGGCCCAGGCCGAAATTAGGCGCCAGGGCCACCAGTTTTTCACCGGTCCGGACCGCCTGCTCGACGTCATCCTTCTGCAGGTAGGCGCTGACGAGGTTGGCCCAGGCCTGGACGATCTCGGGGTTCAACTCAATGGCCTTTTGCAGGGCATCAATTGCTTCCTCGGTCCGGACCTCCTGCAGGTACGCAAAGCCGAGGTTGGCGTACCCACGCGCATAGCGGGGTTCGATCTGGACCGCCCTGCGGTTAGCTTCGATCACTCCCTCGAGATCGCCCTTCTTGTAGAAGATGTAACCGAGGTTCACCCAGGCCTCAAACATGCGGGCGCCATCCAGGATGGCATCCTTGAAGTACCTCTCCGCCTCGTCCAGCCGGCCCTCCTGCATAGCCACTACGCCCAGGTTGTAAAGGGCCGTTGCGCATTCCGGATTGTCTTTAAGTATTTGCTTCTGCTCTTGGATCCAGCTTTCAGAATCTCTGGGTTCCGGCACCGGCTGTTCACTCCTTCCATACAAGGAAAAGGCCGCCCGCCGGCAACGGGCGAGCGGCCTCAACGAATCAAGTAAATCTTAATCCATGTCGGAGGTTTCTCCCTGGCGGCTGGCCAGGACGTACATAGTGGTGCTGCCGGTCATAAAGTAGGCGACTGTCCCCTCGCTGACCAGCTCGTTGCAGGCTTTCTTAACGTCCCGCATACCGGCCCCGGGAATCTGCTTCTTGACGGCAGTCTCCAGGTCCTTGAAGTAGTGTTTGGACTTCTTGGCGTTGGTTAGGTAATCCACAATGATTTTCTTAATCTCGTCCACTCATCAAACCTCCCCTCAAATATTGTGGGGCAGGGTAGTACTAGTCTACGCCACCCGCAGCCTTGGAAACCGCCCACGCGGCGTCCGTGTACTTAAACTGGGTGCTCGTCCGGTACGTATCGTACGCCAGACGGTAGTCGTCGATAAGGTGTTCGGTAAAGGGCAGTTCGCAGAGCTCGAAGAACTTCTCCCAGCCGATCCTCTCCGCCCAGTCGCCAAGCCGCTCGTACTTGTTAGCATGCTTCGCGTAGACCTCGACGATACGCTTGACGGTTTCGCATACCTCGGGGAACCGCGGGAAGTTGTTGGGCAGGAAGGGAACGATAACCTTCGAGAACTTCGGCGGCGAGATGCGGTTGGAGAGTTTGCCGCCCGCCAGCACGACCACGCCGTCGCCCTCTTTGTCGGAGAGCGGCAGGGCGGCGCACATGGTGTAGCAGTTCCCGCAGAACATGCAGCGCTCTTCCTTCAGCTTGACCGTCTTCTTCCCGTCCGGGGTCGTGGCCGGCGAGAAGGCGGCCTTCGGGCAGGAAGCGATAACCGTGGGGATCTCGCACATCTTGGCGAGCCACTCGTGGTCGATGATCGGCGGCTTGCGGTGGTAGCCCAGCAGCGCGATGTCGGAACAGTGCACGGCGCCGCACATATTCAGGCAGCAGGCCATCGAAACGCGCACCTTGGCCGGCAGGGTCATGCTGCCGAAGTACTCGTAGAGCTCGTCCATCAGGGCCTTGACCATCGAAGAGGCGTCGGTGGCCGGCGTATGGCAGTGAATGTAGCCCTGGGTGTGGACGATGTTGGTGATGCCGGCGCCCGTCCCGCCGACCGGGAACTTGTTGCTGCCGGAGTAGAACTTGCGGCTCTCCAGCTCCCTCTTGAGGGGCTCGATCTTCTCGTAGCTGTCGACGAGGAACTCAACGTTGTTGCGGGTGGTGAAGCGGACGTAGCCATCGCAGTGCTTGTCGGCGACGTCGCAGATCTCGCGCACGAAGGCCGCACTCATGATGCGCATCCCGCCGGCGCGCACCGTGTAAACCTTCTCACCCGTCTCGGAAACGTGTACAATCACGCCAGGCTCCAGGACTTCGTGGTACAGCCACTTGCCGTAGTTCCGCTGGATGATCGGCGGGAAGAAATCCCAGTAGTGGCGCGGCCCGATGTCCGTGATACGGTCCTTGTTGGGGTTCGCAGGGTCGTACACCCCAAACTTGGTCGAAGAAAGACCCATATTAACACCCTCCCGTGAGAGAAATTGTGTTTCGCTTGTTCACCGTCACGCTGCCGTTAAGCGGCAAACGTAAGCCCGACTATCTCGCGTGGCGCTTCCTGTAGTCGTTGATGTCGCGCTTCCAGCCACCCGGCACGTCCTCTTCTTTCCAGAAGATGTACGGGTTCTCGCGTGGGCGCCAGACGTGCTGCGGCGCGGGAGGAAGTCCGCAAGCCTCGAGGAAGGCCGGCAGGCCGATGCGCTGGATCATTTCGCCGATACGCTCGCGGTTCTTGCCCTCTTCGATCCACAGCTCCTGCATCCTGTTGATGGCTTCCTTGATGTTGTCGTAAGGCGGCTCGGCCTTCATGAAGGGCACGATCAGGGTAGCCATCTGGGCGCCTTCAAGAATGGGGGCCTTGGCGCCGCAGAGAATGCTGATGCCGGTATCGGTCCCCGGACGCAGGGCACGCGGCATGGTGTTGATGCAATGCATGCAGCGCACGCAGTTGGCGTCGTCGATGGTCAGCACGCCGTCCTCGTACTTCATGCAGCCGCTCGGGCAGCGGTCGACGACTTCCTTGTAGATGTCGAACTTGCCCCAGTCGCGGCCGCGGTGCGAGCCGCCGCCCGGGATGAGGTCGCCCGCGATGTAGCCCTGGACGGCGTCCTGGTCGATGCGGATGTTGTCCCGCCAGGTGCCGATGAAGGACAGGTCGGAACGGGCGATGGATGCCACACAGCCGTTGGGGCAGCCGTCGAACTTGAACTTAAACTTGTACGGGAACATCGGGCGGTGCAGCTCGTCCTGGTAGTGCATCGTCATCTCGTAGCACATTTCCTGGGTGTCGTAAAGGGCAAACTCGCAACGGGCCTTGCCGACGCAGCACTCCGGCGTGCGCAGGTTCGAGCCGGAGCCGCCGATGTCCTGGCTGAGGTGGTGGGTGCACTCCTGGAAGATCGGCTCGAGCTGCTCGGTGAAGGTGCCGAGAAGGATGATGTCACCCGTGGAACCGTGCATGTTGAATACACCGCTGCCGCGCAGCTCCCAGAGGTCGGCAAGGGCGCGCAGGAAGTCGGTCTTATAGAACTTGCTGGCCGGCTGGTTCAGGCGGACGGTATGGAAGTGCGCGACCCCTGGGAACTTGTCGGGCAGGTCGGAGTAACGGCCGATGACGCCGCCGCCGTAACCGTTCACGCCCACGATGCCGCCGTGCTTCCAGTGGGTTTCGCCGTCCACAAAGGAAACCTCGAGCTGGCCCATCAGGTCTTCCACGACGTCCCTGTTGATCATCAGCCGGTCATCGGCCAGCTTCCTTCTGCGCAGCGCCTCAACCTTGAGGTCGGCCACGAAGCTGGGCCACGGCCCGGATTCCAACTGTTCCAGCATGGGGATGTCGTACTTGATCTTAAACTCCTTAAGCTCCTCGTCGGACGGGTTCTGCAGTTCTTCGTCCGTATAGATCCGCAGTTCCTGATAATTAAGGTCCTTTTGCGGGACTTTCGGCTTGAACATAACGATCATCACGCCTCCTTAGACTAAACTACTAGGCTTGATGCCTGGCGACCAAAGCCAAAAAACTTTTTCCCAGCAACCCTCCTCCTCACGCAAACTAACCAATTGACCGACAACCGGCACTCGACGTATCCTCGCAAAGGATACTACAAACCCCAGCCATTTTGACTGGTTTAGCGTAGCACGCCAACCCTGACCTGTCAATTTGGCAGAAAACGGCCGGAACGGCCCCAGACAAGCAAAAAATAGCGACAGGTATCCTTCTCAACCTTCGCTCATCCGGCAGCGTTCAGGCTGCGCAACCCACTGTCCATGTTATTCGTTGCACATACTCATATTCCTGCTGGGGAAAAGAACTTTTTATAGGGAATCAAGGTCTCTCTGGAACCGTTGAGGGACAAATTTGGGAGATAAGCAGGCTTTTTGAGCAATTGGCAAATACTGCCGAAGCAATTCTCAATCTGGCTCTGCCGCAATTCACCAGACAGGGCCCGTGAAACGCCGACAGCCCCGGAAAAATGACATTTATTACAAAGATTCATCCATTTGCCTGTAACGGTGAAGAATCTCTCTTTCCTCCCGGGGAGTGAGGAAACGCAGGATCTTCTTACTCAGGATGCGGCCGTCCTTACGCGAGCGGCGGATTTCCAGCAGCACCATACGCTCCTGGATCTCGACGTCCTCGTCTTCCTTGCGCGTAAAGATTTTGCCGATGCCCATCACCAACCCCCGCACGTATCATCAGGCTGCCGTTCGTCGGGCTACCGTCGTCCGGCTGCGGATGCTTTGGCCCGGGAACGGACCAGCAGCAGGACGGCGGCCAGGACGGCGGCCAGTCCGGCCGCCAGCCCCGTTTTCACCGCCAAGAGCAGGACGCTCACCAGCACGATCTCCAGGATGACGTCCAGAAAACCGGTGGCGCGCTCCAGCCAGGCCCCGAGCAAAAAAAGCAATAAAAAGGTGGGGCGCCAGGCTACGAAGAAGAGCCCTTCTTCATGGGACTGTTGCAAAACGGCCCCCAACCCCTTTTCCTTCCTGCCCCGCTTGTACGAACCGAACCGTCAGGCAACCGGCACAGTCCTGATGGAAAAATCTGGATACATGTTAACACAGCAACGCAAGCCCTCTGCCTGCCATCGCCGGGCGTCCTGGCAGCAACAGAGGGGTTATACGCATTCCCGCTCGTTCTTGCTCATCCTTTTGCGGCGGATCTATTGCAGCCATACGGGTCAAAACGGAAAGGGCTACCAGTGATACGGTTCGCGGCGGGAGATCTTGAAGGCGCGGTAGAGCTGCTCGACCAAGATGAGCCGGAAGAGCTGGTGCGGAAAGGTCATGGATGAAAAGGAAATGACCTCGTCGGCCCGGCCAAGGAGATCGAGGCTTAAGCCCAGCGGGCCGCCGACGACGAAGGTGATGCGGCTGCGCCCTTCAAGAGCCCGCTTCTCCAGCAGCCCGGCGAATTCCTCGCTGGAGACCTGTTTTCCTTTGGGGTCCAGAGCCACCACATAGGCATCGTCCTGGAGATGACGCCGCAGCTTGTCGCCTTCCCGCGCCACCACCGCCGCCCGTTCCGCCTCTCCGGGATAGGGGCCGAAAGGCTCCTCGGGCACCTCGACGACCGTGACGCGGACGTAAGGCTTGAGCCGGCGCAGGTACTCCTCGATGCCGGCCCTCAGGAAAGGCTCCTTGACCCGGCCGACGCCCAGGATAACGACGGACATCATTGGCGCGTCACGTCAGCCCCCAGCGCGATAAGCCTGGACTCCAGGTTGAAATAACCCCTGTCGAGGAAGTGGACGTTGTAGATGTCCGTCTGGCCGTGCCCGGCCAGCCCGGCGATGACCAAGGCGGCGGCGGCCCTGAGATCGGTGGCCTTGACCTGCGCGCCTTGCAGGTGCCCGACGCCCTCGACGACGGCGACGCGTCCCTCGACCTTGATCCGGGCGCCCATCCGGCGAAGCTCCTGGGCCACCTGGAAACGGTTCTCGAAGATGTTCTCCACGATGATGCTCGTACCCGGGACGATCGAGAGCAGGCTCATCATCTGGGACTGCATGTCGGTGGGAAAACCGGGATAGGGCATGGTTTTGATGTTGATTGGCCGGAGAGGCTCCGGCGTCCACACGCGGACGCTGTCCTCGAACTCCTCGACATGGACGTTGGCCTCCCGCAGCTTGGCGCTCAAGGGCTCAAAGTGGGTGGGGATGACGTTCTCCAGGGTGACGTCCCCGCCGGTGGCGGCGGCGGCGACCATAAACGTGCCGGCCTCGATGCGGTCCGGGATGACGGCGTAGCGCACCTGCCTGTCCAGGGACCTGACGCCCTCAATCTTGATGACGTCGGTCCCCGCCCCTCTGATCCTGGCGCCCAAGGCGTTCAGGAAGTTGGCGAGGTCAACGATTTCCGGCTCCTTGGCGACGTTTTCGATAATCGTCTGTCCTTCGGCGAGAACGGCGGCCATCACGATGTTTTCGGTCGCCCCCACGCTGGGGAAGTCGAGGTAGACCCTGGCCCCGCTCAGGCGGTCGGCGCGGCCGATGATGTAGCCGTTCTCCAGCCGCAAATCGGCGCCCAGGCCGGTCAGGCCTTTAAAGTGCAGGTCCATGGGACGGGAGCCGATGTTGCAGCCGCCGGGGAGAGCGATCCTGGCCCGGCCGTACTTGGCAAGCAGGGGACCCAGCAGCAGGTTGGAGGCACGCAGTTTCTTCACCTGGTGGTAGGGAGCCTCGAAGCCGGTGACAGCCCCCTGGCGGATGCGCAAGGCGTCGTCGGCCAGCCACATGCTCCCGTGGCCGAGCGCCCCGATGATTT